>JBOHFT010000004.1:0-64679 GCA_050699815.1 Pseudonocardiaceae bacterium | reverse complement strand
CTTCAAGACCGGCCAACCCCCCGGTTGGCCGGTCTTGAAGAGCCCCCAACTCGCGCAGCAGCGCCACCCCGTCGGAGATCTGGCGGCGGTCCGGTGGGTCGATGAACCCGAACGCGGCTACGTCACCCAGGTCCAGGGCCGCCATCTGCAGGATCACCGATGCGAGGTGGGTGCGCACGATCTCCGGGTCGGTGAACTCCGGCCGCGCCTGGAAGTCCGCCGCCGAGTACAGCCGGATGCAGATGCCGTCGCTGGTGCGCCCGCACCGGCCGGCCCGCTGGGTGGCCGAGGCCCGCGACACCGGTTCGATCGGCAGCCGCTGCACCTTGAGCCGGCGGCTGTAGCGGGAGATCCGGGCCGTGCCGGGGTCGATCACGTACCGGATCCCCGGCACGGTCAGCGACGTCTCCGCGACGTTGGTGGCCAGCACGATCCGGCGCACCCCTCCCGCGCGTGTCGGGCCCTGGTGCCCGGTGTGTCCGCCCCTGGTGCCCGGCGGCTGGAAGACCCGGTGCTGCTCGGCGGCCGACAGCCGTGCGTACAGCGGCAGGATCTCGGTGTCCGGCAGCTTCAGCGCGGCCAGCGCGTCCCGGGTGTCGTGGATCTCCCGCTCACCGGACAGGAAGACCAGCACGTCGCCGGGGCCCTCGGCGCGCAGCTCCCCGACGGCGTCGCAGATCGCCTGAGTCTGGTCGCGGTCGTCTGGGTCGTTGTCGGAGTCCACGCCATAAGGGCGGTACCGGATCTCCACCGGGTAGCTGCGGCCGGAGACCTCGATCACCGGCGCACCGTCGAAGTGCCGGGAGAAGCGCCCGGGGTCGATGGTCGCCGACGTGATGATCACTGTGAGGTCGGGGCGGCGGGGCAGCAGCTGCCTGAGGTAGCCCAGCACGAAATCGATGTTCAGGGAGCGTTCGTGCGCCTCGTCGATGATCAGCGTGTCGTACTGCCGCAGCAACCGGTCGGACTGGATCTCGGCCAGCAGGATGCCGTCGGTCATCAGCTTGACCAGGGTGTCGTCGGATGCGCGATCGGTGAACCGCACCTTCCAGCCGACCGCGCCGCCGACCGGGACCCCCAGCTCTTCGGCGATGCGCTCGGCCACCGTGCGGGCTGCCAGCCGGCGCGGCTGGGTGTGCCCGATCGTGCCGTGGATCCCCCGGCCCAGCTCCAGGCAGATCTTCGGGAGCTGGGTGGTCTTCCCGGACCCGGTCTCCCCGGCGACGATCACCACCTGGTGGTCCCGGATCGCTGCGGCGATCTCGTCCTTGCGCTGGCTCACCGGCAGGGCCGGCGGGTAGCGGATCTGCGGCAGGGCAGCCTGCCGGCGGGCGACCCGGTCGGCCATCTCGTGCACGAGTGGATATCCTCCCATGGCGGGTGGGGGTTTTGCGTGCGTCGTGCACCTTAGAGCACTAGTTACTGGCGGGTCACGAGTCGATACAGTGCTTGGTGTGCAGCTGGCCTACGACAGGTGCGGCGCGGGGCCGCCGCTGGTGCTGCTGCACGCGGTCGGGCACCGGCGGCAGGGGTGGCTTCCCGTCGTCGGCCGGTTGGCCAAGCACCGCGAGGTGATCTCCCTCGACTTCCCGGGCTTCGGTGAGTCCCCGCCGCTGCCCGATCACCTGCCCTACGAGCTGGACACCGCGGTGATCGTGCTGTCGGAGTTCTTCGCGAGCCTGGGACTGGACCGGCCGCACGTGGCCGGGAACTCGATGGGTGGCCTGGTGTCGCTCGTGCTGGCGCAGCGGGGGATGGTGCGCAGCGCGACGGCGCTGTCCCCAGCGGGACTATGGACCCCGATGGGACGCCGGGTGTCGATGGGCATGGTGCGGTCGGTGCACCGCACCGCGCGGTACCTGCCCCCGAAGCTCGCGACCCGGCTGGCCCAGACGACGGCCGGGCGGGCGCTCATGACCGGCGTCCTGTTCGCCCGCCCGGACCTGCTCGAGCCACAGGTGGTGCTCGAGGACATGCGGGCGTTGATCGGCGCGGTCGGCTTCGGTCCCACCGTGGCGGCCGGAGACAAGGTCATCTTCACCGGCCGGGTGCCCGATGTGCCGGTGACCATCGCCTGGGGAGCCCGGGACGTCCTCATGCGGCGGCCCCGGGCCGAGTCGGTCATCCGGCTGATCCCGCACGTCCGGCTCTTGCGGCTGCCCGGCTGCGGGCACCTGCCGATGAACGACAATCCCGACCTGGTGGCCCACGTCCTGCTCACCGGCAGCGACCCGGATCTGGCTGACTGGAGCGACTCGCGTCAGCGGGTATCGAGGACGAGGTAGCCCTCCGCCAGCCGGCCCTCTGCCAGCCCAGCGGCCCGGGCCTGCAGGGAACCCCAGTCGCGCATCCGCTCCTCCAGCCCCGTTATATGCGCGGTCTGGCTGGCGTGCGCACGCAGCGCGGCGATCTTGCGGCCGAAGGTGTCGGTGATGTCGATGTAGTGGTCGGCCCGGTCGTTGGGGCTCGATACCCACACTTCGGGGACGGTGTGTGCATCCAGGCCCTCCTCGGCGAGCAGTTCAGGATGCGTGAACGGGTTGCGGGCGTCGGGGTAGACCGCGCACAGTGCGGCTTCCCCGGCCGCCTGGTGATCGGGGTGGCTGCCATAGAGATTGCGCAGGTCACGGTGCGGAGACGGGATCACCATCCGATCCGGCCGGGTCCGGCGGATGACACGGGTGATGTCGCGCCGCAGCTCGAAGCTCACCGTCAGCCTGCCGTCGGGGTAGCCGAGGAACTCGACGTCGGTGACGCCCAGCGTGGTGGCCGCCTTGCGCTGCTCGTCCTGGCGGATACCGCTGATCGCCGAGCGGGGCACCCTGGGGTCGGCACCACCGGCGGCACCGTCGGTCACAATGCAGTAGGACACCTCAAGACCCGCGTCGGTCCAGATCGCGATCGTGCCGGCGGATCCGAAGTCCACGTCGTCCGGATGTGCCGCTACCACCAGAACCCGCTGCACCTGGACCGCCTCGGCTGCCACAGCACCCTCCCACCTTCGGGTAGTTGGTAGCTCTCCAAGGCCACCTCACCCGTCGGCGGTAGTCCTTGGAGAGCTACCAGCCAGCAACGCGCATCGTCCCGGCAGGCTTCCCCTGCTGCGGCTGCCTTATCGGTTCCGGTGCGCACGCTGTAGTGCTTCGCTCACCGCTGTCACGGCCTGCTTGGCGTCCTGATGCTCCCAGATCCGCACGACTATCCAGCCTGCCCGCTCCAGCGTGATCGTGTTTTGGTGATCACGGTCGACGTTGCGCTGCAGTTTTGGTGCCCAGTAGCCACTGTTGACGCTGGGCTGACGGCCATGGTCTGGGCAGCAGTGCCAGAAGCACCCATCGACGAATACCGCGACGCGCGCCCTGGTGAACACCACGTCAGGACGTACGCGCCCCTCTGCGAGATCGAGGCGGTAGTCCTTGCGGAAGCGGAGCCCGGCTCGATGCAGCGCCGAACGGAGGGCAACCTCGGGCTTGGTGTTGGCGCGGCGGATGGCTTGCATGTTCCGGCTGCGGCCGGCAGTGCTCGCCGCTGGCGTAGGGGCAGGCCCCCGGTGCGACACACCAGACATGATCTTGCTAGCCTCCTCGCCCGCGCGGCCGTCCCGTGAAAGGATCGCGTCCGAACAAGCGTTCGATCCACGCCCCACCCCCACCCACGCTGGAGCCACCGTGACAGACCTGACCTGCTTTGAGATCTGCGCTGGTGCCGGTGGCCAATCACTCGGCCTTGAACGTGCGGGTTTCACGCATGTAGCCGCGGTGGAGATCGAGTTTGAGGCCTGTGCGACGCTACGCCTCAACCGGCCGGGCTGGCATGTGATCGAACGTGACGTGCACAGCGTTGACGCGAAACAATTTTCCGGGGTTGACTTGTTCGCGGGGGGTGTTCCGTGCCCACCGTTTTCCATAGCCGGAAAAAGGCTCGGCGAAGACGATGAGCGCGATCTCTTCCCCCGGGCACTCGATATGGTTGCGGACGCTCAGCCCCGTGCCGTGATGCTGGAAAACGTCAAGGGCCTGGCGACTGCCCGGTTTGCCGACTATCGCGCGCAGATTTTTGAGCGCATGAGCAAGATGGGTTACGTCTGCGACTGGCAGGTATTGAATGCCTCAGAGTTCGGAGTGCCGCAGCTTCGTCCGCGTTTCATTTTGGTGGGCTTGCGGGCAGCGGATTTCGAACACTTCAGGTGGCCGGCATCGGTGGGTGCACCGCCGACCGTTGGCAAGGTGCTGAAGCGGCTGATGACTGCTGACGGCTGGCCGGGCGCGGCCATGTGGGCCACGCGAGCCAACACGATCGGGCCGACTCTTGTGGGTGGGTCACGCAAGCATGGAGGTCCGGACCTCGGTCCGACCCGGGCGCGGGCGGAGTGGCTGCGGCTGGGCGTCGATGGCAAGGGCTTAGCAGACGCACCGCCGACGATTCGTCACCCACCGCACCATGTGCCACGGCTGACCTTGCCCATGGCGGCCGCGGTGCAAGGTTTCCCGCCAGAATGGCGTTTTGCGGGCCGTAAGACGGCTGCTTACCGGCAGATCGGCAACGCCTTCCCGCCGCCGGTCGCCGAGGCCGTCGGCCACAGCATCAGGGCAGCTTTAGAGGCAGCGATGTCGTCCGTCTCAGGCGAGCGGGCTGAGCGGGAATCATGGTTACTGGAAGTATGATTACACCTTCTGCGCCACCGGTAGTACGGTAGCAACCGTGAGCTCGATCCGCCGGCCGCCGGACATGTACGACCGCGCGTGGGAGTGGGAGGCGCTCGTCCGGTTCTGCACCGGCGCCTCGCCGGGTGCCACGCTGGGGGTGGTGTCCGGACGTCGCCGACAGGGCAAGTCTTACCTGCTCGAGGCGTTGTGCTCGGCGACGGGTGGGTTCTACTTCGTGGCCACCGAGGCTACTGAGGCGGAGTCGCTGCGGCAGCTGGCCGAGGCGGTGGCCCAGTACCTGGATATGCCTGCCGCGCCGTCGCTTCGAGACTGGGAGCAGGCGATGGACCTGTTGCTGGCGCTCGGACGTGAGGCACCCGTGCTGGTCGTCCTTGACGAGTTCCCGTACCTCTGTGCCTCAAGCCCGGCGCTGCCGTCGATCGTGCAGAAAGCCCTCGGGCCCCGACGAAAGGAACGCACAAGTTCCCGGGCACGGCTGGTGCTGTGCGGTTCGTCGATGACTTTCATGGGTGGATTGCTGTCCGGCTCGGCTCCATTGCGCGGTCGTGCTGGTCTCGACCTCACCGTGCCCACCTTCGACTATCGGGCCGCCGCAGGGTTCTGGGGGATCGACGACCCGCATCTCGCCGTTCGGGTGCATTCCATTGTGGGCGGCACTCCTGCCTACCGCCGTGAGTACACCGCCGGCGACGCGCCCGCCGGGGCCGACGACTTCGACGCCTGGGTGGTCCGCACCGTGCTCAACCCGGCGAGCCCACTGTTCAAGGAGGCCCGATACCTGCTGGCGGAGGAGCCCTCGCTGCGGGACAAGGCGCTCTACCACTCGGTTCTGGCCGCCGTAGCGGAAGGCCACCACACCCGCGGGGCCATCGCCCGCTTCGTCGGCCGGCGGGATGACGCGCTGCAACACCCGCTGACCGTGCTGGAGGACGCCGGGCTGCTGCGCCGGGATCCGGACGCGTTCCGGGCCAGCCGCAGCAGAGTGCGCATCACCGAACCACTGATCACCTTTTACCACGCCGTGATGCGCCCGGAGTGGGCCAGGCTGGAGCGCCCCGGGCAGGCCGCGACGGTATGGGCCGACGCCCGGGCCCGCTTCGACTCGGCAGTGCTCGGCCCGCACTTCGAGCAGCTGTGCCGGGACTGGGCGGCCCGTTTCGCCGACGACGCCACGGTCGGCGGCCGGGCAGCTACGGTGACCGGCGGCGTGGTCAACGATGCTGCCCGGCGGCGCACCTGGGAGGTCGACGTCGTGGTGGCAACAGCGGACGGGCGAGTGCTGGCCCTGGGGGAGGCGAAGTGGGGACAGGTGATGAACGTCGATCACCTCGACCGGCTCCGGCGGATCCGTCAGCTCCTCGTCGCCCAGGATCGGGCTGGCGCCGAGCGAGCGCGGCTGCTGTGCTTCAGCGGCACCGGCTTCACTGCCGAGCTGCTGGCGGCTGAGGGAGACGGGCAGGTCGGCTGTATCGGCCTTGATCGCCTCTATGCCGTGGAGGCATCTCACTAACATCGATGAAACTAGCATTTCCGGTAGTCTCATCGATGTGGCGGGCAGCTGCCCGACGGCCCCGCCATCGTGGTGCTTGATGAGTTCCCGTGGCTGGCGCAGGCGAGTCCCTCGCTCGAGGGTGCGCTGCAGGCGCTGTGGGACCGCTGGTGCGCGCCTCGCTGGAGCGCCTCGCCACCAGTGATCCGCGCCTGGCTGGGACCGCAGTCGTCGGCGGCTACTGGACCCGCACCGGAAGCGTCGCCCATTCGACCAGCGGGACCTAGCCGATCTCGCCGCGCATCGCGCCGAGGTGCGGGGGGTCGCGACGCCCCGTTGATCGCGGTGAGCCGCTCCGGCTGCACGGCCTGGGACCTGGCGGCGGTCTACGGTCCCGACGACCTGGTGTCCGCCTGGCGCTGAGCCGACATTGAGGCTGTCAAGCGTTCGGTGAACGCAGTGGCAGGGTAGGCCGAACATGTCCCAGGGGTCGCGTCCGCGGTCCGCTCCATCCGTTCGAAGGGGGATGAACCTTGCGCACGCCGTTGAACGCCCGTCTGGTCACACTTCTCGCAGGTGCCGTGCTCCTCCTATCCACCACAGTGGCCTGCGCCCAGGGAAGCCCCGCCGGTGATAGCGGCCAGCCAGCCCTCGACATCGTCGGCCTGACCGACGACAACAAGCTCGTCCAGTTCTCCGCGAGCAACCCCAGCCCCCGCGAAACCGGCACGATCCGCGGCCTCGGCGGCGGCGACGCCCGGCTGGTCGGCATCGATTACCGGGTGCAGGACGGCAAGCTGTACGGCGTCGGGGACAAAGGCGGCCTCTACACCGTGGCGACGAACGGCCAGGCGACCAGTGTGGGACGGCTGACGATCGCCCTGCAGGGCACGGACTTCGGGGTTGACTTCAACCCCTTCGCCAACGCGCTGCGGGTGGTCAGCGACACCGGCCAGAACCTGCGGCAGCCCTTCACGACTCCGCTGCCGGCGACCGTCGCTGACACCCAGCTGAGCTACCCGCCAGTCCCGCCGGCCACCCCGCCGGCCCCGCCGGCCAGGGGACTCACCGGCGCGGCATACACGAACAACGACACCGACCCGAACACTGCGACCACGCTGTACGACCTGGACATCACGTTGGACCAGATCGTGATCCAGTCGCCGGCCAACGCCGGGCTGCTCGCCGCCACCGGCAAGCTCACCGTCGACGCCGGCGCCAACGCCGGGTTCGACATCTACAGCACGGCGCGCGGCGACCAGATGGCCTTCGCCACCCTGCCGGTCGGCGGCCAGTACGGGCTTTACCGGATCACCCTGTCCTCCGGTAAGGCCGAGCTGGTCGGTCCCCTCGGCCGCAGCGTGGTCGACCTGGCGATCCCGCTGAACCAGCCCTGACCGCAGCTGACGCAGCTCCCTGGATCAGCCCGCGGCGGCTGGAAGGGTCATGGACCGGGAGCAACCGCTCCTCATCGGATCTCCCTCATCGGATCTCACAGTGGTACTGCCGCCGACGACTCAATCCCGGATGCGGGGTTTGAGCCCGGGAACCGTGACCACCTGCGTGAAGACGGCCATGAGCTGCTCGACGTCGAGCGCGAAGTCGGCAAGATCGAACAGTCCGGTCTCCGCGCTGGCGTCGATAAGCAGGTCGAGGTCGCTGTTGTCGTTGGCATCGCCCCTGGCGACCGACCCGAAAAAACGGCTACTGACGCCGTACCGGCGGCCTATCTCCTCGATCTCATCCCGGTGCGCCCGCAGCTCCTCCAGCGTCACCTTGCGCCGGGGGGCGTCGACCACGTCAGCGGTCATCCCAGCTCCCTGTTCACGTTGAACTGCTACACTATTTCGGGCCACAGCCGGGGGTCGCAATCGAGGAATTGCCGGGAATTGTGAACCAGCTTGCCGCCCAGGCCTGCATTAGGCGCTGCTGGGGCGGGCTGCCCACAGATTGCGAGTCATTGCTGCCTCGGCCTGCCGCCCAGCTGCTATCAGAAACTGATCAAGCGGGAGGCTACCCACGCCCGATGATGTGGCGTGCGGGTGCAGCAACGGCGCTTCGGGCGCGACGAGGTAGCAGCGTCCAGAAAATCGGGGGAAGCGCTCGGCCAGTGCCCGCAAGCCGCCGATCGAGTGACGCGTGGATGCCGCGACCTCGAATGCCATCGGTTCAGTGGGATGGTCGAACACGAGGGCGGCTTCGACAGTGCGGTCCCGCCAGTAGTGCAGGCGGATCCCGCTGTGCAGCGCCAGGCTGTGCAACGTCGTAGCAGCCAGGTTCTCCAGCAACATGCCCATCTCGACCGGGTCGTGCAGCGGCGCGAGCCCCCGTTGCAGGGCGGCATTGCGCACGGCCCCGTCGAGGAAGTAGAGCTTGCGGCCGCGACGCTGCACCTGCGCCTCGCTGCCGCCGTAATTTGACAGCCGGAAGATCATGAACGTCTTCTCGAGGTACGACACGTAGCGGTCCAGCGTGGGCTGGGACAGACCATCGAGGTCGCGCCCGATACCGGTGGGTGAGAGCACTCCCCCGATCTGGCCCGCCAGGACGTAGAGGAGCCGTTCAAGGAGCATGGGGTTGTCGATACCGAACGATTGGGGGATGTCCTTATAGATCGCCCGCTCCACTGCGTCACTGCGAAGTACCTGCTGGGACAGCAGCGTCCGGTCTGTGTCGTCAAGCCCGTCCCCAGCCAGCTCTTGTGCGAGCAGTTCTGGGAAACCGCCGAGCAGCAAGAAGCGATATCGTCGGGTCGAGAGCTTCTCCGGTTCAGGTAACCGGGCAGGCAGCCCGCGTACGGTCTCCGCGAGCGTTTCCCCCACGTCGCATGGAACGGCATTCCCTACCAGATCCAGGTACTCGGTGAACAGGTACGGCAGCAGGAACTGTTCTGACCACCGGCCTACCCCGCTTTCCTGGCGGCGGTCTCGCAGCGCGGCGGTCGCGATCACCTGGACCGGCCACTGATCGTCGTAGCACGTTTTCAGCCACCGGTCCCAGTCCCGCGCATAGCCGAGCTCGTCGAGGAGCAGCACGGATGGCTGCTCCGCTCGCCCGCCGCTGTCGGCACGACCCGGAGGTTAGCTGGGGCCTCGGATCAGTCGCCAGTCCTCGGTGTGCCGGTACCAGGTCCAGCGGTCGGTCGTGCGGTCTGCGACGCCGTCACGCCAGACGCCGGTGGGTGCGCAACCCAGCTGCACGGCGCGCCCGGCAGCCTGGCGCACCGCGCGCCACGGCATCAGCCCGCGCCGCACCACGCGGACCACCACACCGAGCGCCCGGTCCGGCCGCACCTCCAGCCGGGATGCGGCGCCGCGCAGCACCACCTCGTCGTCGCAGTAGGCCACCCCCTGCACCGGCCGTACCACGCCGAGCCCCACGAGCACCCCTCCTGAGTCGTCACGCACCAGGGGCACCCGGCCCGGCCGGCCCCGCAGCGCGAGCTCGGCCGCCGCCGGGGGCACCACCGGCAGGCCCCAGAGCCGGGCCACCGCCGAGGTCGCCGTGGACGGCACGTAGCCCACCGGCACGGTTCCCAGTAGATCGGCGCGCAGCAGCCGCAGCAGCACCGCGGCCAGGTCGGCGTCGGTTCCGCAGACGACCAGGCGCCGGCCGTCGAGGCCGGCCAGCGTCTCGCGGAGTTCCTCGCGCCCGGGGCGGGCCGGCACCGCCGTCACCGCAGGACTGCCAGCGCCGGGCCAGCGGGCGGACCCGCAGGTCAGCACCACAGCTGCGGCCATTGCGACCTCCCTGGGTCTACGCTTGATCAGCGCACCAGCGCGGCGAACCCCCCTGTTGTTCCCCCCTGTTGTTGGAGTACCACATGCCGGCGATCGTGCTGATCGGCGCCCAGTGGGGCGACGAGGGCAAAGGCAAGGCCACCGACCTGCTCGGCGAGCGGGTCCAGTGGGTGGTGCGCTACCAGGGGGGCAACAACGCGGGCCACACCGTGGTCCTGCCCGACGGGCAGGACTTCGCACTGCACCTCATCCCGTCGGGCATCCTCACCCCGGGCGTGACCAACGTCATCGGCAACGGCGTCGTCGTGGATCCTGGTGTGCTGCTCGACGAGCTGGCCGGCCTGGAGACCCGCGACGTGGATACGACCCGGCTGCTGATCTCCGCCGACGCGCACTTGATCATGCCGTACCACGTCGCGCTGGACCGGGTCACCGAGCGCTATCTGGGCAAGGCCAAGATCGGCACCACCGGGCGCGGCATCGGACCCGCCTACCAGGATAAAGTCGCCCGGGTCGGGGTGCGGGTCCAGGACCTGCTGGACGAGAAGATCCTGCGGCAGAAGGTCGAGGCCGCGCTGGATTTCAAGAACCAGGTCCTGGTCAAGCTCTACAACCGGCGCGCGCTGGACCCCGAGCAGGTGGTGGACGCCGTGCTCGACCAGGGCACGCGCTTCGCGCACCGGATCGCCGACACCCGGCTGCTGCTCGACCAGGCGCTGCGGCGCGGCGAGACGGTGCTGCTGGAAGGCAGCCAGGGCACCCTGCTCGACGTGGACCACGGCACCTACCCGTTCGTCACCTCCTCCAACCCGACCGCGGGCGGCGCCTGCGCCGGGTCCGGCATCGGCCCCACGAAGATCACCGCTGTGGTGGGCATCCTGAAGGCGTACACCACCCGGGTCGGCTCAGGCCCGTTCCCCACCGAGCTGCACGACGCGATGGGGGAGCGGCTGCGCAAGACCGGTGGGGAGATCGGGGTCACCACCGGGCGGGCCCGGCGGGTCGGCTGGTTCGACGCGGTGATCGGGCGCTACGCGGCCCGGGTGAACGGGGTCACCGACTTCTTCCTGACCAAGCTCGATGTCCTGTCCGGCCTGGACACCGTGCCGGTCTGCGTGGCCTACGACGTCGACGGCCAGCGCACCGAGGAGATGCCGATGACCCAGACCGGCGTGCACCACGCCGTGCCGGTGTACGAGGAGCTGCCCGGCTGGTGGGAGGACCTGTCCCAGTGCCGCACCCGCAAGGCGCTGCCGCCCAACGCCCGCGCCTACGTCGCCCGGCTCGAAGAGCTCTGCGGAGCCCGCATCTCCGCCATCGGCGTCGGCCCCGGCCGCGACCAGACGATCACAATCCGCACCCTGTAGCACCGCCATTCGGAGCCGAATAGCGGCCCACAGCTGCCGTGAACCGCTATTCGGCTCCGAATGGCGCGGGGCTGCGAGTGGTTAGCGGGTGAGCATGGCTTGTTCCAGGTCGAGTTCGTGGAGGGTGCGGGAGAGGACTTCGTCGTTGATGTGGCCGGCGTCGCGCAGCCCCACCAGCGTCTCCCGCTCGGCGGCGAGCATCTCCAGGCGCAACCGGCGGTAGATGACGCTCGGTGCCTCGCCGAGCTCGGTTTCCGGGCGCCCGAGCCGCTCCCAGACGCTGTGGCTGCGGTGCTCGGCGGCGCGGCGCAACCAGGTGGTCACCGACTCCGGGGCACCGTCGGAGGCGCTCTCCAGCCGGGCCAGGGCGGCCTGCGTCGCGGCGTGGATCGCGTCCGCTTCGGCCAGCGCGTCGTCGTGGGACTCGCGGCCCGTGACCCCGAGGCGGCGGATCACCCAGAACAGCGTGAGACCGTGCAGCAGCAGGGTCCCGACGGTGACGCAGAACGCCACAAAGATGATCTCGGCCCGGCCCGGGAAGGGCGCACCGGAGCTGGGGGTCCCGGGCGTTCACCCGGGTGAACAGCGCTCGCGGCAGGTAGGTCGCCGGGAACACCCAGACCACCCTGGCCAGCGCCGCCACGGTGAGCACCACGGCCGCGGTGCTCAGCAGCGGGCCGACGTCACCCACACCGCGCACCACGGCCGGCAGCTGCAGCCCGATCAGCGCGAAGACGAACGCCTCGAGCACGGTGTCCGCGGCCTGCCACACCGCCTGGTCCTGCAGCCGGGTGGCGTAACCGGCCTGGGGGGCGTGGTGACCCAGATACAGCCCGGTCACCACCACCGCGAGCACCCCGGAGACGTGCACCTGCTCGGCCAGGGCGTACGCCGCGAACGGCACCACCAGGCCCAGCGCGCTCTCCAGCCGCGGGTCGCCCAGCCGCAGCCGTACCTGGTGCACCACCCGGCCTGCCACCGCACCCAGCACCACGCCACCCACCCCGACGAGCAGGAACTCGCCCAGCCCGGACCACAGCGACAAGCCGGCTCCGGCGGTGGCCGCCACCGCGACCCGCAACACGGTGAGCGCGGTGGCGTCGTTGAACAGGCTCTCCCCGACCAGCACGGTCATCACCCGCCGCGGCAGCCCCAGGCGCCGCCCGATGGACACCGCGGCCACCGCATCCGGCGGGGCGACCACGGCCGCGAGCGCCAGCGCGGCGGGCAGCGGCAGGCCGGGCACCAGCCACCAGGCGACCAGCCCGACGCACGCGATGGTGAACAGCACCAGCCCGACGGCCAGCAGTGCGATCGGCCGGATGTTCGCCCTGATCTGGACGGCCGAGCTGGCCAGCGCGGCCGAGTAGAGCAGCGGTGGCAGGATCCCGTAGAGCACCAGGTCCGGGTCGAGCTGGTAGTCCGGGACCCCGGGAATCGCGGAGATGGCCAATCCGGCCACGACCAGCGCCAGCGGCGCGGCCAGGCGCAACCGGCGACTCACCGCGGTTACCGCGAGCGCCCCGAGCACGAGCAGGATCAGCGGCAGACCGTCCATGGGGCCAGGATGCACTGTCAGATATCAGTGCTGGAGGTATCAAGATGACCTGTGAGCATGTGGGGCAGCTACCTAGCCCGGCGCCCGAGCCGCCGGACCCGCCACGCTGCCTCGATTGCGCCGCGCTGGGCGAGTCGGTGTGGGCGCATCTGCGGATGTGCCTGAGCTGCGGGCATGTCGCCTGCTGCGATTCCAGCCCGTACCGGCACGCCACCGCGCACTACTTCCGCAGCGAGCACCCGGTGATCCGCTCCGCCGAGCCAGGCGAGTCCTGGCGCTGGTGCTACCGAGACCACCGGCTGGTGTGACCCCCCGGCTGCACTGGACGTCCCGAGCTCAACAGGAGAGCTGTTCGCGGGGGAGCGGGAGAGCTCTCCTGCCGAGTTCGGGAACCTGAGGGTCAGAGGACGGTGTCCAGGGCTCCGCTCTTGGCCTGGGCGAGCAGGTCGCCGAATTGCCCGGCGCTCATCCGAACCTGGGAGCCGAAGTCGTCGGTGAGCACGATGCGCTGCTCGGGTGGCGCGGAATCATCAATGAACAGTTGCGGGCACCCGCAGGAGCACTCCGTGCAGAAGGTGGCGAGCGGCTGGGCGGTGGTGATGTCGAACATGGTAAACCTCCGGTGTCTTTGCCTGACCACCCGAAAGTACTTGCCCATTCTACGATTAGCGAGACCACCCACGGGTGGCAACCGCGGGTAACCTCGTGACCCGGACCCGGAGGACGTGATGGCCGAGTTGGCCGACCTGCTGACCGGCCCGACCGCAAGGCACGCGCTCGCGCACCGCGACATCACCGCAGTGTTCCGCATCCTGCGCGACGCCGGGGTGAACCAGCGGCACATTGCGCGCGCCACCGGGCAACGGCAGTCGGACGTCTCCGAGATCATCTCCGGCCGCCGTGCAGTGCAGTCCATCGACCTGCTCAGGCAGATCGCCGACGGGCTGGGGGTACCCCGGGGCTGGATGGGCCTGGCGTACCACCGCGACCTCACGCCGGAGCCGGCGGTGCCCGACGAGGAGGCGGCGACCGAGGAGGAGCGCGGGAGCGCCCTGCTGCTCCGCGCCGCCACCCTGCTGTATGACAAGCCCGTGTACAAGGCCGCGGGCCCGATCCGCATCACGCACACCACGGCCAGCGAGGCGCTGCTCGGCGCCGCCATGCGCGAGCCGGTCCGGCCGCGGCTGCTGATCGCGCTGTCCGATGCGCACTGTGGTTGCGGGCGGCGCGGCCGCAGGCGCCGGGCTGCGCGACCTCGCCCGCCAGCACTACACCCGGGCCATGGACTTCGTGCGGCCAGCGACGAGCCCCGGCCCTGGAAGTACTTCGCGGTGGCGCTGCCGCACGTCGAGGGTCGCACCTATCTCGCGCTCGGCCGCTTCGACCGCGCCGCGGTGGCCTTCACCGCGGCGGAAGGCGGCGCCAGCCACACGGTCGGATGCTCGATGGACAACTTCGGCCACCTCGCGGCCGCGCAGCTGCGGTGCGGCGAACTGAGATCCGGCCTGCACACCGCCCAGCGGGCTGGCGAAAGGTCTTCGCTCGGTGTCGGTGCTGACCAGCCTCGCGCCCCTGCAGGACGCCGCCGCGGCCCGGCGCGACTCGGCGTGCCGGGCGGGCCACTGCGGCGGCCCGCCCGTGAGTGGCATTCGGTGCTATAACACTGTTTCGCACTCACGGGTGCAGCAGGCCCGGCGGGGCGAACACGGCGCCGCGCGCGGAGTCGGCTCCGGTGTGCCGCCACCAGTCCACCTGCTCGGCGCTCTCGAGACCCGTCACGACAACGGCGGTGCCGGTGCGGCGCATCAGGGGCACCAGGCTGGCCAACGCGGAACGCACCACCGAGTCCGGCCGCGCGGCCATGCGCACCAGCGGGCCGGCCAGTTCCACCCCCAGCACCCGCAGTGATTCCAGCAGCGCCAGGTTTCCGACCGCCTGGCCGTACCTGGTGAGCACGGTGCGCACCCCGATGTCTGCCAGGGTGCCCACGTTGTCCACTGCGTTGCCGCGCCCCGTGACGATCACCTCGACCGGCATCCCGAGCTGGATGTCCTCCGGTCCGAGCTGGGCCGCCCGCAGGACGCCGCGCACCACCGCCACCAGATCGGGGTGCTGCGTCAGATACGTGGTCAGATCGACGCGGACCGGCGGTGCGGCGGTTCCCCGTCGCGCACGCCAGCTGCGGAGCTGCTCGCAGGCTTGCCGCAGCATCCACCGCCCGATCGACAGCACCAGGCCGGTCTGCTCGGCCAGCGCGAGGCAGTCGTCGTGCGCCACGACGTCACCGTCGGGACGGTCCCAGCGCAGCAACGCCGCCAGCGCCACGGTCCGGCCAGCGTCGGCCGCGGCCGGATCCAGCCGGACCAGCGGCTGGTAATGCAGGGTGACCTGGCCGCTCGCCCAGGCCTCGGGCATCGCGGTGGCCAACGCGTACCGGGCCCGCTGGTCGGCGTCCGCGGAGGGGTCGTAAAGCCCCCACTGCCCGCGTCCGGTTCGCTTGGCCTGGTGCAGCGTCGCCTCCGCGGCGCGGATCAGCTCCTTGGCATCGGTCTCCCCGGCCGTGCGGCGCACGACGCCGACGCACGCCGAGACGGCCAGCCCGCGGCCAGCGAGGTAGACCAGTTCGGACAGCTCGGCGTTGATGCTCGCGGCGTGGGGGGTAGTCGGTGATTCCTTGATGAGGATCGCGAACTCGTCGGCGTCGAACCGGGCGACGATGGCCCGCTCCCTGGCGACCAGCGCCTGGAGCCGCGCGGCGACCGATCTCAGCAGCAGGTCACCGACGCCCTGGCCGAGGCCGTCATTGACGACCGCGAAGCCATCTAAGTTGATCTTGAGCAGCATGGCGGCGGCGTTGCGCTCACGCTCGAGCAGCGCTTCGAGGTAGATGGCGAAGTGCAGCCGGTTGGGCAGCCCGGTCAGCAGGTCATGCAGCGACTGGTGGCGCACCCGCTGCTCGAGCAGCAGCCGGTCGGTGACGTCGTCGACCATCGTGAGGTGGTGCGTCGGGTCGCCCGCCGCGTCGCACAGCACCGACACGGTCAGCTCAACCCAGGTGGTGTCCCCGTCCGCCGCGAGCAGCTTCACTCTGCTGTGGAAACGATCCCGCTTGCCGTCGCGCAGCGCCTGGTAGGCAGCGACCAGCAGCGCCGCGTCGTCCGGATGGAACAGCTCGCTGACCTCGCGAACAGCGAGCTCGGCGGGCGAGTAGTGCAGGATCTCGGTCAGTGCGCCGTTGCTCTGGGTGATGGTGCCGTCCAGTCGGCTGATCACCATGCCCACCGGGGCGGAGCTGAACGCTTCCCGGAACCAGGCATCGCCCTGAACGGGGACGGCATGGCGCAACGCCGTGCTGTACCCCGAGGTCAGTGCCCCGAGCAGGGCTGCGACCTGGTCGGCCAGCCCCGCTAACGCGGCCAGCTCAGGTTGCCTGGGCAGCGCCCGCCCGAGGATCTCCACGCTGCAGCTGAGGCTCTGCACACCGGTGAAGCCCCGCGCCACCAGCGTGGCGCCGACCTCTGCCGCGGATTCCGGGCTGAACTGCCCCTGCCGCAGCGCGTCGATCAGGCGGTCGAGCTGACGGCGAAGGCATTCCTCGACGCACTCGCGCGGCAGCGGCACCTCGGCGGTCGGGCACAACACATCGGCCCAGGCACGGGCCAGCTCCGCCCGCGACCAGAACTGGGCCGGTCTGCTCATCTCGCTTCGCTCACCCACCCACCATCCTCGGCAGCACCATGCGCTCCAATAGTGTACCGGCTGTCACAGCGCTGACCTGGTTGTTTCCCTGGACCGGGAAGTTGGAGGGCATATCGGGCGCCCGTATCCTGCGCAGATGCGAGTCCTCGTGATCGGTGCCGGTGCCCGCGAGCACGCGTTAGTGCTGGCCCTGTCCAGCGACCCGGCGGTCACCGCCCTGGCCTGTGCACCGGGAAATGCTGGCACCGCGACGCTCGCCGAGCAGCACGGTGTCGACGTCACGGATCCGGCCGCGATCGCCCGGCTCGCCACCGCCTGGTCGGCCGACCTGGTGGTGATCGGCCCCGAAGGACCGCTGGTGGGCGGCGCCGCCGACGCGGTGCGGGCAGCCGGCATCGCGTGCTTCGGCCCGCCCGTCGGCGCGGCGCGGATCGAGGGGTCGAAGGCGTTCGCGAAGGACGTGATGACCGCCGCGGGGGTGCCCACCGCGCGCAGCGAGCTGGTGGACAACCCGGCCCGGCTCGACGCCGCGCTGCACCACTTCGGGCCGCCCTGGGTGGTCAAGGACGACCGGCTGGCCGCGGGCAAAGGAGTCGTGGTCACCGAGGACCTGGAGGTGGCCAGGGCACACGCGCTGACCCTGCTCGACGGCGGCCACCCGGTGCTGCTCGAGTCCTATCTGGACGGCCCGGAGATCTCGCTGTTCTGCCTGGTCGACAGCTGCCGCACGGTGGTGCCGTTGCTGCCCGCCCAGGATTTCAAGCAGGTCGGCGACGGCGACGTCGGCCCGAACACCGGCGGGATGGGCGCCTACGCCCCGCTGCCCTGGGCTCCGGAGTCGCTGGCCGCCGACGTCGTGGCGCAGATCGTGCAGCCGGTCGTCGACGAGCTGGCCCGGCGCGGTGTCGGGTTCTCCGGCCTGCTGTATGCCGGTCTGGCGCTCACCGCCGAGGGCCCGCAGGTGATCGAGTTCAACTGCCGTTTCGGCGACCCGGAGACCCAGGCCGTGCTGGCCCTGCTGAACACGCCGCTGGCCGGGCTGCTCCATGCCACTGCCACCGCAGCGCTGGCCCAGCAGCCGCCACTGGACTGGGATCCGGGGGCTGCGGTGGTCGTCGTGGTGGCCGCCGAGGGATATCCCGGCACCCCGCGAACCGGAGACGTGATCACCGGGTCGGCTGGTGCGGGGGTGCTGCACGCGGGCACTCGCCGCCGCGACGACGGGGCCGTGGTGGCCGCCGGTGGGCGGGTGCTCTCGGTGGTGGGGACCGGTGCCGATCTCGCTGCCGCGCGGGACCAGGCATACCAGCGCGTCGAGCGGGTGCACCTGGCCGGGGGGCACTACCGCAACGATATCGGTTCGCGGGCGACGCGCCGAGAGATTGGCCTCCCCGCGCGGGGCTGACGCGATAACCTCCCCGACGATCACTGCGGGTGAAGTGGGGGCTGAGCAAGACGATGGTCATATGCGACCGCCAAGGCGACGAACTGCTGCTGTCGCTGTCGCCGGAAGGCGTGCGCTTTCTGCGCGAACAGTGGTCTTGGCTGCGCGAACTGGTGCGCTGGCAGCTCGGCGCGTGCACTGAGGATCCGCTGTCCGAGCTCACCGGGCTGCCGGTGCCCGCCGGCACGATCGACGGTCGGCTGGCCTATGTCGTGGACTACTGGTGTGGCACGGAGGAGAGCGGCCCGGTCCGCAAGGTCTGGGAGGGCTGGGTCCTGCACGACCTGGAGCACAGCCTCAGCCGGGTGCTCGGTACCTTGCCCCGGCGCGGCGGTGTGGTCCAGCTGCCCAGCCAGGGTTCTCCGGTCATCGCCGAGTGGCGCTGGATGCTGGAGACGCTGCACGTCGTGCTCGACGTCTCCGGCCGGGTCACTATCCAGGGCGCACCGGAGCGCATGCTGCCACCGGCACCGTCAGCCCAGGACACCGATAGTTACCGCCGCAGCCTGCGCTGGCTGGAGATGGTGCTTGACGCGCTGGCGCAGGCGGAGGGGGCCACCCCGGCCAGCACCACCGACTGACCCGCTGTCCGGCGGACACACTCCTACCACCACGTGCCGAAAGGGGCGCTCTGATGGCTGCACCGGTTGAGGTCACTGATCAGGCTCGGGAGCCGGTATGGGACCCGGCGTTGGGCATCGCGGTCACGCCCACCTGGCAGGGAGGCACCCCGCAGCACCGGCTGGTCAGCATCGGGGACTCGCTGACCCAGGGCTTCGCCAGCGGTGCGGTGTTCCAGACCGAGCTGTCCTACTCGGCGATCATCGCCCACGAGCTGGGCTGGGGCGGGCTGCGCTACCCGACGTACGGCGGCCCCGGGGGACTGCCACTGAATCTCGAGCTGCTGATGCGCGAGCTCGAGCGCAAGTTCGGAGCCGACCTCAGCTGGTGGGAGCTGCCGCTGGCGCTGTTCGACGGCCGCCAGTTCATGGATGAGGTGGAGGACTACTGGGAACGCGGTCCCGGCTCCCGGCTGCCCGTCCCGACCGCCACCAACCACGTGCTCGGGGTGTACGGCTGGGACCTGCGCGACGCCCTGGTCTGCACCGCAGAAAGCTGCGAGGCCGAAATCGGGCAGCCGTCCGATGACCTGCTGTCGCAGCTCGTGCAGAACCACAGCGCCCGCGCGGCCCTGCGGGTGCTGCCCCGAGCCACCGACGCCGACCGCCAGCGCACCGTGTTCGACGCGGCCGCGGCCCTGGGTGCTGAGGTAGGGGGCGAAGGGTCGGATCCCCAGCACGGCATCGAGACGCTCGTGGTGTTCCTCGGCGCCAACAACGTGCTACCCGTCGTCACCCAGCTGAAAGTCGTCTGGAGCGAGGCAGGTTACGACGATCCGGCCAGCAACGGCGCCTTCACGGTGTGGCGGCCCAGCCACTTCATCGCCGAGCTTGCGCAGGTGGCGGCGAAGGTGCAGGAGATCCGCGCCCGGCACGTCATCTGGTGCACGGTCCCGCACGTCACGGTCGCGCCGGTCACCCGCGGGGTCGGCACCAAGGTGCGGCCGGGGTCACGCTACTTCCCATACTACACCCGCCCGTGGATCTCCGATCGTGACTTCGACGCCTACCGCGATCCCAACATCACCGAGGATCAAGCGCGTGAGGTGGACAGCGCCGTCGATGAGTATAATGTCGCCATCACCGCGACGGTCGCCGAGGCCCGCCGGGCCGACCGGGACTGGTACCTGATGGACATCGCGGGGTTGCTCGACCGGCTCGCCTCCCGCCGGTACCTGGACGATCCGCAGGCTCGCCCGACGTGGTGGCGGCCCTACCCGCTGCCCCCCGAGCTGGCGGCGCTGCGCCCGGTGCCGGACTCGCGGTTTCTCACCAGCGATGCCACCGGACGGCTCAGCGGTGGGTTATTCTCGCTGGACGGGGCGCACCCGACCACAGTGGGCTACGGCATCATCGCCCAGGAGCTGATCAACATTATGGTGACCGCAGGGGTGCAGTTCACCCAGCCCGACGGGACGACCCCGCGCACCGGACCGGTCCATGTCGACTTCACCCGGCTGATCCGCCGGGACACGTTGCTGACCCGCCCACCAGCCAATCTGACCTCCGGGCTGGAGGTGCTCGGCTGGGCCGACGAGGCGCTCGACGCGGTCCGCCGCGCGCTCCCCTGGTAACCCTCCCCGCGTGTCGTGCTCTCCTGCCCCGCGTGTCGGGCTCTGGTGCCCGGTGTGTCGCGCTCTCCTGCCCGGTGTGCGCATCGCGAGCCTCGAATACGGGTGGAAGAGCCCGGGGCTGGGGAAGCTGCGACCGTCGAAGAGGATGCGGCTGTACGCTTCGTCGGAAATCACCCAGATGGGACCGGCCGTACCGTCCGGCCGCCTCGGCCAGCCCCTCCGCCAGACGCGCAAGGGCGGCCGCCGGGTAGATCCGCCCCGTGGGGTTGTGCGGGGTGTTGACGATGACGGCTCGGGTCCGTGGCCCCAGCGCCGCGACGATGGCGTCGACGTCCAGGTCGAAAGCCGGAGGTTGGAGCCGGACGCGGACCGGCGTGGCGCCGCTGGCGAGGATCATCGCCTCGTAGAAGAACCACGGCGGGCTCAAGAAGACGACCTCGTCACCGGGGTCGACCACGGTGGTCAGGGCGAGTGCGCGTCGGCGACCGAGCCCGGGCAGTGCACGTGCGCCGCTGCCCCCAGCCCGAGGCGGTGCGCCTCGGCCACGATCAGGCGCAGATCGGCGAGGTCGTACTGCGACTCGTGGGGGGCGCTGCCCGGTGTGAGCTGACCGCCGCTGACCATCACCTGCACGACCGCGCAGCCGCGCTCGGCCCGCTCACGGACCGCGGCGCGGAGCGCTTGCGGCCCGTCGGCCACTCCGCCGAGGAAGTGGCAGTGACCACCGCGGATGGTGATCGGCGGGCCGGACGCGACGATCTGGGGTCCCAGCTCGCCCGATGCGTCGAGCTGCGCTCGCAACGTCAGAGTCAGGAAACCGCGATCACCCAGATCCCGTACCGTGGTGATCCCGGCCCGCAGCGCCCGATGTGCGGCTTGTGCCCTCTGTGTCAACAGCTGCCCGTCGGCGGCGGCGTCGATACTGGTCACGACATCGGCGCCGACCCGCCTGCACCGCGAGCAACGTGTCCGTGGTGCCCTCCTCGCCGGGAACTGCACGATGCAGTCCATGGTTGAGATTCATTCTGGCTTCTTCAGCGTGCCCGACTATGGCAAGCACGCGCGGTCGCTGGTTGCCCTGACTGACATGAGTGCAGCCGGTCCCGGTGAGATGCATATCCGGGTGACTCCGCGCGCACTACAGCCCGACACACCGGGCACCACAACCCGACACACCGGGCACGGGAGCCTGACACGCCGGGTATGGCACGGCCGTAGGCTGCACGTATGGTGTTGGCGCAGCGCTACGCCTCCGGTGAGCTGGTCCGGTTGTGGTCACCGGAGCACAAAGTGGTGCTTGAGCGGCAGCTGTGGCTGGCGGTGCTGCGCGCCCAGGCCGGCCTCGGCGTGCCGGTCGACCAGCAGGTGCTCGACGACTACCAGCGGGCGGTACCCATCGTGGATCTCGAGTCGATCGCAGCGCGGGAACGGGTGCGTCGGCACGACGTCAAGGCGCGCATTGAGGAGTTCAACGCGCTGGCCGGGCACCAGGAGATCCACCAGGGCCTGACGTCGCGGGACGTCACGGAGAACGTCGAGCAGCTGCAGGTGCGCCGGTCGCTGGAGCACGTGCGGGACCGCTGTGTGGCACTGCTCGCCCGCCTCGCGGGCCGCGCCACCGAGCACGCCGAGCTGGTGATGACCGGGCGCAGCCACAACGTCGCGGCCCAGGCCACCACGCTGGGCAAGCGCTTCGCCACCGCGGCTGAGGAGCTGCTGGTGGCCTTCGCCCGGCTTGAGGAGCTGCTGGCCCGCTACCCGTTACGCGGGATCAAGGGCCCCATGGGGACCGGCCAGGACGTGCTGGATCTCTTCGGCGGTGACACGTCCGCCCTGGCGCAGCTGGAGCAGCGAGTGGCCGAGCACCTGGGGTTTCACCGGGTGCTGACCAGCGTCGGGCAGGTCTATCCCCGGTCGCTGGACCACGACGTGGTCGGCGCCCTGGTGCAGCTGGCCGCAGCACCGTCGTCGCTGGCGACCACGATCCGGCTGATGGCCGGCCACGAGCTGGTGACCGAGGGCTTCCAGCCCGGCCAGGTCGGGTCCAGTGCCATGCCGCACAAGATGAACACCCGCTCCTGCGAGCGCGTCAACGGCCTGGCTGTGGTGCTGCGCGGCTACGCCTCGATGCTGGCCGAGCTGTCCGGTGCGCAGTGGAACGAGGGCGATGTGTCGGACTCGGTGGTGCGCCGGGTCGCGCTGCCGGACGCGTTCTTCGCCTTCGACGGCCTGGCCGAGACCTTCCTCACGGTGCTCGACGAGTTCGGCGCCTACCCCGCGGTGATCGAGCGGGAGCTGCAACGCTACCTGCCGTTCCTGGCCACCACCAAGGTCCTGGTCGCCGCGGTGCGCGCCGGAGTGGGCCGGGAGACCGCGCACGCAGTGATCAGCGAGCACGCCGTCGCCGTCGCATTGGCGATGCGGGACAAGGGCGTTGGCAACGACCTGCTCGACCGGCTGGCCGACGATGGCAGGCTGCCGCTGGACCGGGCCGAGCTGGACGCCCTGCTCACCGACCGGCTGCCCTTCACCGGGGCTGCCGCCGGGCAGATCGCCGCGGTCGTTGCCGAAGTGGAGAGCGTCGTCGCCCGCTACCCCGACGCGGCCATCTACCACCCCGCCCCGATCCTGTGAGGTTGGGCGGCCTTCAAGGACCACCAACCTTCGGGCACGATAGGAGTGGGAGGTGCGCGATGAGCCGGCTTGACACCGCGCTGGCCTGGGTCGCGGACGGGCAGGCGCTGTTCGAGCACGCCGTCGCAGGGTGCAGCGACCTGAGCGGGCCGTCCCGGTTACCCGAGTGGACCCGCGGCCACGTGGTCACCCATGTCGCCCGTAACGCCGAGGGCCTGGTGCGGCTGCTGACCTGGGCACGTACCGGGATCCAGACGCCGATGTACCCGTCGATGGCGGCCCGCGCCGCAGCGATCGAGGTCGGCGCTGGGCGACCGTCGGCCGAACAGCTCGACGATGTTCGGCGCACTGGGGCGGCGTTCGCCGCAGCTGCGAAGGAGCTGGCAGCCCAGCACTGGGCGGCCAGCGTGCGCACCAGGCACGGCTCGTTCCCGGCCTCGACCGTCCCGTGGCTGCGGGTCCGCGAGGTGTGGCTGCACCTGGTCGACCTCGACACCGGCGTCGGGCTCGACGTACTGCCCGATGACATCGCTACCGCGCTGGTCCGCGACGTGGCCGACTGGATGGACTCCCGGGCGCCGACCCGGGTCGAGGTGCAGATTCCTGGCGGAAAACCGGTCCTCTTCGGTCCGGAGACCAGCGCCCCGGTGCCGGTCTCCGGACCGGTGCAGGAGCTGGCTGGCTGGCTCACCGGCCGAGCCAGCGGGGGCCGCCTTATCGCACCTGAAGGGCTGCCCGAACTCTCCCGCTGGCTGTAGACCGGATGAGCCGTGAGTTCACTTCTGCAGAGCGCGGAACGTGCTGGTGATCTTGTCAAAGGTGGGGGCGGAGCCGACGAAATGGTCCTTGGGCAGCGCCTGGAAGACAAGGCTGATCATCGTCTTGCCGTTGAAGAGGAAGTAGTGCGAGTGCACGCCCTCCTGGCCGCTGGTGGGATCCTTGAAGGAGTAGAAGTAGAAGAAGCCAGGAAATCCCCC
Organism: Pseudonocardiaceae bacterium; assembly: GCA_050699815.1. GTDB lineage: Bacteria > Actinomycetota > Actinomycetes > Mycobacteriales > Pseudonocardiaceae. Next base: position 40,910 of record JBOHFT010000004.1, on the reverse strand, counting down.
CAGCTCGATCTGCTTCGGCTCGGCGACCATCTGAACCGTCTTGTTGGCGGTCACGATCTGGTCCGTCACCTGCTTCGCAGCCGGAAGCTCCAGCGGCCCTATGGGCTGCTGGAGCTCAGAGAAGCGCACCAGGAAGGATTCCTGTGTTCCCTGGGCCACCAGCAGGAGGATCTGCGGATCCGGGGGGTTCAGCTTGGACCAGGATGTCGGGTAGGCGAGCTCGAATCCAGCCTGCTCACTGCGAAACTGGGTGAAGTCGGCTGGCGTGGAATTCGTCGCATTTGCCGCTTTCGCGGGCGTCCCTGGGGTGAGGAGCCCTGGCCCAAACACCGCTGCAAGCGTTGCGAACCCCGCCACCAGCACCCCGATGGCGATGGCCAACACCCGCCTCTTGCGTATGGCGGTCCACAGATTGGTCATGGTGCCACCTCCATCAGATCGTCAGCGTGATGTTCACTGTGCGTGAACATCACGCTGCTTACTACTTTCCGTAGCCTCCACATCACGCAGGGCAGCATGCTACTGGCGAGCCGGGACCGCCGTGCGCGCACCCCGGCACCGGTTCGGCTGGGCACCGGCCGGGCCGTGGTCACCAGGGAAGTCGCCCGCCTCGCGGGGAGCCGTCGGCGGCAACCGCTGCGACGTCGGCCGCCGGCCGGGGTTGCAGATTCGGTCACGCTGAGCCCCACCTCTAAGGTTGCGGCCGCTGGCGTCCGATAGAGTGATAACGGCCAGCGAGCGAACCGGGGTCCGCCGCGGGACGAAGCACTAGCCAGGAGCTGTTTGGGTGGGTGGCGCCACAGGAGGTCTGCGCACCTCATCGGTGAGTCGTCAGCGTCGAGGGAAAGGGACGGACATGGTGGTTGATCCAGAAAACAAGTTCGGGATCAAGATCCAGAGCAGGGGCAGGGGCAGGACGATCGAGCAGAACTACGCCCTCCTCGCCGGCGCCATCTATGTCGGGATCGGGGTGATCGGGTTCTTCTTCACCGGCTTCGGCAACTTCACGGAGGCGACGAACGTACCGCTGCTCGGGCTCTTCCTGATAAACCCGTTCCACAACGTCGTGCACCTCGCCGTCGGCCTTGTCTGGCTCGGCGCGGCCCTCACGCTGACCCCGGTCGGCACGGAGGGCGTCAACCTCGCCATCGGCGGTTTCTACTTGCTGGCCGCCGTCCTGGGCTTCCTGGGCTACCTCAGCCTGGTGTCCGTTCCGGCCGGTTTTGACTTGGACTTCTGGCTGCACCTCTTCTCCGGCCTGATTACGCTAGTGGTCGGTGCCGGCCTGCTGAGCGCCATGAGCTCACGCAATCGAACCACCGTTAACGCCTAGACGGCGGGCTCGCCAGGGCCGCGTCCCCTTCCTCCTACGGCTCGCCAGGGCCGCGTCCCCTTCCTCCTACGGGACGCGGCCCTGATTGCGCCCTTTCGCGGCGTGGCCAGATCCGCCACCGATGGGGTTAGCCCCGGTAGGGTACGGGTCAACGAGGGGTGTGGCCCAAGCTGGGATCGCCCCGCCACATAGCCCGACACCGGAGGCCGGCGTGGCGCTCGTCGTCCAGAAATATGGCGGATCGTCGGTGGACAGCGCCGAGCGGATCAAGAAGGTGGCCGAGCGGATCGTCGAGACGCGCAACGTCGGCAACGAGGTCGTGGTGGTGGTGTCGGCGATGGGTGACACCTCCGACGAGTTACTCGACCTCGCCAGGCAGATCTCGCCCGAACCTCAGCAGCGTGAGCTGGACATGCTGCTCACCGCGGGCGAGCGGATCTCCAATGCGCTGGTCGCGATGGCGGTGCACGCCCTGGGCGTGGACGCCCGCTCGTTCACCGGCTCGCAGGCCGGAGTGATCACCACCGGCGCCCACGGCAGGGCCCGCATCATCGACGTGACGCCGGGCCGGGTACGCAACGCTCTCGACCAGGGCGCGGTGGCTCTGGTTGCCGGGTTCCAGGGGGTGTCGCAGGACACCAAGGATGTCACCACGTTGGGCCGGGGCGGCTCCGACATCACCGCGATCGCGCTGGCCACGGCGCTCGACGCGGATGTGTGCGAGATCTACACCGACGTCGATGGCGTGTACTCCGCCGACCCGCGGATCGTGCCCGATGCCCGCAAGCTCGACACCATTACCTACGAGGAAATGCTGGAGATGGCCGCGTGCGGGGCGAGGGTGCTCATGCTGCGCTGCGTCGAATACGCCCGGCGCAACCAGGTTGCGATACACGTCCGCTCGTCGTACAGCCGAAACCACGGCACGATGGTGTCCGGATCAGTGGAGGATCTCACCGTGGAACAGGTCCTGCTCACCGGCGTCGCGCATGACCGGTCCGAGTCGAAGATCACCGTCACCGGGGTGCCCGACGAGCTCGGCAAGGCCGCCCACATCTTCCGCGTCATCGCCGACGCCGAGCTCAACATCGACATGGTGCTGCAGAACATCTCGCACAGCGACACCGGCCGCACCGACATCACCTTCACCATGCCCAAGCCCGACGGGCCGATCGCGGTCAAGGCGCTGCGCGCCATGCAGTCCCACATTGGTTTCGACGACATCCTGTGTGACGACCAGATCGGCAAGGTGTCGCTGATTGGCGCGGGCATGCGCTCGCATCCAGGGGTCACCGCGCGGTTCTGCGAGGCGCTGGCCCAGGCCGGGGTGAACATCGAGACCATCAACACCTCAGAGATCCGGATCTCGGTGCTGGTCCGCGCCAAGGATCTGGACAATGCGGTGCGCGCGATCCATCAGGCGTTCGAGCTGGGCAGTGCCGAGCCAGCCATCGTCTACGCCGGGACCGGGCGGTGATGAACCCGGGTGCGGGTGCCCCGCAAGACACGAGCCCGACGCTGGCCATTGTCGGCGCCACCGGTGCCGTCGGCACCGTCATGATCGACATCATCAACTCGCGGCCGTCGGTGCCCTGGGGCGATATCCGGCTGATCGCCTCGGCCCGCTCGGCCGGCAAGAAGATCACTGTGCGGGGCGAGCAGCGGGTCGTCGCCGAACTCGCCCCGGAGGCCTTCGACGGCGTGGACATCGCGATGTTCGACGTCCCGGACGAGATCTCGAAGCACTGGGCCCCGGTCGCGGTGGCGCGCGGCGCGGTCGCGGTGGACAACTCCGGTGCGTTCCGGATGGACCCCGACGTGCCGCTGGTCGTCCCGGAATGCAACGCCGCGGCTGCGGCCCGCAGGCCGAAGGGGATCATCTCCAACCCCAACTGCACGACGCTGTCGATGATGGCCGCGCTGGGTGCGCTGCACCGTGAGTTCGGGCTCACCGAACTCGTGGTGGCCAGCTACCAGGCCGCCTCCGGCGCTGGCCAGCAAGGTGTGGACCGGCTGCACGCCGAGCTCGCCGCAGTCGCGGGCCAGGGCCTCGGAGTGCGCGGTGGGGACGTCGCCGAGGCGCTGGCCGCGGCGGGGCTGCCCGCCCAGTCCCCGTTTCCGGCACCGCTGGCGTGCAACGTCGTGCCCTGGGCCGGGTCACTGAGAGACGGCGGCTGGACCTCCGAGGAACTCAAGGTGCGCAACGAGTCCCGCAAGATCCTCGGCATCCCGGCTCTCAAGGTGTCCGCCACCTGCGTGCGGGTCCCGGTGGTCACCACCCACGCGCTCGCGGTGCACGCGGTGTTCGCCCGGCCGGTCACCGCCGGGCAGGCCCGCGCGGTGCTCGCCGCGCAGCCGACCATCGTGCTGGCCGACGATCCAGCGGCCGGGGTGTGGCCGACCCCCGCCGCGGTGGTCGGCGCGGACCCGACCTACGTCGGCCGGATCCGCCAGGCCCTGGACTTCACGAACACGCTGGACTTCTTCGTCTGCGGGGACAACCTGCGCAAAGGTGCCGCACTCAACACCTACGAGATCGCCGAGGACATCGTGCGTGCTGATCGGGAGTGGTCACGGTGAACGTCCTGGGCCGGATGGCCGTGACGGCGGCGGTGCTGGTGCTCGCAATCGGTTGCTCAGGTGGGGCGCAGCCAGCGACGTCGGGGCCGGTCCCGCAGCACACGGAGGCCACGAGCCCGGCCGGACCAGCCGGGCTTGCTGGTCAGCAGCCCACCCAGGCCCCGGACAAGGACATCTCGGTGCGGATCAGCGGCGGCAAGGTCGACGGCGTGCCCGCCCGGGTCGACGTGGACCGGGGCACCCAGGTGCGCATCGAGGTAACCAGCGACCGGCGCGACGAGCTGCACGTTCATGGTTACGACAAAACCCTGCAGCTCACCCCGGGCAGCCCGGCCACCCTGCAGTTCTTGGCCGACGTACCCGGAGTGTTCGAAGTCGAGACCCATGACAGCGGGCTGCTGCTGTTCCAGCTCCTGGTCCGCTGATGGCCAGGCCACCGGCCTGGCCCCGGGAGGGGATGCGCGCCGTTGCGCTGACCGTGCTGGCCGCGGTGCTGGCGGGCCTGCTCGCGCTGATTAACCCGGCGCCAGCCGCGGCGCACATCGCCGGGGGCGGTGGGTCACCCAGCAATTACCGGGCCGTGGTGACCGCGATCCGGCCCGCGGTACCGGCCATGGCGGTGACCGTCGGGGTCGGCGGGCAGTGGGTACGGGTCACCAACCAGGGCGCGGCGGAGATCGTGGTCCTGGGCTACCGCGGTGAGCCGTTCCTGCGGTTGTCCCAGCACCGGGTGCAGGTCAATGAGCTCAGCCCCACCGCTGCCGAGACCGGGCAGACCCGGGGCGCCCCGGCGTCCCAGGATGCGCCGAGATGGGTGCAGCTGCGCGAGGGGGACAGCGCCACCTGGACCGACGCCCGGCTCGAGGCACCCGCGAATCCCGTCGAGACGTCCTGGCAGCTCCCGCTGATCGTGGGCGGCCAGCAGGTCACCGTCGTCGGCACCCGGGAGCGGATACCGCCGCCGTCTCCGTGGCCATGGGTGGGGGCCCTCGTGCTGCTCGCCGCCGCGGTAGCGGCCATCGGGTGGCTGCGGAACTGGCACCGGCCGATGGCCGTCGTCGTTGCCACCGGGATCCTGGCCTTTGTGCTGCATCTGCTCGGCACCGGATTCGCTCCGCAGCAAGGTGGGCCTGTCTTCGGATGGATCGGCGTCGGCGCGGTGGGCGCATTCAGCTTGCTGGTCGGCGGTGTCACCGTGGTCAGCACGGTGCGCCGCAGGGAAACCGCCGCCGCCAGGGTCATCACGACCGGGACCATGATCCTGCTGCTGGCCGCCACGGATATCAGCGTGCTGTGGTACTCCCAGCTGCCCTTTGCGGGCCCGGAGGTGCTGGACCGCGGCTTGACTGTGCTCACCTACGCCACGGCGCTGGGGCTGCTCGTTGCCGGAGCGCGCCTGGCGCGCGGGGCGAAATCGGAAGCGGCATGCTGACCGGCGACGCGGCGGAGGTCCTCGCGCACGGGATCGGGGGGCGACAAGACCTGCCGTTACCGCTGGATCTGCTGGCGCAGGGGGCCGTCCTGGCCCTGCTGGCCTCGTTTTTCGGCTTAGGTGTGCTGTGGCAGACCCCGCGGTTGCGCGCCGGGGCGGCAGGGCGGGCCGTGCCGCTGCCGATCGAGCGGCTGGTGGACAGCACCGGGCTGCGGTGGCTGCTGCGCCTGCTCGGCCTCGCCGCAACGGCCTATGTCATCGCCATGGCGCTGCTGGTACCCGACGACGGGAGAAATCCCCTGCCCCATGCGGTCTATGTGCTGTTCTGGGTGGGGATTGTCCCGCTGTCGCTGCTGTTCGGCCCGGTGTGGCGGCTGGTCAACCCGCTGCGCACGATTCATCTGCTGCTCGCCGCCATCACCTGGATTCCCGCTGACCGGGGGCTGCTGCCGCTGCCGCACCGGCTCGGCTACTGGCCGGCCGCGCTGTCACTGCTCAGCTTCGTGTGGCTGGAGCTGGCCGCCCCGCACGGGGCCGCGGTCACCGTGCTGCTGTGGTATCTCACCAGTTACGCTGCCATCCAGCTCAGCGCGGCCGTCCTGTTCGGCCAGCGCTGGTTCGCCACCGGCGACGGGTTCGAGGCCTATTCCACGGTGGTCGCCACGTTGGCGCCCTTCGGGCGACGCGACGACGGCCGCCTCGTGCTGCGCAACCCGCTCGATGGGGCCGCCACGCTGGGGCCGGCGCCGGGCATTGTGGCCCTGATCGCGGTGCTGCTGGGCTCGACATTCTTCGACAGCATCTCCGGTTCCGCGGACTGGCGCCGCGCCATCCAGGGTGCGCCGGTCCCGGTCGCGGTGATCTCCACCGCCGGCCTGTTACTGATGATCGGCCTGGTCGCCGTCACGTTCGTCGGGGCGACCATGCTGGCCGGTAAGGTCGGTAACCAGGGCCGGAAACCGGTTCCCGGGCTGCTCGCGCACACCGTCATCCCCATCGTCGTGGGCTACGTCATCGCCCACTACTTCTCCTTGCTGCTCTTTCAGGGACAGCAGGCCATCGCCATGCTCTCCCCTCCGCTGGGCAGCAGTGTGGGAGTTTCCGGCGCCGTCAACTACGGCCTGATCACGGCAACCGGTATCGCCCTGGTCCAGGTCATCGCGGTCGTCGCCGGCCACGTCCTCGCGGTCATCAGCGCCCACGACCGCTCGGTCGCGCTGTTCCCCCGGTCCGAAGCCATCATCGGCCAGCTCCCCCTGATGGTCCTCATGGTCGGCTACACAGTCGGCGGGCTGACCCTGCTGTTCGCCGCCTGACCCGTGAGTGGCGTTGCGAGCTATAGCTCGTATCGCCACTCACGGGTGGGCGCGTTCGACCGAGGGCAGGCGCGCGCGCCGGCCGCTGCTCACACTGCCGGCCGCTGCTCACACTGAGGACGTCGACGTGATCGTCGAAGGCCATGCCCCAAGCGACGACGCAGCCGTCGAGCCGCTCGCCGTACTCCTCTACCAGCGCGAACACCTGCGGCGCCTCAGCGGTAACGAGGTCGCGCACCTCCTTGGCGAACTCTTCCTCGCTGCACTCGGGCTCCTCATCAGCCGATAGCTCCTCGCCACCTCGTGGCGTGGGGTCCACTGCCCGGTCGTCACTGCCCTCGTGGATCGCCATAGTTGCCCTCCTCCGGTCATGGGATCTTGCCCTGCGCCCGGGGGACACGGCGTGCTGTGTGGTAAGCCCGGACGGACCCCCTATGCTTGGGTTGCACCACTATCGACAGGGAAACCCATGGATAACAATAGGTTTCCCTTTATAGCACTCGAAAGGGCTGGTGCACGCGTGTCAACTGGCTGGCACTGCCACCCAGCTTGGGGGAGGTCGTGATGGATCGCGGGGTCAGCCCGACGCTGCGGCTCTGGCAGTTGGCCGAGTCGCTGCGGGGCCACCGGGATCGCATGGAGCTGACCATCGAGGAGGCCGTCGCGCTGCTCAAGCCGCACTCGCCGCGCTGGTCACGCTCGAAGCTGCAGCGCGTCGAGACCCGGTCGTATGCGCCGCAGCCCGCCGAGGTCGAGCACCTGGCGGCCGTCTATGAGGTGCCCGCCGACGAGACGGCCGTCCTGGTACGGATGGCCCGCGAAGCCCGGCAGAAGGGCTGGTGGCAGTCCAGCGCGTTACCCAAGCCCTACCAGACCATGGTCGGTCTGGAGCAGGCGGCCACCACAGTCCGTCAGTTCGAGCTGGCCCTGGTGCCCGGCCTGCTGCAGACCTCCGACTACGCCCGCGCGCTGATGACCACTCTCGAGCCCGCCACCCCGATCGAGGTGCTGGAGAACCTGGTCGCCGCCCGGATGATCCGCCAGCACGTGCTCACCGGCGATGACCCACTTACCTATCAGGCGATCCTCAGCGAGGCGGTGCTGCACTGCCCGGTGGGCGGCGACCGGGTGATGCGCGGCCAACTGGAACGCCTACTGGAGCTGACCAGCCAGCCCAACATCACCGTCCAGGTGGTGCCGTTCGCGGCCGGCCCGCATCCCGGCATGGAGGGGGCGTTCACCCTCGTCACGCTGCCCGACCTGGCGCACGATGTGGGCTACGTCGAGGGACCTGCGGGCTCGATCTACCTGGAGGAGCAAGACCACGTGCGGCGCTGCGTCATGCGCTTCGCCGTGCTGAGCTCGCTGGCGCTGTCCCCCGCAGAGTCCGTTGACCTCATCTCCACTACGCTGGCGCACTACCAGTAGCCAGGAGAGGAGGCGCGGGATGACCCGGGTTGACCTGTCCCACGCGGTGTGGCGCAAGAGCAGCCGCAGTCCCGGTAACGGCGGCACCCAGGACTGCGTCGAGGTGGCATCGCTGGACGATGGCCGGATCGCGGTGCAGGATAGCAAGCACCCCGACGGGGCCGTGGTGTTCCTCACCCACGCCGAGCTGGCCGCCTGGATCAGCGGCGTGAAGAACGACGAGTTCGCTCACGTGACCTGAACCGGCCAGACGGTACCGTCCATCAGGTCGCTGCGGGTCACCACCAGCAGGCCATGCCGGACACCAAGCGCGTGCAGTGCCTGCAGATGCTCCCGGGACTGCGGCATCCAGCCCCCGTCGGCGGCGACCACGAACATGACGGCAGGCACCGGCCCAGCCCCGGCGAGCATGGCCGGCACAAACCGCTCGTGGCCAGGCACATCCACAAACGCCACCGTCGCCCCGGTGGGCAGGGTCGTCCAGGCGAACCCGAGATCGATGCTCATCCCCCGTCGGCGTTCCTCCGCCCAGCGGTCAGGCTCCATCCCGGTCAGGGCCCGGACCAGGGTGGACTTACCATGATCAACGTGGTCGGCCGTGACTACGACATGCATGCCAGGACCGCATCACGCACCACAGCGTCCTGCCCGGCCGGCAGCGCACGCAAGTCAAGCAGGCAGCGGCCACGCTCGACCCGCCCAAGCACCGGCGGGCTGCCAGCCCGCAACAGCGCCGCGAAACGCTCCGGCAAGCTGACCGCGGCACTGGCAAGCATGACCCCCGGCGCGCCCCCACCACCCACCGTGGCCTGCGACACCACCGCCGTCGCAGCCACCCCATGCGCGGCCAGTGCCGCCGCGATCGCCACCGCCCGCCGGTGCAGCAAGCCCGGCTCAGCGGCCAGCGCCTGCGCAGTAGGCGTCGCCGGGCCCCGCAGGGTGGCCTCCAGCGCGGCAAGGGTGAGCTTGTCCACCCGCAACGCCCGCGCCAGCGGATGCCGCCGCAGCCGGGCCACCAGCTCCGCCGAGCCCAGCAGCAACCCGGCCTGCGGGCCACCAAGGAGCTTGTCACCACTGGCCGTGACCAGGTCAGCACCCTGGGCCAGCACGGTGGCAGCATCAGGCTCACCGGGCAGCACCGGGTGCGGCGCGAGCAATCCCGAGCCAATATCAGCGACCACCGCCACACCCAGCCCAGTCAGCTGCGCCACCGCCACCGAGCAGGTGAACCCGGTGATCCGGAAGTTCGACGGGTGCACCTTGAGCACGAACCCGGTCTGCGGCCCAATCACCGCAGCATAATCCGCACGGGTAACCCGGTTGGTGGTACCGACCTCACACAGCCGGGCCCCAGTGGACACCAGCAGATCCGGGATGCGGAACCCATCACCGATCTCCACCAGCTCACCGCGGGCCAGCACGATCTCCCGGCCAGCCGCCAGCGCGGTCGCGGCCAGCACCAGCGCAGCGGCACCGTTGTTCACCACATGCACGCCGCCCGCCGCCGGCACCGCATCGGCCAGCGCGCCCAGTGCCCCTGCCCCGCGACGGCCCCGCCCCCCGGTGCCCAGGTCGAGCTCGACGTCGGTGGGGCCGGCCGCCGTGGCCAGCGCCCCGACCGCCGCCGCGGACAGCGGTGCCCGGCCAAGATTGGTATGCAGCAGCACCCCAGTCGCGTTAAGCACCGGGCGCAGGGACGTCACCGTGTCCGGCAAGGCGGCCAGCACGTCGGCGACGACACCGGCTGGCGGCAGGGCACCTTCGCGCACCCGCTGCTGGGCCGCGGCCACCGCCCGCTTCACCTCCGAGCGCCCGAGCTTGCCGACGGCGGCCGCGACAGCCGGATCGGCCAGCACCGCGTCGGTGCGCGGGACCTGCCGACGGAGATCCATGGCCCGTACGGTAACTCCCCCGCCGCCTCAGTTCTGGCCGGAACCCGCTTTCCCGCTCAGCAGCGCGGTGATCTGCGCCATCCCAGTGCCGAGCATGGCAAACCCTTCGGTCATCCGCTGGTCCAGGCTGGCCACCTTCCGTTCCAGGCCGGCGATCGCCCGGCCCTGCTCCAGCTGAGTTTCCCGCAGGGCATTGCGGGCCTGGGTGTGGCGCGCAGCTCGGCGCGGACCTCCGGCACGGCCGCGATCCTACGGTGGGACACTCCGGTGCGGCCGCTCACTGCTACCGGCACCTCGGCGCCGCTGTGCGAGCGGGTGCCAGTCACGGCGGCGACTCCCAGGTCAGCGAGGGCGCCCCGCACGCACCGCGGCTGGTGCTGCTCGACGAGGTGTTCGTCGGCATCGACAAGGCCGTCACCACCGCCCGGTTCATCTGGACCGGCACCGCCCTCGAGCAGGCCGACCTCACCGACTCCGCCCCCACCCCAGCCCCCGCCGGCACGCTGTTTGACCCGTGAGTGGCATTGAGTGCCATGACTCGTATTGCCTGCGTTACCGACGATCGAGTTCGTGGCCCATCCGGGCGGCGTTTCCCCGCCTATGCGGCCGATCACAACAAATGCTTAGACAGATCGCTACGTGACGAGGACGGTGACCTTTTGGATGGCGTTGTTGCCGTATCCCCATCGATTCCAGTCCGGTGCATCGGGTTGAGTATGGCCAGCCATGTCGGTGGCCCGGGCTCTCAGGATGGTTTCGCCCCGGTCGACGCGCGCGACAACGTGCCAGCGCTGCCAGTGGTGACGGTCCCGCGCCCCTCGCAACTGTCCGTCTTGCCACGGCCCGCCGCCCACGCTGACCTCAACCCGGGCGATGGGTGCCGCCCCCGACCACGCCACTCCTCGGATGGCTAGCTCACCGGCGTCGACCTGCTCGCCGGCCAACGGCTCGGTGATCAGGCTGCGAACCCGCTGGAGGGTGACTGGCTCCCGGACCACCTGCCCGTCGCGGGCCCACTCGTAGTGGTATGAGCCGCTCTGATAGGGACCGGCGAAGGCCTCGTCGGTGACCCAAATTTCGGTGAGCCACTTGACGGCTGCCATGCCGTACCAGCCGGGCACGACAAGCCGCACCGGGTAGCCATGTTGAACCGGGAGCGGCTCGCCGTTCATGGCGTACGCCAACAGCACCTGCGGTGATTTCGCGTCGTCAAGCATCAGGCTGCGCTCGTAGCGGATTGTCCCTGCTCGTCCCGGTACCCCGCCTAACTCGCCCGAGTCGGCGCCCCGGAAGATCACCTCCCGGGCCGTAGGCCACACGCCGGCGCGGTCGAGGACATCGACCAGTGGGACGCCCGTCCACTCGGCGGTGCTCACCGCGCCCAGTGCCCAGGGCACGCCGTGCGGGAGAGGGCCGGTCGCGGTACGCCCATTGCCCGCGCATTCGAGCGTGATGACCTGCGTCTGCGGGCTCATATCGTGGAGGTCGCGCAGAGTCAATGCCTGGGGTCGGTCCACCAGGCCACCCACGTCGAGCCGCCAGGTGCCCTGGTCAAGCAGTGGGGTCTGGAAGTGGTTACGCACGTAGAAGTTGGTGTTGGACGTCACCGCACTGCCGATGAGCGCAGCGAGCGGTGTCTCGCAATTCAATGGATGCGCACTATGAATGATGAGCCCGTGCTTGTTGGCAGGCTGGCAGGCTTCCTCGGGGTGGCGCGCCTGGCTGGTCTGGCTGACAACCAGCGGCAGCGCGTCGGCCGGCTGGCTGACTTCAGCAGGAAGACCGGCGGCTGACCATGCTCCGAAACCGCCGAGCACGTCTGCCACCGTCGGGAAACCTGCGGCTCGCAACGCAGAGGCGGCGATTGATGAGCGGTAGCCGCTGGCGCAGTAAATGGCGGTCGGCGCCGTGGGGTCTAGCTCGTCCATCCGGTTGATGAGGGCGGCAAGGGGAATGTGCCGGGCGCCGGGCACGACGCCTGCGGTCAGCTCTCTCGGGTTGCGGACATCCACGATCTGTAGCCTGGGCTCTTCGGCCGACCAGGCGGCGAGCGCGGTGGCCGACAGTCGGACCGCGGAGGTGACCAGATCTGGTCGCTGAGCCAACGCCCGTTCGATGGTGGGCAGGTAACCGGCCACGTTGTCGAAGCCGATGCGGGCTAGCCGCACGCGTGCCTCGGTTTCTCGTCCGGCATCGGTGACCAGCACGATCGGCTGGCCGGCTCGCACGACGTTGCCGGCGTTCTCGGCAAATCGGCCGTCGAGTCCGACGTTGAGCGAGTGTGTGAGGTGGCCCGAAGCGAACGCGTCGGGCGCCCTGCCGTCGAGCACTGCCGCACCGTCCTGGCCTAGCCGCAGCACCTCGCCGATGTCGAGGGCCACCGGGGCCTCGCGGTCGTCGAGCAACGTGTGGTGACGGCGGTTGGCGTCGGCTGCGAACGCGAAGTACCGCGGTGCCACTGACTGGCCCTGCGTGACGACTTCCACGAAGTCGTCCTCCGCCATCGGCTGCAGCGCGTAGTTGGTCGCCCGCTGCTCGCCGATCGTCGAGGACGTGGCATCCGACAGCGCCTTGCCGCACGATGAGCCGGCGCCGTGCGCTGGGAACACCCGCGTGGCGTCGGGCAACGTGAGCAGCTGCTCCCGCAGCGACCGGCACAGCTGCCGCGCCAGGTCCGGTGCCGTGCACCCGGACGCCGACAGCAGATCCGGGCGTCCCACGTCACCGATGAACAGCGTGTCACCGGTGAGCACACCCCACGGCGCTGCGTCGCTGCTGCGCTGCCAGACCACCACCGAGATGGACTCAGGAGTGTGGCCCGGAGTGTGCCGGATCTCCAGCACCACGTCACCGAGAACCAGTTCTTGGCCGTGCGCGAGCGGCTCCATCGCAAAATGGGTGTCGGCCACGCTGCCATACGAGATCACCGCGCCGGTCGCCGCGGCCAGCTCCAGGTGACCGGACAGAAAATCAGCGTGAACATGGGTTTCGATCACCCGCTGGATGCGCAGACCGTGGGCCTGCGCATCCAGAAGATACTGCGAGACATCCCGCTGCGGATCGACGACCACCGCCTGGCCCGTCGACTCGTCACCCACCAGGTAGCTGAACAGCGACAGGCACGACAGCTGATACTGGCGGAAAATCAGGCCGTTCATCCCGGTGCAACTTGCGTCTCGCACGATGTGGATCTTTTCGGTTTTCGAGGCGTCGATCACCGCATCGGCCGACGTGGTCTGAGTTCCCGGCGCGCTCATGACTCTCCTTGAGGGCGTTGAGGGCGGCTGGCCCGTGCTACCCGCCCGGCGAGACGAACATGATAAAGTTAATCTTTTTACTCTAGTTTTGTAGCGGCTCAAGGCTTGCCTGTCAACGTCGGCTGACACGGTTGGGGCACACTGGACGCGTGCGGATCTCCGTCAAGGTGGACTACGCCATCCGCGCCATGGCGGAGCTGGCGGCTGCCAGCCGCCAAGACCCACTGAAGGCCGACGACATCGCAGCCAGGCAAGACATCCCGGCGCCGTTCCTACTCACCATCCTGACCGACCTCCGCCAGGCTCAGCTAGTACGCAGCACACGCGGTCGTCACGGCGGCTACCTCCTCGCCAGGGCGGCTGATGAGATCACGCTCGCTGACGTCATCCGCGCGCTCGAGGGGCAGCTGGCAAACATCCGTGACACCAGCCTCAGTGATCTCCAGTACCACGGGGCGGCTGCCGCGCTCGCCACGGTGTGGATGGCCGTGCGCACCGGCCTGCGGGATGTGCTGGAGAAAGTCACGCTAGCCCACCTCATCGCTAACGACTTGCCGAACCACGTTGGTGCCATGGCGCGTACGTACGAGAGCGAGGAGCGGCGCCGACACGGCCTGTAGGGTCTTCTCACCGGACTCACGTGCGTCCGGCGCTGGCCGGTATGGAGCACGAGCCCGCCCGTAAAGTGACCGCCTGCCCGATCGAGCCGGTCGCCGAAGAGCTGCCGCGCGGTGTGCTGGACATCGACTGGATCCCCAGGGTGGCCGCCCACAGGTGGGTGGCGATCACCAAGAACCACAAGATCCGGTCCAATCCGGTCGAAGCACGCGCCGCGGTCGAAGCTGCTGGGCCGCGGCCACGGCCCGTTTCACCTCCGAGCGCCCGAGCTTGCCGGCGGCGGCCGCGACAGCCGGATCGGCCAGCACCACGTCGGTGCGCGGGACCTGTCGGCGGACATCCATGACCCGCACGGTAGCTCCCCCGCCGCCTCAGTTCTGCCCGGAACCCGCGTTCCCGCTCAGCAGCGCAGTGATCTGCGCCATCCCGGTGCCGAGCATGGCAAACCCTTCGGTCATCCTCTGGTCCAGGCTGGTCATCCTCTGGTCCAGGCCAGCCACCTTCTGGTCCAGGCTGGCCACCTTCTGGTCCAGGCCAGCCACCTTCTGGTCCAGGCTGGCCACCTTCTGGTCCAGGCCAGCCACCTTCCGTTCCAGACCGGTCATCCTCTGGTCCAGGCTGGTCATCCTCTGGTCCAGGCTGGCGATCGCCCGGCCCTGCTCCAGCTGAGTCTCCCGCAGGGCATTGAGGGCCTGGGTGTGGGCGCGCAGCTCGGCGCGGACCTCCGACACGTCATGGTCGGCACCGGACGCCAGCAAGCGGGCAGCGGCAGCGTCGGATCTGGTAAGGGTGACCTGCTCGCGGAGCTGGGCGACCTCGCGCTCGAGGATGGTCATCCGGGTCTCGATGTCATCAGGGGAATCCGGCACGGCCGCGATCCTACTGTGTGGCACCCCCGCGACGTACTCAGTGTGCGATGTGGCGAGAGAGGTGGCGCCAAAGCACATGTTGTGGCGTCAGGATGGCGCTAGACTGAGCAGGTGCCCAGCATTCAGATCAAGAACGTCCCGGACGAGGTTCGCCTCGTCTACCGGCGCCGCGCTGCCGCCGCGGGTAAGTCACTCCAGGAGTACCTCCTCGGTGAGTTGATCGAGAACGCCAGCCGCCCCACCCTCGACGAGGTGCTCGACCGTGCTGGCGCACGGGCCGGTGGACGGTTGCCGGCCTCCTTCGCAGTACAGCAGCTGCGCGCTGAGCGCGAGCATCGGTGATCGTCGTCGACGCGTCGGTGCTGGCGCCAGCGCTGTCCGATGACAGTATCGAAGGCGACTGGCTTCGGCAGCGCCTACGCGGGCAGACGGTGACCGCTCCAGAGCTGATCGACCTTGAGGTGCAGTCCGTACTTCGTTCCGGCGTGCGACGCGGTCTTCTCGATGAGCGACGTGCGCGGCAGGCATGGACCGACCTCGCCAGCGCGCCGCTACAACGTGCCCCGCACCGGCCGTTGTTACCTCGAGCCTGGGAGCTGCGCGACAACGTGACCACATACGACGCGGCTTACGTGGCGCTCGCCGAGGTTCTGGGAGCCACCCTGCTCACGGCGGACAGCACGCTCGCGAGCGCGCCCGGGATCCGCTGCGAGGTCGACGTGGTCCAGCTCCCACCGAGCTGAGAAGGCGGTCGGCGGAGGCGGACGGGAATCGAACCCGCCTGATCGAGGTACTCGACCACGTCGGTGTTGAAGACCGCGGGGGCCACCAGGCGCCCAGACGCCTCCACCCCCAGATCGTAGGGCCGGCAGCATCCCAGGGTGGGGCCGCGGTCCCAGCGGCTGAGGACGCCACCCACCCGTTACTGCTTACTGCGCCATTCGGCGCAATGCAGTGGTCTGTTTGTCGGCAGCCTGGGCATGAACCACCTACTCGGCGTAGTGCTGAGGTCCCGCGGAGCCACCGTGCCGCAGTAACATACCCCGGTCCCCATCCGCACATGGGCTCATCGAACCGCCTCACGAAGGGCACGCACACCGGTGACGCTGCAGAGATTGCTGGACTACCTGCCGCACGGCAACCTGCTCGACGACGCTGTCTGGCGGAAACGGCACAAAGTCGTGCTGTGGGTGCTGGGCCTGCACCTGCCAGCGTTGTTCGGGTTCGCGCTGTGGCTGCGGCACAGCCCGCTGACCATCTTGTACGGACTGATCCCGCTGGTCGTGTGCCTGCTGACCGGTATCGGTACGCCGCAACGGCGGGTGGCCTCGTTCTTCACGTCCGCTGGGCTGGTGTACTGCGCCGCGGCATTGGTGGTGTTCTCCAGAGGCTCCATCGAGGCGCACTTCCATTTTTTCATCATCATCGGGTTCATCGCGCTGTACCAGGACTGGGTGCCGTTCCTGTGGAACATCGTGTTCACCGTGCTCAGCCACGGAATCGGGACGGCCTGGGAGGCCGGCCTCATCTTCAATCATCCCAGCGCGCAGGCAAATCCCTGGGCCTGGTCGCTCGTCCACGGCGTGGCCGTGCTCTTGGCCTGTGCCGGTGTGGTCGTCTTCTGGCGCACCACCGAGGATGAGCAGCACAAGTCGATGCGCCTGGCCACGCAGCTGGCCGATGCGGAACTCGGCCAACGCAAGTTCACCTCCGAGCTGCTGGTCAACCTTGCCCGGCGCAACCAGAGCATGCTATACCGGCAGCTGGACATCATCAACCAGCTCGAGGAAAAGGAACGCGACCCCGACGCGCTGAGTGACCTGTTCCGCCTCGACCACCTGGCCACCCGCATCCGGCGCAATGCGGAGAGCCTGCTGGTGCTCTCCGGTGAGGACGCGCCCCGGATCTGGCGGGAGCCGGTCGCGCTCATCGATGTCGTGCGCGCCGCGATCGCCGAGACCGAAGACCTGGATCGGGTCGTTTTCTCCGTCGACGAGCGCCTGGCGGTGCGGGGCCATATCGTGGCCGACCTCACCCACGTGCTTGCCGAGCTGACCGAGAACGCCGTGCGATTCTCCCCTCCGGAGGCCAAGGTCACCATCCGTACCCGGCCGTCCCCGCGGACTCCCGGCGAGGCTTCCATCACCATCGAGGACTGGGGTGTCGGGATGCGCCCGGAGGATCTGGCCCAGGCCAATGATCTGCTGGCGCATCCCCGGGATATCGACCTGTCGGTCTCCCGGCGGCTCGGGCTGCATGTCGTGACTCGGCTCGCGGCCCGCCACCACATCCGGGTCTCGCTCACCACCACCCCGGGCTCTGGCGTCACGGCGGTGGTCGTGCTCCCGGCCGAGCTGTTCGCCGACAACCAGCGGGAACTGCTGCCGGCCAGGCAGCCACCGACCGGGCTGGCACCGCTGCACCCCACCATCCCGCAGCCGCGGACCCCCGCGCCTGACGGGCCTGCCCGGCGTGACCCGAACTGGATCGGCTGGTGGACGCCGACCCGGCTGCCCACGGTGGAGACGCCCAGCAGACCGGCCACCCCGGCCACCCAGAAGGTGGCGCTGCCGCGCGCCCCGGCGGTGTCGCCGACCGGCGTGGCGCCGGCTGATCCCCCGCTCAACCACCGCGTGCCGCAGGCCAACCTGGCCCCAGAGCTGCGCCGGGCATCGCCTGCGGGCGGGCCTGCCATCCCCGCGCCCACCCCGGCTCCGGATGCCAAACGGGCCAGGGATGCCCTGTCCCGATACCAGGCCAGCCGGCTCGCCGCCCAGAAGGAGATGGACGGCATCGCCGGGGGTCGGCCGTGAGCACGGCCGAGGGGCAGCTCGACTGGCTGGTCAACGGCTTCATCCGGGACACGCCGGGAGTGCTGCACGCGCTGGTCGTCTCCGGCGACGGCCTGCTGCTGGCCTCATCGGACAGTGTCGATGCAGTACTCGGCGACCAGCTGTCCGCCGCCACCTCCGGGCTGGTGAGCCTGTCCAGGGGGGCAGCGCAGCTGCTGAACCTGGCTCCGGTGAGCCAGACCATCGTCGAGATGGCCGGTGGCTACCTGTTCGCGACGTCGATCAGCGAGGGCTCGACGCTCGCCGTCGTCGCCCAGCAGCAGTGCGACATGGGCATGGTCGGCTACGAGATGACAATGCTCGCGTCCCAGGTAGGGCACGCCCTGACCCCGGCGTCCCGCACGGCCCCGGATCGGATGGTGCAGTGACCGCCGACGTACTCGGTCCCGCGGAGGCGGCATGATGACCTCCGACTACTGGCGCGAAGGTGACCGGGTTGTCCCGGCGTATGCGTTCACGCAGGGGCGCACCCGGACAGCCGGGCCGGACTTGCCGCTCGAGGCGCTCGTCACCGCCACCGAGCTCGCCGTGGAGCAACTGCCGACGATGCAGATGGAGCGCCGGGCCATCGTCCGGATGTCGATGCGGCCGATCTCGGTGGTGGAGATCGGGGCGGCTCTGCATCTCCCGGTCGGGGTAGCGCGGGTGCTGGTCAGCGAGCTGGCTGAGGTCGGCTTGCTCACCGTGCACCTGCCCCCGCCCACCGACGCCGTCGGAGGGCCTGGACCAGAGATCTTGGAGAGGCTGCTTGATGGACTCCGCGCCCGTTAAGGAACAGCGGCGATCCGCCCCGGCCGCCGATCACCCGCTGATCCCGCTCAAGATTCTGGTGGCCGGCGGGTTCGGGGTCGGGAAGACCACGTTTGTCGGGTCGCTGTCGGAGATCCCGCCGCTGAGCACCGAGCAGGAGATGACCTCGCTGTCGGTCGGCGTCGACGACACGGCCGCCGTTGCGGGCAAGACCACTACCACGGTGGCGATGGACTTCGGCCGGATCACGGTCGATGACCAGCTCGTCCTCTACCTGTTCGGAACACCCGGTCAGCACCGATTCTGGTTCATGTGGGACGAGCTGGCCCGCGGCGCAGTCGGTGCTGTCGTACTCGTCGACGTCCGGCGGCTGGACGAGTGCTTCGCGGCGATCGACTACTTCGAGGACCGCCAGGTTCCCTTCGCGGTGGCGGTCAACCAGTTTCCCGGCGGCCCGGCCTACCCAGAGGACACCGTGCGCACCGCACTGGGGCTCCCGCCGACCTGCCCGCTGGTGCGGATGGACGCCCGCGAAGCCCGCTCCAGCCTCGACACCCTCGTGACGCTGGTCGAGCACGCCCTCCGGGTCGTAGAGCGATAAGCATCCATGTGGCTGTCCAGGCCCATCAACAAACAACGACAAGCATCCATGTGACGGGTGGCCCTGTGGGCGGGCCACCCGTCGGGCGGCGGATTTAGCTGACGCCGAGTTTCTCGGCGGCCATCCTGGTTCCCTCGACCCGGTTCTTGATCTTCTGGAACGCGATGTCGCGGGCATAGTCGGGCGAGCCGTGGTTGGGCTTCTCATCAATACTGAACGGCGAGAAACCGCAGTCGTCGGTGGAGCCGATCCGTTCTTTCGGCATGAAGTTGGACGCCCTCACCAGGGCATCGCAGATTTCCTGGGCGCTCTCCGGCCGTGGGCTCTGCGTCACGCACACGCCGATGTAGGCCATCTGCGCGACGCCGTCCGCGTCGTCGCGCAGATTCTCCCCGATGGACTCGTAGACCGGGTCCTTGTCCCGCTCGCTCGCCAGCTGGATGAGGAAGTAGCCGGCGTTCATCTGGAACATGCTCGGGAGCAGGTTGTTGTAGGGGACATCCGCGCTGTGGACCGAGTCCCGGTCCCCACCCGGACAGGTGTGAATGCCGATGCTCGCGCGCTCCTCCGGTGAGAAACGGGCGAGCACGCGGTTGTTCAGCTCGATGAAGTGCGGCAGCAGGCCAGCGCCGGTCCACGGGTTGCGAGGGTCTTCCCTGGTCGCGAGCCGGCCCTCAGTGAAGTCGATGGAAACCCGGGCGGCGCCAGCCGCGAAAGCCTCGCGGATGTCCTTCTCGCATTCGTTGACGAGGTCTTCCTCGAATTGCTCCCGCGGGTAGCCGGGCACCTCGTCTTTCAGGGGGTACAGCAGGGCCAGCATGGACGGCGCGATGACGGCTTGCTTCATGGGCACGTTCGCGTAGCCGATAGATTTCCGCAGTGTGTCGGCCGCGTACGTCTTGTACCGCAGAGGACCGCCGGTGAGCCGGGGCAGCTGCCGCCCATGGCCGTCGGCGAAGATTGCGAAGAACTGGCCACCGGGGCCGAGATTGTCGGCCAGGCCGGTGCCGGCCAGGGTGTCGGTGATGGGGTAGGTGGCGAAGCTCGACCAACGCTGCTCGCCGTCTGAGATAATCGGTGATCCGGTGGCTTCAAAGCGCTCCATCGAATCGCGGACTGCGGCGTCCTGCTCAGCTTCCAGCTCATCCTTGCTGATCGTTCCTTGATCATATGCTGCGTAGGAGGCCTGAAGCTTGGATGGGCGGGGAAGGGAGCCGACAGGCTCAGTGGGAATTCCGGTTGCCGTCCTCGGATCGTAATCGGTCATGACATCCTCTCGAGGGGAGTTGAGTAGGTGGACCGGAGATTTCCGGATAGCCGCTGGTGACCAACTCCTTCCGGTCGGAAAGACCCGCCCCGCGCCCCGGGAGTGGCTGCCGCCCACCTGGCAGGCCGAAGAGGCACAGACAGGTCTGTCTAGCTGTGAGTTAGATCATAGCCAGGTAGCAATGTATTGGTCAATGTCACCTGTTCGCAGTACTGCCGCTGCGCTGTGCGAGGTTGATCGCCGCGCGCCCGGCAGCGGCCGCCTGCCGCCCGAGACCCTCGGATCACGCCGCCTGGCTCCTGAGATTTTACCTTCGGCTAACTGTGGGTAGGCAGGGCGGTAACCCTCCGCTCTCTACTGTCGGTCCCATGGCCACTACTGATCTGTACCGTCGCCAGGACCTGAGCGTGCGCCCGGGAGAGTCAGACCCGGCGGTCATGCTGTGCCGAGTGCTGGTGCTGCTCGCCGCCGTGGCGATGATGGCTGCGCTGGCACTGGCGTGCTGGCTGGCGTGACGAGCGCCGTCGCTGCTGTTGCGTAGCTCATCCTGAGCGTGACCGGGCATGCGCGCGACGCCCGGCGCGGCCGAGCATGTGCGAGAAGGCCGTTAAGAGATGTGCAGAAATGCCCTCAGTGCGCGTGTGAAACGTCCGCTAGTGCCCTGATCTCGGCGCAAGCTGTCGAGTAGCGCCTTGCCGTGACTTGGGAGGCGCTGGTCCGCGTCGAGTACCTCCAGTAGTTCGCGGGACTGTTGGTTTCGCTCATCAGCGTGATCGTCAGGGTCGGCGGTCAGATGAAGTGCGATGGCCAGGTCGACAACGGCGTCAATTTGGCCCGGCAAGCGTTGATACACGTCGAGGGCCAGCTGGAGGTGTTGGCCCAACGCGGCGGCCGCTTCCTCCTCACGGCCGAGCTGGGTAAAGCATATACCTAGCCTCTGGTAGGAGATGGAGAGGTCGCGTTGGTAGTCGGCGCGGTCGGGTTCGGCTTGGGCGCGCTGGGTGAAGGCGTCAACGAGGCGACGGTAGCGGGTCACGGCCTGCGAGGTGAACCCGAGCGCGGCCAGAGACGCGCCTTCATGATCGAGAAACAGGTAGTGGCCCTGATGCTGGGGAGGCAGCGTGGCGAGTACCTGGGCGGCAAACGACAACCGACGGAGGTTCGAATCCCGGGCAAGGAGGTTTGCCACGCCGGTGGCTATCTCGGTAGCGCGGTCCCATTCCTGGGCGTCGAGGAAGTTCTGGGTGGCTTCGATGCCTTCCGCGACATCGCGGCGTGCGTTGGCGATGCGTCGCTGGCGTAGCTCACCGGCTCGGTGACAGCGGTCGCGATACTGATCGACTGGCTGGTGTTCCTGTAGGCCCTCGGCGGTCCAGCGGTGCACCCACAGCCCCTCGTCGGTGTGCACTATCAATGAGAGATCGGCGAGCCGTTGCGCGGCGAGCGTGATGGCGGTGCCGTCGAGTCCGGAGCCGGTCAGCGTCGCCGTGAGATCCGGCACCGGTACCGGCAAGCTGGACACCGCTGCCTGCAGCAACACCTCACGCTCGGTGGTGGTGAGCGCGGAGAGCAGCACATCCAGGCAGATGTCTCGGGCGCCGAGCTGAACGGCCACTGTCACGCCGTCGCCTAGTTCCCGGGTCTGGGTCACGTCGACCTTGTGTTCGCGGGCCAGCTCGTGGAACTTGCGGCGGACCTGGTCGGTGCTCGCGCCACACCTCCGCAGGGCGTCGAGGAACTCCAGCACCCGGGGGTGCCCCCCCACCAGCCGGTGTACCAAGGCGGCGTCATCGCCGGACAGCGTGCGTAGCCCCGGCAGACGCAGGAACAGTCGGCGCGTCTCACTCGGGGATAGCGGCCCGATGCTGACCTGTCGTAGCAGATCCTGCATGCCGGGCAGCGGGTAACGGCACGTTATGAGCAGCCTGCCTTCGCCGCAGGACCCGGCGAGACTCTTGATCACCGACGAGGTCCCTGTGTCGGTGAAGGCGTAGTCATCGTCGAGGTTGTCCTCGAAGTTGTCCAGCACCAGCAACACCGGATGCTGCCGCAGCGCCTGTTCGAGGAACCACTGCCGGGCGCGATCATCCGCGGGCAGGGCGGCTAGCTGATCGTGCAGGTCCCGGGCCCGTTGACGCTTCGCGGTGGTCACGTCGGCCAGCAACCTCGCGCAGGCTTGTTCCAGGCTCCATCTCCCGGTGGTTGCCGAACATACCCAGCCCTGCTCGGTCAGCCGCGCCATCACCCGTCCGGCGACGCTGCTCTTGCCCACCCCGCCGATCCCGGTGAGCATGACGCTGCGGTGCTCGTCGCGCAGTGCGCGCAAGGTCTCGCGAACTTCCACCCGGCGGCCGATCAGTTCGCCCACCTTGAGGGCGGGCACGGGGCCGGTGGCCAGGTGAACGGGCGGCCGGCGGAGGGGCACCTGGTCGAGGTCACTGTCGATGAGTGGCCCGTCGTTGGTGGCCATCAGCGTCGCCGTCGCCCACTCCAGGCTCGGGCGCTGGGCCGCCTCGCTGCCCCCCTGCTCCGCCAGTTTCCGCCGGGCGTTGGCCAGCCCTGCTGCGGCCCGCGGAAACGCCCGGACTGAGAGCTGGTGGTAGAACTCCGCGGCCAGCCCGGTGGCATATCGGTCCGTCACCGGTGCCTGCATGGCGATCACCCGGGGCAGCCCCAGCCGGTGCAGGGTCAGCGCCAGCCCCTCGGGGTTGCCTGCGCCGTGACACGAGGACAAAAACACCAGCGGGACGACCCGCCCGGTGGCCCGCAACGCGTCCGCGAGATCGACCGCGCCAGTGGGGCGCGGCGCGCCGTCCTCGGTTTCCAGCTCGATTCCGGTCTCGTTCCCGTGGCCGGACAGATGCAGCACGTGATAGTCGCCCTCGGCCAGCGCGGCGGCGATCGTGTCGGCATTGGCCACCTCCAGGATGCGCACCTGAGCGCGGTCATCGCGCACCGCCGATGCCACCGCGTCGAGGATCGATCCCATCTCCTTCTCGATCTCCAGCCGGGCATGCCTGGTCTTGCCCTCATCCGGCGCCCCGACCGCGACCAGGATCTTCAGCGGCCCCGGAGCGGGTGGCACCTGCTCCGGGCGCTGGCCGATCACGCTGCGGCGCATCCGGACCCCCGGCAGCAGCACCGGGGTGCGGCCGCCCGGGGTCACCGCCGCCTCGAAGGGCAGCGACGCCAGCGCCGGTGACGCCTCGACCTGCAGATCGACGACCGTGATGGCGTCGAGCTGCGCCAGCAGCTGATCAGCTGTTTGGCCGACTGCACCGGGCAGCAGCACCGCGCTCACCTGCCGGCGCAGCCCCGCGAACGCCGCCAGCCCCAGGTTGTCCAGGCGCAGCCCGCCCGGCACCCGGACGTCGGTCGCTTCCGCTGTGGCCTGCCCGGTGATCAGCAGCGACACCGTCGCCCGGCCTGTCCCCACGTCCTCCAGCCGGACCATCACTGAGCGGGTGTGTACCTGGAGCGCGCTCGCGAGGCCAGGCCGGCGATCGATGCCGCGCAGGGTGTCCCGGATGGCTTCGTAATCCTCCACCGACCGGCGGGCCAGCTTGCCCAGCCGGGCCGGAAGCCGGCCCCCGACGTCCTCCACCAGGACCGGGTTCATCGCCGCTCGCCCCGCCCCGGTGTGCTGACCTTCGGGCGGTCCAGCCCACCGAGACCCGGATGCGCTTCCCCAGGCCAGGACCAGCACCGCCCGGACCCGCGCGCAAGCAACTTCTGGAGAAGATCGTCCGGGGTGAACAAACCATCCCTGCGGGTATTGGACCGGGCGAAGACCGACGCCATCGTGGGCAAGACCAAGGTCACCACGCTGGTCAGGTGCCTGCCGGGGTATGGCCCGGCCAAAGTCACCGCCCTGCTCGCACAGACCAGGATCGCCCACTCCCGGCGCGCCGCCGGCCTGACTGAGCACCAACGCCAGGCGCTCACCGACGCGCCGCCTGCCGGTCGGCGGTGATTGGTCGCGCCAGGACGATCCCGCCGGAGGTGAACCGGCGAGGGAGGTGTTGCCCCGGCCCCTGGTGGTTGTGGGTGCGGGTGCGGGTCTTCCGCTGGGCCGGACATGCCTTTAGTGTGAGGTACCGTCCTGTGGATTCCACCGGTATCGGTGATTCTTGAAAGGGAGGAATGAATTGTCTCTCAGTGCCGATCCAAGTCTGGATAGTCCGCTGTCCTCATCGAGCTTGCGTTTTAGCCTGCGCAGTGCGGTCACCGCTGATGGGCCAGGTCCTCGTGAGACTCGCCCGTTCGGGCTGCGTTTCGCTCAGATCGTGCCCACCCCGGCCCGCCCGGATGTCCACTATTGCCACCAGCGGCAGGTCGCCATCGATCACCAGGGGCGACCGCTGATCGAGCGGATGGACTGGGAAGAGGATCAGAACAAACAATGGCTGAGCAAGACCTACAGCGACGGAGATGAGGGCCAGGAAGAAGACACCTGGGGCTGGGAAGAAGAGCAGTGACCGTCGTCATTCTCGCGGAAAACAATGACGTCCCTGTCGATGCCGTGGTCCGCGAGCTGACCGAACGAGATGTCCCGGTCTTCCGCGCCGACACCAGCTGGTTCCCCCGCACCTTAACGCTGGAAGCATTCCTGGACGGTGACGGTCACTGGAGGGGACTACTGCGGACTCCGCACCGCACGGTGGAGTTGAGCGAGATCAGATCAATCTGGTGCCGGCATCCGGGGGCGTTCAGCTTCCCTGAGGGCATGACCGAGGTCGAGCGTGCCTACGCGCACCGCGAGGCCCGTCTCGGACTCGGCGGGGTCCTGGCCAGCCTCGATGTGCTGTGGGTCAACCACCCCAACCGCAGCGCCGACGCGGCCTACAAGCCGCTGCAACTGGCCCTCGCGGCGCGCTGCGGGCTGACCACCGCCGCCACGGTGATCACCAACAGCCCGGACGCGGTCCGGCGTTTTGCCACGGCAAGCCCCACCGGGGTGGTGCGCAAATCGCTCGGGCCCAACTCGGTCACCGAAGGCGGCGCGCTCACGGTGGCTTTCACCCATCGCCTAAAATCGAGCGATCTCGCCGATCTGTCCGGAATAGACTCTACCGCCACCCAAGTTCAGCAGTGGGTCGACAAGATTTACGAGGCGCGGGTGGTTGTGGTGGGCGAGCGCTTATTCACCATCGTGATCCGGGCTGGCTCGCAGGCATCCCGGGTGGACTGGCGAGCGGACTATCCCGCGCTGAACTACGAATTGATCGACACCCCGCCCGAGATAGAAAAACCACTCCACGACTATATGGCGAGAATGGGTCTCACCTACGCCGCGGTCGATTTCGCTATCGACACAGAGGAGCGCTGGGTTTTCCTCGAGTCGAACAGTGCGGGACAGTATTTCTGGCTCGAAGCTCATACCGGGGCGCCCATCACGACCGCTCTCGCTGATGCGCTCACCGAAGGAGTAGGCCCATGACCGTACGCACCGAGGAATGGCTGGATCGGGCACACCAGCTCGCCGAAGACCTCGTCGTGGCTGGGAAGCTGTGGTCGGCGCCGTGGCGGGAGGCGATCCGCTCGGTGCCACGCCACGAACTCGTGCCCGATGTCTTACGGCGGGACCCCGACGGGTCGTGGCATCGGCTGGACACCACGACCGACCAGGGCCGGCGGGAGTGGCTCGATCAGGTGTACTCCAACACCGCGCTGCTGACTGCGGTGGCCGATCCTCCGGGATCGGGCAGCCTGCGCTCGTCCTCCAGCATGCCGGGGCTGATGACCCGCATGCTGGAAACCCTCGACGTGTGTGACGGAGACCGGGTGCTGGAGATCGGCACCGGCACCGGGTACAACGCGGCCCTGCTCGCCCACCGCCTCGGCGACGCCCACGTGTTCTCCATCGACGTGGAGCCTGATCTGGTCGAGCTGGCCCGGCACCGGCTAGCCCGTATCGGCTACCACCCCACCCTGGTCAGCGCCGATGGCGCGGCCGGGCTAGCCGAGCACGCCCCGTTCGACCGGATCATCGCCACCTGCGCGGTCCCCGCCATCCCGTGGGCGTGGGTCGAGCAGACCCGCCCCGGGGGGCTCATCCTGGCCGATCTCAAGACCGCGCGGGGCGCGGGCAGCCTGGTGCGCCTCACCCGCTACCCCGACCGCGCCGAAGGCCACTTCGATGCGACCTACGCCGCCTTCATGGACCTGCGCCACCACCCCACTGCCCAGAGCACCGAGCGGCCCCGGCCCCGGCGGCACCCCACCAGCCAACCCGGCCAGCGCACCACCACCCTGAATCCCCGGACCCCCTGGGAATCACTGGTGCTGTGGTTCCTCGCCAGCTTCGAGCTCGGTACCGAGATCGCTCTGGGCTACGGCCGTCCCGATGAGAACTACCAGCCCACCGTCACCTCCATCATCATCGGGGACGGATCCTGGGCCGAGGTGACCCTCGCTGATGACCACGGCACCCACCAGGTCCGTGAAGCGGGCCCACGCCAGGTATGGCAGATCATCGAAGACACCCACACCTTGTGGACCAGGCTCGGCCAGCCCGGCTGGAACCGCCTCGGTCTCACCGTCACCGGCAACCATCAGCGCGTCTGGCTGGACACCCCCACCAGCCCCCACACCTGGTCACTAACACCCCGACCCGGGCCGACCCGCCACCCCTGCGCTGCTGCTGCGTCCAGCGCGGCATCCTCGGTGGGGTAGTGCGCCGGGAACCCGGGGCCGCCCAGTGCCCGCAGTGCGTCAAGCAACCACACCCTGATCTTGACCTATCGCCGCGTGCCTGCCAACCCTGGGCCGTACTGGAGTCCATCAGCAGGTTGCGCGCTTGCTGGGCCAGCCACCGATGGGTGCGGCCCGTGAACTCGACGCCGCCGACGTTTCGCCCTACCGGGAACGTCGTCACTGTCGAGTTCACGGCGGTGAAGACCGGCCTGGCTGCCCGCCTCCGGCCCGGTTCACGACTCGATGAGCTGGACCAGTGCCATTGTGAACGGGAACTTTCTCCCGCCCATCGTGGTCACGCTGACCTGGGCGGACACAGGCCAGGGAGCGCAGAGCTGCCCGTCGGTACGGCTGATGGACTGCTGTGCCCGGCCGGCTCGGGGCTACCGTTTTGCGGCGACTTCGGTACGACACGCGAACTCAGCGGGGGTGGGCGATGCGCAGGAACGCCGGGGCTTCGGCGAAAGCCGAGCGTGATCAGCTCCGGGACCGGATGCGTGGTCTGGGGTGCTCGGTCGCCCAGATCGCCGTCGAGAGGGGCCGCCGGTTGAACCTGCGGCCTCGGGTGGCCTGGCGGCACGCCCTGGGGTGGCCGCAGTGGAAGGTGGCGCAGCGGTACAACACCATCCATCCCGGGTCCAGGCTGTCGGACCACCGCGTCAGCGAATACGAGACCTGGCCGCACGGCGGTGCCCCACCCAGCCTGCGCTACCTGGCCGGGCTGGCCGCCACCTACGGCCACGGGTGCACCCCGTCCCAGCTTGCCGACGCCGACGACCTGGACCACCTCAGCCCCGCCGACCGCAGCCTGCTCACCGCGTCCCCGGCCGGGCACTCACCCGCGGCCAGCGGATCGCACCTCACGCCGGGTCACCGAGCTGACCCCGATCGCGCGCCGGAGCGCCGGGGCGGTGACACTGTGTAGCGGGCGCTGTCCTGAACACCGGCCGGTGGATCTTTCCGCTAGCGGAACGGATCACCGCAGTGCCGGTCGCCGCGCTGTGGGCCGAGCCCGATCAGTGACATCGTGGCGGATCGAGAGCAACCGGAGAGTCGGACCCGGCAGGACTGCTCCACACCCGTCTGACCGGGGCTCATCAGCTGTGTGACTAGCACGAAGTACAGCCGTCCTCGGGGATCCAGGACCCCGTGGCACGAGAAATAGAGCAGCAACAGATCATCGGGCCTGCGGTCGGCAAAGAATTTCTCGATCTGCTCGCTGACCTCCCCCGACGGCTCATTGAACCGCCTGTCTACGGTGAAATCACCAATCGTCTGGTCGCCGAGCACGCGAGTCAACGCGTCGACGTCCTGGACTGACGCCGGCAGCTGCCCGAACCTTGAGTCCGTATACTCAGAGCAGCCGACCAGCAGCGCGGCTCTCATGCCGCTCACCGGTCGGTGTGCCGGTCGATCCAGGCCTGGATCAGCTCACGCTGGTCTCGCCGGGTGATCCCGGTGACCTCCAGCACATCGCCGTCGAGCTCAAGCTTCACGCTGCGCCCGCCGCTGAGGGAGACCCACGACTGCACCACCTCGGTGAGCGCAGTGAGGAGCTTCCTGGACACGGCCAGCATGACGGTCAGCGCGCCCGCGACGACAATCTCCCCGGCGCGCGTGCCGGGCGGCGCCTGACCTGCGGTTACCGGATCAGCCCGCTCGATGTCCAGCTCCAGCAGCTGCTCACGCAGCTGCACAGCCAGCTCAGCCAGTTCCTCAGCGTCGGCGTCACAGCCCGCCGCAATGCACAGGCCAAGCCGAGCGACCCGCTCCGTCATCATCTTGCCCTGCCATCCGGCCACCAGAACCACACAGCCTCGCCAGGATACCGTGCGCTTCCCCCGGATGGGTTACACCGGCAGGTCGGCCCGGTAGGCGGCCAGGCCGAGCAGGTCGGACCCGCCGTGTTCCCGGGCGGCCTGCCAGCGCAGGTGCTGACCCACGGCTAAACTAGGGGAAGCGGCCAGCGCAGCCAGGAGGAATCCGCCCAGTTCCGGCGCTGGAGCGCGGCCACCAACGTCGATGACGACGTGCTCGACCAGATGACCGCCGACGTCGCCGAGACCGCCCGGCGCTACCAGATCGACCCGCCCGCCATGGTCTTCACCAGCCTGCTGGGTGCCCGCGATGACGTGTTCACCCTGATCGCCGGACGCCAGCAGCCCCGCCGCCCCGGCAGGAGTGAAGCCGGGCTCCACCACCTGACTCACCTTTGGCGGGAAGAGGGACTCGCGTATGCCCGTGCAGGTCGCGGTGTGTGGACCCCGCCACTGCACCGACGAGGACAGGACCCACGCCTACGAAGTAGGACGGCTACTCGCCAGGGCTGGTGCCGTCGTCATCTGCGGCGGCGGCACCGGTGTCATGGCCGCTGCCGCTGCCGGTGCCCGCGCCGAGAACGGCCTCGTGATCGGCGTGCGCCCCAACGACACCGCCGAGGATGCCTGCCCAGACCTCTCCGCGGTGATCGTCACCAACCTGGGCGAGGCCCGCAACGCGGTCATCGTCTGGTCCGCCGATGCCGTGATCGCCATCGGCGGCTCCTGGGGCACCCTGTCCGAGATCGCCCTGGCCAAGCGGCGCGGCGGAATCCCCGTGATCACCCTCGGCGGCTGGACCATCCTCGCCCACAACGGCAGCCCGCTACCGGACCCGATCACCCCTGCCACCAGTCCGCACCACGCAGTCGACCTCGCCCTCGCCGCCCAGCGGGGATGAGCAGCCAGCGGAAGGGTCAGCCGCGCGTCAGCCCGCACTCCTTGCTCACGAGTGGCACCGGCACGATCGGCCGGGAGGCTATCTCATCGATGAACCGGTCCCGCCCCGTGCCTCGGCGCGCCCACCGGTCGGTGGTGATGACCGTG
Organism: Pseudonocardiaceae bacterium; assembly: GCA_050699815.1. GTDB lineage: Bacteria > Actinomycetota > Actinomycetes > Mycobacteriales > Pseudonocardiaceae. The sequence goes on along the minus strand of JBOHFT010000004.1, from coordinate 11,155 downwards.
GGATTGACTGGACGGCCGAGCCGCTGCTGGGCCCGGTCGGCGGCGGTGTAGAGCGGCCCGCGGTCCAGCCCCCCGCTGGTGACCACGACGAGGACGTCGAGGTCTGCCGGCTCCGCTCCTGGTTCGCCGCGATAGCGCGCCGCCCAGGATCCGAACATCGCCAGCTCCGCTACCGCTGCGTCCAGCTCGGCGGCTGCCGCGCCGAACTCCTCGGCGATGATCTGCAGCGGGCCGAACGCGCGCAGCATGACCTCGGCCAGCGCCGCCACCAACGGCCCGCTGCCCGCGCGCACCAGCCGGGCCCGACCCAGCGTGCGGCCGCAGCAGCACCGTCAGCACACCCGCCTGGGTGCGGGAGCGCAGGATCGGCAGCAACGGTGGCGATCACTACGCATACGCCGATGGTATCTCCGTCAATCCGTAGCGCCACGATGCGGGCGGGTTCACGCAGAGCCAGAGCGAGGTCTCAGAGATCATCAAGGGCCGTCAGGTGCAGGCGTATGACGTGCTCGAGCGCATCTGCACCGGGCTCGGTGTCTCCCGCGGGGCGATGGGGCTGTCCTACAGTGAACATCCTGGGGACAGCCCGGTCTCTGCGCCGAGTGAGGAGGACGAGGCGGACGTGCTGAGACGCCAGTTCCAGCACCTGGTCACGGTGGCCGGGGTGGCGCTGTTCGGCCCGGCCATCCCCGGGCCGGGGCAGCCGAGCCCCGCCGTGGCGGCGGGTCAGGCACTGGCCGTCCCTTCGCGGATCGGGCGAGCTGACATCAAGGCGATCCATGACCTGACCAGAGCTGTCGCCGATGTCGCCCGGACCGTGGGCGGCCAGGCCGGGCCGGCCTGCTCGCTGGCGGACTGGGCCGATCGCTGCCTGGCCGCAGACGCATCGGATGCCGCTCGCCAGGCCCTGCTGTCCGAACTCGCGGATCTGCACGTCATCGCGGCGTACTGCTGCCACGATAGTTACGCGCCGGTGCTGGCGTACCAGCATTTCACCCGGGCGGTGGAGCTGGCGATCGAGGCCGGGGACAGCTACCGGGCCTCGTATGCCCTGCACTATGCCGCGATGATGCTGATCGGCCGGGATCAGCCTAACAATGCGCTGAAGCTGACGCAGCTGGCTGAGCTGCACCTGGCCAACGCACCGGGTGATGATCCGCGTGTTGCGCCGCTGCGTTCCCAGCTGGTGGTGGTGTCGGCCCTGGCTCAGGCGCAGCTGGCGGATCCGGGCTCTGCGGTGGCGGCCCGCCGGGTGCGGTCGGAGCTGGCGCGCAGCCGGGATGGCTGGGATCCGCCGTCCCTCCACCAGCGTGCAGTCATGGATTCCGTGACCTCTTCGGTGCATCTGCATCTGGGCGCGCTCGATATCGCCGAGCCGATGGCTGCGGTCTCCGTGCGGACCTTCGCCCAGGGCAACCATGGGCGTGACGGCTTGCTGGCGGGCATCACCGTGGCCCGGGTGCATCTGCTCGCCGGCGAGCCTGACGCTGCCCGGCTGGCCGCGCAGGCGATCGAGGCGGTGGTCCCGTTGCGCTCCGGTGTCGCCCGCACCGCACTAGCCCCCCTAGCCCGGGACCTGGAGACCAGGCCGGGACCAGACTTCGCTGCGCTGGCCCGCCAGGCACGGAAGATAACAACGACACGAATCTGACCCCACGGCGCTGGTCGTTGCGTCAGGCGACGGGCGCTCCCCAGCCGCCGCCACCGGGGGTCTCGATGCGGATCCGGTCACCACGGCGCAGCGGCCAGGTGCCCTTGCTGGGCAGCTCCACCTCGGTCCCGTCGGCGCGGCGCAGGATGTTGCGGCCCACCGCCCCAGAACCCCCGCCGCCGAGCCCCCACGGCGCATGCTCCCGACGTTCGGACTGCACGGTCAGCGTGCAATCGGCCAGCGCCTCGATCTCCCGGATCAGACCGTCGCCGCCGGGATGCCGGCCCGCGCCACCCGACGACGACCGCAGCTCGTAGCGCCACACCCGCAGCGGGTAGTCGAGCTCCACCGCCTCGGCGGGGGTGTTGCGGGTGTTGGTCATCCCGGTGTGCACCCCGGACATCCCGGGACGGCTGGGGGTGCCGCCCTCACCGCCGCCCAGCGTCTCGTAGTAGCTGAACCCGCTGGCGCCGATGAGCAGGTTGTTCATCGTGCCCTGGCTGGCCGCGGGCACCCGCCCGGGAATCGCCTGGGCGAAGCAGCCGAGCAGGACGTCGACGATCCGCTGGCTGGTCTCGACGTTGCCTGCGGCGACCGGCGCGGGAAACCTCGCGTGCACCACCGAGCCCTCCGGGGCGCGCACGTGCAGCGAGCGGTAGCAGCCGGCGTTGGGCGGCGCGTCCGGGTCGGTCAGCATCCAGAACACGAACATCGCCGACGACAGGGTCACCGCGAACACGGCATTGCAGTTCACCGGGATCTGCGGATCGGTGCCGGCGAAGTCGGCCGTCACCTCGTCGTCGGCGACGGTCACCGCGGCGCGGATCGTCACCCCGGCACCGATCTCCAGGACGTCGGAGTTGCGGTAGCACCCGTCCGGGATCTCCCGCACCGCCGCCCGGACCCGCCGGTCGGAGTAGTCACAGACCGCCGCCATCGCCTCGGGCAGCCGCGCCGCCCCCATCCGGGCGGCAAGCTCTCCCAGCCGCCGGGCACCAACATAGTTGGCCGCGAACTGCGCTCTCAGGTCACCGCGGCGCTCCCCGGGCGTCCGCGAGTTCGCCGCGATCAGCCGCACCACATCGTCGCGTTCCCCGTCCGCGTCGGCGATCAGAATGGGCGGGATCCGGAGTCCCTCCATCGCGATATCGGTGGCGGTCGCTGGCATGGACCCCGGAGCCGCCCCGCCGACGTCGGCGTGGTGCGCGCGGTTGGCCACATAGCCGAGCAACCCGTCCGAAGAGCCGACGGCGGCGACGATCGTCAGGTCCGGCAGGTGGGTTCCGCCCAGATACGGGTCGTTGACGCAGACCTGCTGGCCAGGACGCAGCGCACCGAAGGTGTCGAGCACCGCGCGGACGCTGGCCGGCATCGCGCCCAGGTGCACCGGGATGTGCTCGGCCTGGGCGACCAGCTGCCCGTCGGGGTCGAACACCGCCGCCGAGCAGTCGGCGCGTTCCTTGATGTTGGGGGAGTACGCCGCGCGCCGCAGCGCGACGCCCATCTCCTCGGCGACCCCGGCCAGGGCGTGCCGGAACACCTCCAGCTCGACTGCGGACAGCTCACTCATGCATCCTCACAGTGCCAGCTGCGCTGGTGGACAGCAACTCGTCGTCGGGCGCGCTTCGATGAGCGTGTGACGGTCGCCAGTAAGGCGCGGCAGGTCAGCCGCCGAGGTGCACCACCAGGTTGCCGGCTTCGTCCACCACGGCGACCTCACCGCTGGCCAGCAGCGTGGTGGTGTCCGGCTGCTCGATCAACACCGGGCCGGTGACCTCGTCCCCGGACTTCAACCCCGCTCGGGAGACCACCCGCGCCAGGCCGCCGCCACCGATCTCGCGGGACCGCTCCGGCGTCGGTTCCCCCTGGTCCCAGTCGCGTGGTGCGTCAGACAGGATCGGGTCACCCCGGGCGACCACCCGCAGCGTGACGACCAGCACCCGCTCGTCAGGCATGGCGTACCCGTAGGCCTGCCGGTGCGCGGTATGCAGCAGCGCAGCCAGATCCGCGCCCGGCTCGACGCCGATCCGCAGCTCGTGGGACTGGCCGGCGTAGCGGGCGTCGGCGACCCGGGACACCGTGATCCCGCCCGCCACACCCTGGCGGTGCAGCTCCTGGCGGGCCTGGTCCTCCAGCACCGCCCAGGCTTCGGTGAGGTCGTCGCCGGCGGGCGCCATTACCGTCCGGGACGCCTCATAACGGGCCGGTGCGAGCAGCAGGCCCAGCGCGCTGAGCACGCCCGGGACGGGCGGCACCACCACGGCCCGGCAGCCCAGCTCGCGGGCCAGCGCGGTCGCGTGCAGCGGGCCGGCGCCACCGTAGGCGACCAGCGCCAGCCCGGCCGGGTCGACGCCGCGCTCGGTGCTGACCTTGCGCAGCGCCCGGGCCATCGTGGCCCGCACCACCGCGAGGATCCCGGGCGCCCCACCGGCGGACTCCGGGAGCGCACCGACGGCACGCGCGGCCGCGTCGGCGTCGAGCCGCAGGCCCCCGCCAAGCTCGCGATCCGGGCCGAGGTGGCCGAGCACGCAGTGCGCGTCGGTCACCGTCGGCTCGGCGCCACCCAGCCCGTAACAGGCCGGGCCGGGATCCGCACCGGCCGACCGCGGGCCGACCCGCAGCGCGCCCCCGGTGTCGACCCAGGCGATCGACCCGCCGCCGGCCCCCACGGTGTGGATCCCGACCGCCGGGGTGCGAAACGGCAGCCCGGCGATCTGCGCGGACGTCGACACCTCCGGCTGGCCGGCTCTGATCAGGCACACGTCGGTGGACGTGCCGCCCATGTCGAAGGCGATCGCGTCCGGAAAGCCGGCGCCCCGGGCCACCGCACCGGCGGCGACGACCCCCGCGGCGGGCCCGGACAGCAGCGTGTGCACCGGGGCGGCCGCCACGAAATCGACGCCGGCCGTGCCGCCGCCCGAGGTCATCACGGTGATGGTCGGGCCCGGGAGCCGGGTCGTCAGCTGGGACAGGTAACGGCGCATGACGGGCTCGATGGCGGCGTTGAGCACGCACGTCGACGCCCGCTCGAACTCGCGGAACTCCGGGAGCAGCGCGCTGGACCGGGTGATCGGCACGCCCAGCCGGCTCAGCGCGCCGCACAGCCGCCGCTCGTGCCCGTCGCCGGCGTAGGAGAACAGCAGGCTCACCGCCACCGACTCCGGCTCCAGGCGCGCGACCTCGCGCACCACCCGGTCGATCTCCCCGTCGGTCAGCGCAATGACCGCCTCGCCGTCCGGGCCGGTCCGCTCGGCGACGGTCACCACCCGGCCGTGCGGCACCAGCGGCTCGGGACGGGTGACCGTCAGGTCATAGAGGGCAGGCCGGTCCTGCCGGGCGATCTGCAGCACGTCGGCGAACCCCTCGGTGGTCACCAGGACCGTCCGGGCGACCGTGCGTTCCAGCACGGCGTTGGTGGCCGTCGTGGTGCCGTGCGGCAGAAGTCGCAGTTGCCCATCGGGCCAGCCCTGTGCCACCCCCCGCTGGACACCGACTGATTGGTTGCCGGGGGTGGTGGGCACCTTCACCGCCCTGGGCCGGTGACCCGCGGCGTGCACGACGACATCGGTGAACGTGCCCCCGACATCGACCCCGGCACACGCCCCGGCACGGTCGGCCATCGCTGCTCTCCTCGCTGCGCATCGCGACGCGCCCGGTACGCTCAGTGACAATTACGTCCACCGGGCGTTATCCTCGCCGCGATGAACATCTCTGCCTGGGGACCAGGGTGGCATCGGTGACCAGGGTGGCTCGCTCGGTGCCATTCTGGCCGGTTGCCCTGCTCGGGCTGGGGTCGGTCGCGCTGCTCGGGCTGGCGTCGCTCACCGTTGGTTTCGCCTCCGCCGGCCAGGCCGGCTGCACCCGCACGATCACCCGAGCCGACGACGTGCATGCGGAGCTGGGTGCCGCGTCGCCGGGAGACACCCTGTGCTTCACCGGTGCTGACCTCGCTCACACGGACCTGACCTTGACCAGATCAGGTACCGCCGACGCGCCGATCCGCCTGGTTTCGGATGTGCACACGACCGTCCACCAGGTCCATATCATTGCCGATCACGTCCTGATCCAGGGCTTCACGATCGTCGGCGGTGGCGGGCTGCTCCTGGCGGGAACCCGGATCACTGCGCAGAAGAACACGATTCACGACACCCAGCGAGGCGGGATCGTCTGCGCATCGTGCATCGATTCCACCATCGAGGCCAACATCGTGCAGCATGCCGCCGCCGCCGGCATCTCGCTGAGTGGGCAGCGGATCACCGTGCGTACCAACTTCGTGACCGGGACGGTCGCCGGTGACGATGGGGACGCCGATGGCGTGCGTTTCTTCGGCAACGGTCACCGGATCATCAGCAACACCATCCGGGACATCTCCGCCAGCGGCTCGCACCCCGACTGCTTCCATACCTTCGACACCGGCCGCCCAGCCACCTTCGACGTCGAGATCGTGGGCAACGCCTGCCACAACGTCGACGAGCACTGCCTGCTCGCCACCGGCGACGAGAGCGGCAACGGTGACGCCCCGGCCGGCTCCCGGTCGATCAGGTTCACCGGCAACAGCTGCACGGTCAACGGTGATCAGGCAGTGCACCTGCGCCGCTGGCCAAACGTCGATATGCGGAAGAACAAGCTCTCCGGGCCGAACGTGAAGCACGGGATACTGATCAGCCACGGCTCGACCGGCTGCACGGTGCGAAACAACACCGCGCGAAACAGCACCACCGCCGACGACATCCCCACCGTAGAAATCGATGACGCCTCCCGCCCAGGTTTCCACGATCAGGACAAAAGCCCCTTTTCGTGAGCCTTTTTCACTAATCAGGGGTAATGATGAGATAGTACTCTGGGGAAGGTGTCCAGCATCCCGCCAGGGCGCCGGATAGACCTCGTGCACCGTATCGGAGCGGCGGTGCTCGGTGCCGGGTTATGCGTGTTCGGGGTGCTCGGTGTCGCCAACCGGCTGGAGTTCCTCGCGGTACAGGGGAAGGTCCTGCTCGGGCTGGCCTCAAACGGCCTGCTGTCAGCGATCTCGCTCATCGTCGGCGGGGTCCTCATCGGCGCCGCCCTGCGCGGTGGCCGGGTCTCCTCCACGATCACGTTCGTCGTCGGCCTGCTCTTCCTGCTCTCGGGCCTGGTCAACCTCGCCGTGCTGCACACCGAGCTCAACCTGCTGGCGTTTCGGCTGTCAAATGTGATCTTCAGCTTCATCGCCGGGATGCTGCTGCTCTTCCTTGGCGCCTACGGCCGCTTCAGCGGCGGCTTGCCGGCGGACAATCCCTATTATCAGCAACGGCACCGCAACATTCCGAGCCCCAGGGACGGTCACCTCGACGAGGAGAATGAACGCTGGGTGGCCGCGGAGGTGGCGGTCGCCGAGGGCCACGCCACACCGGAGCAGGAGCGGCAGGTGCGCGAGGACGCACAGCACCGCGCCGACGAGGCCCGTCGGCGCGCCTGGGAGCTCTACGAAAGCCGCCAAGCCCGCGACGGCGGTTCGTAGCGCGCCGGGAAGTCACCACGCGTGGGCGATGCAGCTGTTCCGCCGCTGGGCCCGAGACATGGGCCTGACCCGCTATGACTGACCACGGTGTTTTGCGTTTGCTCTGTCGGGCCTCGGCTTGGGGTGGTGCTTGCTGTCGCCGGGTCGGCAGGCGTGTCCTCGATAGGGGCCTTGCCGCTAACAGGGCACCAGCACAGTCCTGACCGCCCTGCCGACCCGGCGACGGCCGCCCGTTCCCGAGTCGAGCAGGAGACGAACGACCGGTGCCCTCGTTCAGCTACTTGTTGTCCTCGCTGAACTTGTCCTTTACGTCGTCAACGGCACCGGCAGCCTTGTCGCGTAGGTCGTGCCCGGCTTCCTTGACCTCCCCGGACAATTGATCACGCTTCCCCGCGTTTTCAAGGCTCTCGTTGCCCGTCATCTGACCGATCTTCTCTTTCGCCTCACCGATAAGCTGCTCGGCCTTGTCCTTGACCTTGTCGAAAATGCTCATATGAGTGTCCTTCCTGTGATCATAGACCGGTTGAAGTGTTCCCGGTAACCAAGGCGTGCCCCAAACTGCCTCTGGCGCCAGAGGCAGTTTGGCACCCTATCGGATGTTCGGATAGGTAACAGCACCAGGCCAGCTCTCGCGGTCGGTCAGCCCAGTAGGGTGGTGAGCAGTCAGAAGCACCGCGAGGTGAACCGTACACGGATCCGTGGTCAGTAGTTGCCGTCGGCGAGCGGCTGGATTCGATGGTGAGGGCACCCGCAACTGCCCAGCTCAAGGCCGCGTGGGCCAAGGACCCCGGGAGCCCTCGCCTGCGGAGGGGGTGGCTGCTGGCCCCGGGCTTCGCAGTCGCTGCGCTCGCCCACGCCCCCGACGCGATGCCCGCAGTACCGCCCGCCGTTGCCCCGCGGTCATGCCTCCCACGACGCCGTACTGCTCGGCGGCCGGGACCTTTAATGCCTCAGCCAGGCACGCCGTCACCACGGGGCAGCCTGCACACACGGCTAGCGCCCGCCGCTCCCAGTCATGTACCGGCGCACCCGCAGGGCTGTCAGTCGGCCCGAAGAACACCTCCGGATCCACCCCCCAACACGCTGGCTCCTGCCCGAGGACCTGCTGGTTCGGGGTGAGGCGATCGATGCCGATCACGGCCCATCACCGCCTGCCTCGGCGCCGGCGGCGCCCAGTTCCGCAGGGCTGCTGGCTTTGAGCGTCACCTGGGGTGTACGGCGGTAAGTGCAGCTGAGCCGCTCGCCGACCTCGGCTACGTCGGCTGTGATGTCCTGACTGGCCATAACAAGCCTCCCGGTGGTGAACTGACCGATAACCAGAAAGAGGTCAACAGAGACCTCCTCTATTTACTGGACTTTACGAAAAAGACCCCACATTTCGTGGTGCGGCAGCCCTTTGCATCCGAGCGGACTGATTTTTTTGCCTTGCGCCCTGAAGCTCGTGCAGTTGTCTATAGAGGGAGAGTTGTGCTGCTTCTTGCCGTCTAACTCGCGCCGCGAGCTGTCGTTTGCTGAGTCTGTACCCTATGAGTACGCCAAAGGCAAAGATCATCAGGACGGATGACACCAGAACGATTAATTCAACAGTCATTTTCCTACTCCTCCTGTGGTGAGGGATCCTGTGGTGAGGGATCAGTCAAGGATCAGCGGATGACCTGGCCCACGTCACCGACGTGGGCCAAGGTCCTGACCGCACGGATGATCGTTCTGACAGGTGCTCGAGCCATCTCCAGCTCCCCTCGAGCCATCTCCAGCTCCCCTCTAGAGGTCTCGGGCGGCGCCCCGGTGGGATGCCGGATCCGCTCTTCACGGCCTGGCGTCCGCTCCGGAAACCAAGACCGCAGTTGCAGTCAGTTACCCCACCTCACCCCGCAGTAAACCTCGGTTCTCTGTTGGAGAGAGGGCGTTGTCCCCGCTCGCGGGACAACACTGCTGACCGTGGTCTGGCGGGTTGGTCGGGTTACCATCGTTGGCGCCTCATCCGCAGGGGCCTCCACCTGCGCTCGCCATCTGATCGGAGCACTCACCCCGGTTGAATATGCCTGCCTCAGTCGTTGCGACAGCGCCTCTCTCCGTGCTGGACAACCCGGTCAACTACGTCGTGCTGCTGATCGTCGGCGCGATCCTCGGGGCAGTGGGCGCGACGGCCAACGGGGTGAAGACCTGGGACGAGTTCCTGCTGTGGGTGATCGGTGGGGCGATCGGCGGCGTGCTCGCCGTCTTCGGCTGGACTGGCGTCATCCTCGGCGCCTCGGCACTGTTCGGGTTCGGCGTGAGCGTGGCCACCGCCGCCACCATCGGCCTGATCATCTTCGGGACGGCGGGCCTGCTCGGGGCCGTGGTCAACCCGCTGCTGGACAACACGGACAGCCCGGTGGCGTGGTTGTTCAGTTTCCTCATCACATGCGCTCAATCGCCGCTGCTGACCACCGTCGGCCTCATCGCGACGCTGATTGTGGCGATCGGGCGCAGCAGGGTGGACTTCCGCCGGGGCATGCTGTTCATCGAGGTGTGTCCCGGTGGCAGCGCGCTGACGCTCGGTGCCGTGGCCTGGACCCAGTCCGGCCGCTTCAACCCGGACGGGACCGTGCCGGACAGCCTGGCCCGGCACGAGGCGACGCATAGCCGCACCGTGGCGGCGATCGGCGAGCTCGGCTTCTACGTCACCTACGTCACGATCGGCGCCATCTGGGGGTCGGCGGAGGGCGGCTCGTGGAACAGCCTCAACGCGGCCGGCTGCGGCAATCCGTTCGAGAAGACCGCCCACACCTTCACCGCCGACCCGCCACCGCCCGGCCCGGGCCGCTACCCTCGTCGGCCAGGGTAAGGTGGAAGCGCGCCCCGAGACCTGTGCCGGTTGTCAGGGAATGTCGATCTTCTTGGAACGGTTGGCGCCGATGACGTCAATACCGCGGGTTCCTATGGTGCCCGCAAGGTCGAGTTTCACGACATAGTCCGCAACAGCCGGCAGGCCCACCTCGGGCAGGCAGCCTATTACTTCAATACCCCAGTACTCGGGCTGCCGGATGTATACCAGCGGAACGAGATTGACCTGCATGTTGAGGTATGGCTTCTCGCCGCGCACCACCAACACCTGTCCAGGAGGCACAGTCGGCAATGTACGGACCCGGGCAGACTTGAAGTCGATCACGCGACAGTCGGTGGCGGGCGGTGCCGCCTCGGGCTGGTAGTCGGCTGCGGCCGGGCCGGCCAGGCCGACCAGTCCGAGGATCGCCACCGCGATCGCGAGCGGGATCCGGTGTCGTGCCATCAGGAACCTCCTGGTCGGGTGCCGGCGAGAGTGCGCAGGCAGGGCTGAGCCGACCAGACGCCAGCAACATCCCGGTCGGACAAAGCCGACGCCGAGCTGAACAAGGGACATCTTGTCATCTGACGGCGACACCAGCGCCCCGTTAGCCGAGGTAGCTGCCGGGGGTGGCTGAGCTGCGCGTGGCACGTCAAGGCGCGAGCATCCGCGTCGTAGCCCGGCGGTTGTGTGCCGCTCCCACTCATGGTCGAGCCGGGCCCGGCCACCGGTCTCCTGGGTAGATCCGCCCATCTGAGTGACGCATGTCTTTGACTTACCGTAGATAAACCATTACTTTCTGTCGCTATGGCGACACTCACAATAACCACGCCAGGCACACTGGCCACGCATGCCCCAGATCTGCGCCTACCAGACCTCCAGCGCTGCGGTGGTGTGCTGGGTCACATCAACAGCCTGGCCGAAGACGACGAGTGGCACTGTCACCTGCCTGACGGTCATGACGGCGTCTGCTGCGCTCCCGATGGCACGACATGGTGAGTTCCGGCCTGGTTCCCGGCACCACACAGACCTTGACCTACCAGGTACATGCCCGCGATCTGGTCAACACCCTGTTTCCCGAGTCGTCGGAGTTCTGTCAAGGGCCAGTAGGAACTGCCCAGTGGCGGTCGTGGGATCTGCCCGGTGATGGCCATGGGATCTGCCCTGTGTTGGCCATCACCGGCTGTTGTTGGTCAGGTCA
>JBOHFT010000003.1:0-67709 GCA_050699815.1 Pseudonocardiaceae bacterium | reverse complement strand
GCCCCGGGGCCGGTGGCGCTCCGGCTGGCGGCGGATTCCGGGGAGGGCCAGCGCGTCCCGGTGGCGGTGCTCGGGGCCGTGGTGGCGGTGCGGCCGGGGCTTTCGGCCGGCCTGGTGGCCCCGCGCGTAAGGGCCGCAAGTCCAAGCGCCAGAAGCGCCAGGAGTTCGACAACATGCAGGCGCCGTCGGTCGGCGGCGTCCGGCTGCCGCGCGGCAGCGGCGAGACAGTCCGGCTGCGTCGCGGCTCCTCGCTTACCGACTTCGCCGAGAAGATCGACGCCAACCCGGCCGCGCTGGTGGCGGTGCTGTTCAACCTCGGCGAGATGGTGACAGCAACCCAGTCCGTCTCCGACGACGTGCTGGAGCTGCTCGGCCAGGAGATGAACTACAAGATCCAGGTCGTCAGCCCCGAGGATGAGGACCGCGAGCTGCTGGAGTCCTTCGACCTGTCCTATGGCGAGGACTCCGGTGACGAGGACGACCTCGCATTCCGGCCACCGGTGGTCACCGTCATGGGTCACGTCGACCACGGCAAGACGCGCCTGCTGGACACTATCCGCCAGGCCAACGTGATGGGCGGCGAGGCCGGCGGGATCACCCAGCACATCGGTGCCTACCAGGTCGCGACCGCGCTGGAGGGCGTGGAGCGGCTGATCACGTTCATCGACACCCCGGGCCACGAGGCGTTCACCGCCATGCGGGCCCGCGGTGCGAAGTCGACCGACATCGCGGTGCTGGTGGTGGCCGCCGACGACGGCGTCATGCCGCAGACGGTGGAGGCGATCAACCACGCGAAGGCGGCTGGGGTGCCGGTCGTGGTCGCGGTGAACAAGATCGACAAGGAGGCCGCGGACCCGGTCCGGATCCGCGGCCAGCTCACCGAGTACGGGCTGGTGCCCGAGGAGTACAGCGGCGACACCATGTTCGTCGATATCTCCGCCAAGGAGGGCACCAACATCGACTCACTGCTCGAGGCGATCCTGCTCACCGCGGATGCCTCGCTGGACCTGCGGGCAAACCCGGACATGGAAGCCCAGGGGGTGGCGATCGAAGCGCATCTGGACCGCGGCCGCGGTCCGGTGGCCACCGTGCTGGTGCAGCGGGGCACGCTGCGGGTCGGTGACTCGGTGGTCGCCGGCGACGCTTACGGCCGGGTCCGCAGGATGGTCGATGAGCACGGCGACGACATTATTGAGGCGCTGCCGTCGCGGCCGGTGCAGGTCCACGGGTTCACCTCGGTGCCGGGTGCAGGCCACAACTTCCTCGTCGTCGAGGAGGACCGCATCGCCCGGCAGATCGCCGACCGCCGGCGTACCCGGGAGCGCAACGCCGACCTCGCCTCGCGCCGCCGCCGGGTCAGCCTGGAGGACCTGGACCAGGCGCTCAAGGAGACCAGCCAGCTCAACCTGATCCTCAAGGGCGACAATTCCGGCACCGTCGAGGCGCTGGAGGATGCCCTGCTGAAGATCGACGTCGGCGAGGAGGTGGAGCTGCGGGTCATCCACCGCGGTGTCGGTGGCATCACCGAGAGCGACATCAGCCTCGCCATCGCGGACAATACCGTCGTGCTCGGATTCAACGTCCGGGCCGACGGCAAGGCCACCGCACTGGCCAACCGCGAGGGCGTGGAGATCCGCTACTACTCGGTGATCTACCAGGCGATCGATGAGATCGAGCAGGCCCTCAAGGGCATGCTCAAGCCTGAGTACGAGGAGGTGGCGCTGGGCCGGGCCGAGGTCCGCGAGGTGTTCCGGTCCTCCAAGGTCGGCACCATCGCCGGCTGCCTGGTCACCTCGGGGGAGATCCGGCGCAACGCCAAGGCCCGGCTGCTCCGGGACAACGTGGTCGTCCGCGAGGACTTCACGGTGTCGTCACTGCGCCGCTTCAAGGATGACGCATCATCGGTCCGCGAGGGCTTCGAGTGCGGCCTCACGCTCTCGTCGTACCACGACCTCCGGGTCGGCGACGAGATCGAGACCTACGAGATGCGCGAGAAGCCCCGCACCTGACCATCCCGGGGTTGGTGGCCCGTCAAGGGCCACCAACCCCGGTTCCGGTGGTCTTCAAGAGCTACCAACCCCCGGTGGTGAGCGGTGTACGTCGGCGCCCTGGAGCTGGACGTCCTGTTCGGTGACGTGCGCTCCCTGAAGCAGAAACGCTCGCTGGTCCGGCCGGTGATCGCGGAACTTCGGCAGCACTTCGAGGTCGCGGCCGCCGAGGCCGGGCACGCGGACCTGCACCGCCGGTCGCTGATCGGGGTGGCCGCCGTTGCGGCCGAGGCTGGCCACGTGCGAGATGTGCTTGACGCGTGCGAGCGGCTGGTGGCGCGACGACCCGAGCTGGAGCTGCTGGCCGCCCGGCACCGGATGCTGGGCCCAGACGACGATTAGCGTGAGTACTTCCGGTCTGTACCCGACACACGCCCGAGAAACCCGAGGAGACGCTGCGATGGCCGACCCCCCACGGGCCCGCCGGCTCGCCAAACGGATTGCCCAGATCGTCGCGTCCGGCCTGGAGCACGAGGTGAAAGATCCCCGGCTGGCGATGGTGACGATCACCGACGCGAAGGTCACCGGGGACCTCCGGGAGGCGACGGTGTACTACACGGTGCTCGGGGAGACCGTCGATACCCCGCCGGATACCGCCGGGGCGGCCGCCGCGTTGGCCAGCGCGACCGGGGTGCTGCGCTCCCTGGTCGGCCGCGGCACAGGTGTCCGGTTCACCCCCACCTTGACCTTCCGCTGCGACATGATCCCGGACGGGGCGCGCCGGATCGACGAGTTGCTGGCCCGGGCGCGCGACGCCGATACCGAGGTCGCCCGCATTGCCGCGGGCGCGTCGCCCGCCGGTGAGCCCGACCCGTACCGTCCGCCCCGTGAAGCGGACTCGTGAGTGGGTAACAGTGTTCCGTCACTCGGCAACCAGCAGAGCCACTCACGACCCGGAGCTGAGGGCTGCCGCGCAGCTGATTGGCGGTGCGCGGGACGTCACGCTGGTTGCCCATGTGCAACCGGACGCCGACGCGCTGGGCAGCGCGCTGGCTCTCGGCCTGGCGCTGCGGCGGCGTGGCGCGACGGTGCGAGTGACCTTCGGCGAGCCGGCGGATACCCCGGAGTCGCTGCGCTGGCTGGACGTCGCCGATCTCATCGTGCCGCCAGACCAGGTACCGGCGCAGCCGGAGCTGCTGGTGGCGCTGGATACCGCGAGCCGCGACCGGCTGGGCTGCCTCGCCGACCGGGTGGGCACCGCACGCGCCGTGCTGGTGATCGATCATCACGCCACCAACAGCCGATTCGGTACCCATCATCTGGTCGACGCCCGTGCGGAGGCCACTGCGGTGCTCGTGCTTGCCCTGCTCGATACCCTCCATGTGCTGCTGGACGAGCCGATCGCCCGCTGCCTCTACGCCGGTCTGGTGACCGACACCAGCTGCTTTCGCCGGGCCAGCCCGGCCACCCACGCGATGGCTGCCCGGCTGCTGACCGCGGGAGTCGATCCCCAGGTCACCACCCGCGAGCTGCTGGACACCCATCCCTTCGGCTGGCTGGCCATGCTCGGGGCCGTGCTCGGCCGCGCGCAACTGGAGCCCGCGTCGGCGCAGGGCCTGGGACTGGTGCACACCACGGTGCGGCTGGCGGACGTGGCGGGGCTGCGCAGCGAGGAGGTCGAGAGCGTGGTGGACCTCGTCCGGACCACGTCCGAGGCCGAGGTTGCCGCGGTGCTCAAGGAGACCGGCCCGGACCGGTGGTCGGTGTCGCTGCGTGCCAAGCAGCGCCTCGACGTCTCCGCTGCCGCCGTCGAACTCGGCGGTGGCGGCCACCGCCTGGCCGCCGGCTTCGCTGCCGACGGCACCGCCGATGACGTCCTGGACGCCCTGCGCACCGCCCTGCACCGCGCCCCCGCCCTGTAGACCAGCTCCGGCTTCTGGACGCGGTTATGGGATGCTGCCACCCGCCGCATCCGGACCGTGACGGGAGGTTTGGGCCATGAGTGGCGAGGACGGGGCACGGCCGGGTCCGCTTCCGGGGATGCCCGGTGCGCAAGCCGCACCGCTGCCAGCGGGGGGATCACCCGGTACTCCGACGACCGGCAGCGGCGGGTTCTCGGTCGACCTGGAGCGCGCCCCGCAAGCCATCGCCGACCTCCGCGAAGCCGCAAGGGCACTTCGAGTCGAGGCCGTGAACGCATGGCGGCTGGCGGACATCAGGCCACCCGGTCTGGATGAGGTGAGTGCGGACGCGGTACAAATCATGGCGGATGCCGCTGTCGGCGAGCAGGGTTCGCTGCGGCTGGCGTTGGAGGGGGCAGCGGTTCGACTCGAAAACGATGCGAACAAGCTGGAAGCCCAGCTTATAACCCACCGACAGGCCGACGAGATCAGTATCACGATGGCCCAAGAGCTGAACCTCGGGACGCAACTTTGATGCGGCGGATCGTGCTGCTGGTCTGGGCATCAGCGGCCGCAATGGCGTTGGTCGCCGGGTGCTCGTCGGCTCAGGGTGGCTCGGCGGCCCCACCCGCAGAGGCGGGGGTCGGGTCGACCGAGCACCGGCAGCTGTCTCCCCCGGTGGAGCATCCTCGGGATGTCGGGGCATACGGGGCTAGGCCGTGCGACGTCTTCACCACCGAGCAGCTCAAGCGGTTCGGATTCGACATCCGACCGGATCGCACGCGTACTTTGCCGTCCGGACACCAGGTGTGCACGTGGGTCGACAGAGGCCACCACGGTGAGCTCACCGTCACCACTTACCCGGATTGGGACATCCTGGAGCGCACCTATAAGCGCAGGGCCGCGTTGCCAGTGTTCCAGGGGCTGCAGATCGCCGGGTTGCCAGCGGTCGTGCACCAGAGTGGTGCGGTGCCCACGTGCTGGGTGACCGTGGGATTAGCCCAGCAGCAGGGCCTTGATGTGATCTTTACTGATCTGCGCGAGCCTTATGAAGATCCTTGTGGGGCGGCGCGGGCGGCGGCGGAGGTGGCGGTGGGGAACCTGCCGCCACTGGGTTGAAAGACTGGGAGCCCAATGAGCACGTGTGTGAATTACTGGACCTATTCGCATCAGGTGATCCGGCATGAGATGTACAACGGCGACGGGCCGGACAGCCAGGGTGACGTGATGGTGGGCTGGCACCAGTTGGCCGAGCGGTTGAGCGTCGTCCGGCGCTACATCGACACCGCGATCACCGGTGTGCAGGCCTCCCAGCGGGGTGCGGCGGCGGATGCGGCGGTCGGGGCGATGACGCCGCTGGGGACCTGGGTGGACGAGGCCCGGAAGCTGGCGATCGACACCGGCAACAAGATCGATGAGCAGATCAGCGCCTTCACGACGGCGAGGGGACAGGTTCCTGAGGTCCCGCCCGAGCCGCGCGGCTGGAGTTGGAAGGATATTCCCGTCATCGACGGTTTCACGACCTCCGACCAGGAAGCCGACGAGGCCTTCAACGCCGGGCAGGAGCGGCAGGCGCGCGCCGCGATGACCGCCTATCAGGACGGCACGAACATGCGGCTGGTGAACCTGACCCAGTTCGTGCCGCCGCCTGTCGGAGAGCCCAACCTCGCCATCCCCGCCGGGGAGCGGTCGGAGATCGGCGGCTTCCCCGGTGTCGGGGCACCCGGAGGTAGTGGCTTGGGGAGCAGCGGTGCGGCGCCAGGATCCCCCACAACGCTAGCCGGGGCAGCGCCGGTAGGCATGACCGCTGCGGCTCCCGCACCAACCAGCCCGCACAGCGGCGGTGGTCCGGAGTATGCCGGGGGACGTCCGGCTGCGGGCGCGCCCGCAGGGTCGGGCGGCTTCCTGCCGGGCGCTCCAATCGTGGCTGGTCCGGTGGGCGGGGCAGCGAACAGGGCCAGCCGCGGCGGGGTGCGAGGAGACGGCGGGGTGCGAGGAGACGGCGGGGTGCGAGGAGACGGCGGGGTGCGAGGAGACGGCGGGGTGCGAGGAGACGGCGGGGTGCGAGCAGGCTCTGTGGCTCACGGATTCCCGGGAGGACGGGTTCCTAGCACGGCCGGGCTTGGGTCGCACCGTGCAGGTAGCTTCGGCCCGGTCGGCTCGCCCGAGTCGGCAGCGGCCCGCGCCGCAGCTGCCAACGTCGCCGGTGCCGGCCGTGCGGCTGGTGCTGGGATCTCCGGCGCGCCGCCGGTCGGCGCGATGGGCGGGGGGAGGAGCGGCGAGGACAAGGAACGGCGGCGGCCGTCCTATCTTGTGGAGTCCGATCCCCACCGGCTCATCGGTGACCTGCCGCGGACCGCGCCGCCCGTGATCGGTGCGGATCCGCCGGACGACGGCGAGCCCCACCGGCGATGAACCGCCCCGGGGTGCTGCGGTTGTCCACCGCGGAGTTCACCGCGCTGTGGCACCGGATGGAGCTGGGAGACCAGCCGCTGCTGCTCAACGTTGCGGACCATGGCGCGACGCTGGACGAGCGCGACCGGTTGGACGATCAGGCATGGGAGCAGCTACGCGCCCGCGGGCTGGTTGACGCGCGGCGGCCCCGGCCCGAGGTCGAGGACGCCCTGGGCGCGCTGGCCCGCCCCGCCGTCGAGGCGGATCTACGGATGATCACCGGCCCTGGCCAGGAGGTCCGGGTGCTGGCGTGCGCGTCGGGCATGGTCGGCGTCGTCAGCGTGCCGACCGCACACACCGTCGATCTCTTCCCGGCGCACCCGCAACGGTTGGCTGAAGGTCTCCTGGCCCACGTCCCCGATCACCCCGCGGCAGTCGGCGACGCCGTCGTCATCCCCGCTGGCATCGCCCAGGGGGATGGGCTACGGGCAGACACCGAGCTCGCCCGGCTGGAGCGAGCCGGGTTGCGAACCGACGAGGCGCGCCAGGTCCGCCGGCTGATCACCGGGTCTGTGGTGCGGCGGCTCAAGATCGGCGCAGCGGCCCGGGACCGGCTGGGACGCCGCCACCGCGCCCGCGACGTCGTGAGCGTCCTCGATACCGAGCACGGCCGGATCCAGATCCGCCGGCCCGGCAGCCACCCAGCCCGGCTGCTGCTCGCCCCAACCGACCGGCAGCGCCTGACCAGCGACGTCGCCGCGCTGATCCGTAGTGTTGCGGAGGGTCATGAGCTCTCCTGATCTGCCTGCCGGCCTGGTGGTGGTGGACAAGTCGGCCGGGATGACCTCGCACGACGTGGTCGCCCGGCTGCGCCGGCTGCTGGGTACCCGCCGGATCGGGCACGCCGGCACCTTGGACCCGATGGCCACCGGTGTGCTCGTCTGCGGCGTGCAGCGGGCCACCAGGCTGCTCGGGCATCTCCCGCTGGAACCCAAGGTCTACCGGGGCACGGTGCGGCTGGGTGTGTCCACCAGCACCGACGACGCCGCGGGCGAACCCACCGGCGGCGCCGACGCGTCCGTGATCGCCGAACAGGCGATCCTCGCGGGCATCGCCGATCTGCGCGGCGCCATCGAGCAGGTACCCAGCGCGGTGAGCGCGGTCAAGGTCGGCGGTCGGCGGGCCTACGCGCTGGCCCGGGCCGGCGAGCAGGTCACGCTGGCCGCCCGGCCGGTGCGGGTGACCCGGTTCGAGCTCCTCGCGCTGCGCCGTGGCGACCGGGTCACCGACCTCGACGTGCTGGTGGAGTGCAGTGGCGGCACCTACGTCCGGGCGCTGGCCAGAGACCTCGGTGCCGCGCTCGGGGTCGGGGGACACCTCACCGCCCTGCGCCGCACCCGGGTGGGTCCCTTCGGCCTGGACGTCGCGCGCACCCTTGATGAGCTCGCCAGCGCACCTTGCCTGTCGGCGGAGCTGGACGAGGTGGTGGCGACCGCGTTCCCGCACCGCGCCGTGGACGCGGAGCAGGTTCGGGTGCTGGCCCATGGCGGGCCGTTGCCGGCGGCCGGGCTGGCCGGGACGCACGCCGCGATCGACTCCGAAGGCCGCGCCGTCGCGTTGCTGGCCGAGCGTGCTGGGCAGGCCCGCCCGATCCTGGTGCTGCGCCCGGCGGGTGAGTGACCCGTTAGCCTCATCGCCCGTGCAGCGCTGGCGTGGAATCGAGGCAATTCCGAACGGGTGGGGCCGCAGCGTGGTCACCATCGGGGTGTTCGACGGGGTGCACCGCGGTCACGCCCAGCTGATCGGGCAGGCCGTGCGGCGGGCCCGGGAGCTGGGCGTGCCGTGCGTGCTGATGACCTTCGACCCGCACCCCTCGGAGGTGGTCCGCCCCGGCAGCCACCCCGCCCAGCTCACCACCTTGCGCCGCCGGGCCGAGCTGGTTGAACAGCTCGGAGTCGAGGTGTTCTTGGTGCTGCCGTTCACCGTCGGGCTGTCCCGGATGCCAGCCGACGAGTTCGTCCACGAGGTGCTCGTGGAGCGCCTGCACGTGGCGGAGGCGGTCGTCGGGCACAACTTCACCTTCGGTCACAAAGCGCTGGGCAACGTCGAGCTGCTGCGGGCCCTGGGCCAGCGGTTCGGGTTCACCGCCGGGGACGTAGGCATGCTGTCCCAGGGCGAGCTGACCTTCTCCTCCACCTACATCCGCTCCTGCATCGACGCTGGTGACGTGGCGGCCGCCGGCACCGCCCTGGGCCGTCCGCACCGGGTGGAGGGCATCGTGGTCCGCGGTGACCAGCGCGGCCGCAGCATGGGCTACCCGACGGCGAACCTGTCGACCCCGCGGTACGCCGCGATTCCCGCCGACGGTGTGTACGCGTGCCGCTTCGTGCACCGCGGCCGGGAGCTGCCGGCCGCGGGGTCGGTCGGCACCAACCCGACCTTCTCCGGGCGGGAGCGCCGGGTGGAGGCATTCGTGCTGGATGCGGACGAGGACTTCTACGGCGAGCAGGTTGCGCTGGACTTCGTCGAGCGGCTGCGCGGCATGTGGCGCTTCGATACCCCCGAGCAGCTCGTGTCCCAGATCGATGACGATGTGGCGCGCACCCGGGAGGTGCTCGACGGAGATACTCAACCGGACCAGGCGAGCGATCATTGATCGTGGTACGCCAGTGGCGGTGAGCCTGGCAGGATGCTGGCAATGGGGCGATGAGGTATCGGGCACGGAAGGGGAGGCTGGTGGAGGAGCAGCTCACCGTTGGGCGCAACCTTGCCCTGCAGCGGGAGTGGTACGGGGAGCCGCTCGGCGATCGGGTGCGCCGCCTCGTGGTCGCCTTCGATGTCTCCCAGGCGCAGTTGGCCGACGTCTTAGGTCTGAGCCCGCCGATGCTCAGCCAGCTGATGAGTGGACGCCGCGCAAAAATCGGCAATCCCGCGGTGCTGGCCCGAATGGTGATGCTGGAGCGCCGAGTGCTCACCCCTGATGTCGCCTCTGGTGATCCGGCTGCGATCCGTGCCGCGCTGGCGGAGGTGCGCGAGTCGCGGCCCACTCTCAGCCGCGACACCATGCGGATCGAGGAGCACGGTGACGAGGTGCTCGTCCCGGGGCTGCGCAAGGTGGCCGGTCCGGCCGAGCTGGCGGCGGCGGCCGACCTGCTGCAGGAGGGGTTCCCGCTGCTCGCCGGATTGCTTCGGCGCGCTTCTGGCGTCGGCCCGGAGGGCGAGTAGGTCCCCGAGAGCTTACCCAGTGATCCGGGGCGGCGCCGGACGCCGAAAAGTGAGCTGGTAGCCTCAGTGCGGGTTCGGCTGCGGTCCGTGGCGGTCGGCACCGTCGGCAGATGCCGTCCCCCTGGCGCAAGGTGAGTCCCGGGGACCCCGCACGGTACGCAGATGACAGGAGAAGATCGACCCGTGGCGCTGTCCACCACACAGAAGAGCGAGATCCTGGCCGAGTACGGGCTGCGTGGCGGGGACACCGGTTCCCCTGAAGCGCAGGTGGCCCTGCTGACCAAGCGGATCATGGACCTCACCGAGCATCTCAAGCAGCACAAGCACGATCACCACTCCCGGCGCGGCCTGCTGCTCATGGTCGGCCGCCGCCGAAACCTGCTGAATTACCTCGCCAAGGTCGATATCGCGCGCTACCGATCCCTGATCGAGCGCCTCGGCCTGCGCCGTTGATCCCGGCGCGAGGGGGGATCGCACCGTCGTCAGCCACTCCCCTTCGCGTAGCGGGCGTCGGCACCGCGTCGGCGCCCGATTCACAACACACACATCGCCGCACGAGCCGCTTCGCCGCCCGTCTCGGGACCGTCGTCCGCCGGTCCTCGGTAGTGGCTCTCGGGAACGCTGTGAGCTCCCGAGGGCTTCGATCGAAGACCGGTCTCGTCTTCGCTCCCGCACCGGTGGTCCGCAAGGTAAAGCCGTGGCCCGCGTTGCGAGGAGGAGACGAATTGACCGACCCTACGAGCACCTCCGCAGCTAAGATGCACGAGACCACCGCAGTCCTGGACAATGGCGCCTTCGGTACCCGCACCGTGCGCTTCGAGACCGGTCGGCTGGCCCGACAGGCCGCTGGATCCGTCGTTGCGTATCTCGATGACGAGACGATGCTGCTGTCCGCCACCACGGTGTCCAAGCAGCCCAAGGACCAGTTCGACTTCTTCCCGCTGACCGTCGACGTCGAGGAACGGATGTACGCCGCCGGCCGGATCCCCGGCTCCTTCTTCCGCCGCGAGGGCCGCCCGTCCACCGACGCGATCCTCACCTGCCGGCTGATCGACCGCCCGCTGCGTCCCTCCTTTGTGGACGGCCTGCGCAACGAGGTCCAGGTCGTCGTCACCGTGCTGAGCCTCAACCCGGCGGACCCCTACGACGTGCTCGCGATCAACGCCGCGTCAGCGTCCACCCAGCTGTCCGGCCTGCCGTTCGCCGGCCCGATCGGCGGCACGCGGATCGTCCTCATCGACGGCACCTGGGTGGCCTTCCCGACCTATGAGCAAACCCAGCGGGCGGTGTTCGACATGGTTGTCGCCGGCCGGGTGGTCGGTGACGGCCCCACCAGCGACGTGGCGATCATGATGGTCGAGGCCGAGGCCACCGAGGCCACCATCGAGCTGGTGGCCGACGGCGCGTCGGCCCCGACCGAAGAGGTGGTGGCCGCCGGGCTGGAGGCCGCCAAGCCGTTCATCCGCGCACTGTGCCAGGCCCAGCAGGAGCTGGCGCAGGTGGCTGCCAGGCCGGTGCTGGAGTTTCCCACCTTCCTCGCCTACGAGCCTGATGCCATGGAGGCCGTTCGCGCGGCGGTGGCCGGCGAGCTGGCGCAGGCGCTCACCATCGCGGGCAAGACAGCGCGCGAGAACCGGCTCGACGAGCTCAAGGCCAGCTGCCTGGAGCAGCTGGCTGAGCCCTTCGAGGGCCGGGAGAAGGAGATCGCCGCCGCGTTCCGGTCCGCCACCAAGGCCGCGGTACGCCAGCGCATCCTGCGCGACAAGGTGCGCATCGACGGCCGCGGCATCACCGATATCCGGCCGCTGTCAGCGGAGGTCGAGGTGATCCCCCGGGCGCACGGTTCGGCGCTGTTCGAACGCGGCGAGACCCAGATCCTCGGCGCCACCACGCTGAACATGCTGCGGATGGAACAGCAGATCGACTCGCTGGGCCCGGAGACCACCAAGCGCTACCTGCACCACTACAACTTCCCGCCGTTCTCCACCGGCGAGACCGGTCGGGTGGGCTCGCCCAAACGGCGCGAGATCGGGCATGGTGCGCTGGCTGAGCGGGCCCTGGTGCCGGTGCTGCCCAGCCGCGAGGAATTCCCCTACGCCATCCGCCAGGTGTCCGAGGCGCTGGGCTCCAACGGCTCCACGTCGATGGGTTCGGTCTGTGCGTCCACGATGTCGATGTACAACGCGGGCGTGCCGCTCAAGGCCCCGGTGGCGGGCATCGCGATGGGCCTGGTCTCTGGTGAGATCGATGGTCAGGAAGCCTATGTCGCGCTCACCGACATCCTGGGCGCCGAGGACGCCTTCGGCGACATGGACTTCAAGGTGGCCGGCACCAAGGACTTCGTCACCGCGCTGCAGCTGGACACCAAGCTGGACGGCATCCCCTCCGGGGTCCTTGCCGCGGCGCTGGCCCAGGCCCGGGACGCCCGGCTGACGATCCTCGCGGTGATGGCCCAGGCCATCACCGGGCCGGATGAGATGAGCCCGTACGCCCCGCGGGTCACCGCGATCAAGATCCCGATCGACAAGATCGGCGAGGTGATCGGCCCGAAGGGCAAGATGATCAATTCGATCACCGAGGAAACCGGCGCGGACATCTCCATTGAGGACGACGGCACGATCTACGTCGGCGCCAACGACGGCCCGTCCGCCGAGGCCGCCATCGACCGGATCAATGCGATCGCCAACCCGCAGCTGCCCAAGGTCGGGGAGCGGTTCCTGGGGACCGTGGTCAAGACCGCCGCCTTCGGTGCCTTCGTCTCGCTGGTGCCCGGTAAGGACGGCCTGGTGCACATCTCCAAACTGGGCAACGGCAAGCGTATCGGCAAGGTCGAGGACGTGGTCAAGGTCGGGGACAAGCTGCGCGTCGAGGTGGCCGACATCGACAACCGGGGCAAGATCAGCCTGGTGCCAGTCGGCGAAGACGACACCGTCGCCGCCTCCGGTGCCGACCCGGTCATTGAGGCACCGGCCAGCACGTGACCCCACGGCAGGACCCCGGCGGGGGAACGCTTCGGCGCAGCGTTCTTCCCTCCGGATTGCGGGTGGTGACCGAGGAGCTGCCCGGTTCGCATTCCGCCGTGGTCGGGATGTGGGTGGCGGTGGGTTCGCGCGACGAGCCCACCGCGGTGGCCGGTGCGGCGCACTACCTGGAGCACCTGCTGTTCAAGGGCACCACGCGGCGCTCCGCGGCGGCGATCGCCGAGGAGATCGACGCGGTGGGTGGTGAGCTCAACGCGTTCACTGACAAAGAGCACACCTGCTACTACGCCCACGTGCTGGACTCGGACCTCGAGCTGGCCGTCGACCTGGTGTGCGACGTGCTCGGTGACGCCCTGCTCGACCCCGCCGACGTCGACCTCGAGCGCAGCGTGGTGCTCGAGGAGATCGCGATGCGTGACGACGACCCGGAGGACTTGCTGCACGACGAGTTCTGCGCGGCGTTGCTCGGATCGCATCCACTGGGCCGCCCGATCCTGGGCACCGAGGAGTCGATCACCGGGATGACCCGCGAAGCGCTGCACCGCTTCTACCGGCGGTGCTACACGCCGGAGCGGATGGTGCTGGCGGTGACCGGCAACGTCACCCACCGCGCGGTGCTGGCCGCGGTGGGTGACAGCTTCGGGCACCACCTGACGGGTTGCGCGCAACCGGTGAGCCCGCGCCGCGGCCGGGCCAGAATCACCGGACGGCGCCCGCTCGCCGTGTGCAACGACCATTCCGAGCAGGCTCACCTTATGGTGGGCGTGTCGGCCATGGACCGGCATGACGACCGGCGCTGCGTGCTCGGTGTGCTCAACGCCGCGCTGGGCGGCGGGATGAGCTCACGGCTGTTCCAGCAGGTCCGCGAGCAGCGCGGGCTGGCGTACTCGGTGTACTCGTCGGTGTCCTGTTACGCCGACACGGGCAGCTTGTCAATCTACGCCGGCTGCTCCCCGCAGCGGCTGGGCGAGGTGGCAGCGGTGGTAGGCGACGTGCTGACCTCGGTGGCGCGCGACGGGCTGTCCGACGCCGAGCTGGCCCGCGGCAAGGGGCAGCTGCGCGGCGGGCTGGTGCTGGGCCTGGAGGATCCCGGTTCCTGGATGACCCGGATCGGCAAGGCCGAGCTGCACCATGGTGAGCACCGCTTGGTCACCGACGAGCTACGACGGATCGACGCGGTGACCGCAGACCAGGTCGCCGAGCTCGCCCGGGGGTTGCTGGGCCGGCCGGTCACCGCCGCCGTGGTGGGCCCCTACGCGCACGCTGACGACCTGCCCGGCGAGATTGCGGGGCTGATCGCATGACCCCCCCGGAGCTGACTACTCCTGCCACGGGCCGATCGGCGGAGAACCCGATCCGGGTCGGGGTGCTCGGGGCGCGTGGCCGGGTGGGCACCGAGGTGTGCAAGGCCGTGGACGCCGCCGAGGACATGGAACTCGTCGCGATGGTCGACGCGGGTGACTGGATGTTCAACGTCGCCGACGCGGGTGCGGAGGTGGTCGTCGACTTCACCCATCCCGACGTGGTGATGGACAACGTGCGATTCTGCGTCGACCAGGGCATCCACGCCGTCGTCGGCACTACCGGCTTCGACGTCGCCCGGCTGGCGCAGGTCCGCGAGTGGCTCGCGCCCAAGCCTGATCTCGGGGTGCTGATCGCCCCCAACTTCGCCATCGGGGCGATCCTGTCGATGCGTTTCGCCGCCGTGGCCGCCCGGTTCTACGAATCGGTGGAGATCGTGGAGCTGCACCATCCGCGCAAGGCCGACGCTCCGTCGGGCACCGCAGCCCGCACCGCGGCGCTCATCGCGGCGGCCCGGGCCAAGGCCGGGATGGGCCTGCCGCCGGATGCCACCACCCAGTCCCTGACCGGAGCCCGGGGCGCCGAGGTCGACGGGGTGCGGGTGCATGCGGTGCGGCTGGCCGGGCTCGTCGCCCACCAGGAGGTGTTGCTGGGCACCGAAGGCGAGACACTGACGATCCGGCACGACACGCTGGACCGCTCGTCGTTCATGCCCGGCGTCTTACTCGGCGTCCGCTCAGTCCTCGACCACCCAGGCCTGACCATAGGCCTAGAACCCCTCCTCAACCTGTAACTCCTCCCCCGGGACCGCTATTCGGAGCCGAATAGCGGTCTCCGACCCCGCGCAGGCCGCCATTCGGAGCCGAATTGCGATTTCTGTGGGTGCGCGAAGCGCTATTCGGCTCCGAATGGCGGGCGGGGGTCAGCGCAGGGCGAGGTTGAGGGGGCCGGTGAGGCGGATTTCGCGGAGGGGGCGTCCGTGGGCGTCGAGGGTGCGGATGGTGCCGTCGGGGTTCCAGCCTGCGCGCCGGTAGAAGTTCAGCGAGGCGGGGTCCTCGGTGGGTACCCAGGCGATTCCGCGGGCGGCACCGGCCTGCTGCAGCAGGGCCGTGGCCGCGGCGAGCAACCGGCCGCCGTGGCCACGGCGGCCCCATCTCGGTTCCACCAGCAGGGTGCTCACCAGCACGGTGTGCGCCGCGTCGGGAGGCAGCCTGCCATCGGCGGCGGCTACCTCATCGTCGGGGGCCGGCCCGGCCACCACGAACCCGACCGGATGGTCACCCTCAGTGGCGATCAGCACCGTGGCCCCACCCTCGACGGTGTCGGCCCAGGCTCGCTGTAACTGCGGCGCGTCCAGTCCCTCGAGGGCCCCGGGCGGCAGCAGCTCGGAATAGGCGGCCCGCCAGGTCGCGCGATGCAGGGCGGCGAGCACCGGAGCATCCGCAGGGGTCGCGGCGCGCACCCGGGCCAGTGCCATGGCATCACGGTATCGAGATCGGCCAGCGACAAACTGTCGGTACCGGATGGCAGCATCGTGAACCGTGCTGACCATCGGAGCATCCGCGGTGCGGCGCACCGCACTGGCCGCGCAGGGTTTCGCCGACTCACGCCCCGCCGGCCCGGATCACCGGCGCCGCGCTGCCGCGACCAGGTCCGGCCACAACTCGATCAGGACGGTGCCGAGGTGACCAGCGCGTCGCCCGATCCAGTCCGGGCCCGTACCCGCAACGTGACGTCGACCTCGGGGGGTGGCCCACCAACCGGCAGGTCGCTACGGGCCTGGCCGGAGCCGGAGCTGACGTCCAGCTCAGCCAGCACGCCGGGATGGATCCCCACTCGCAGCTGCCCCGAACCAGTGGTGAGCTCCAGACCGCCGGCCGAGGCGTCGACCACCGTGAGGTCACCACTGCCGGTGCGCGCGCTCACGTCATGCCGGACGGCGCCAAGCCGGACGTTGCCGGACCCGGTCTGCACAATGCCCCCGCCACCGCCTGCAGCGTCCACGGTGTCTTCTATCGAGGCCACGTCGACCTCCCCGGAGCCGGTCCGCACCCGCAGCCCGCCCAGCACCGACCCCAGCCGCACGTCGCCCGAGCCGGTCCGGACGTCCGCCGAACCTCTGCACCGCTGCGCGTGGACCTGTCCGGAGCCGGTCGAGGCGTCAAGCCGGTCGGCCATGCCGTCGACGGCGATGTCCGCCGAGCCGCTACGAGCGGTGACCGACGAGCCCGACGGAGCCCTCACCTGGATCGCCAGCGGCACGGTGCGCAAGGGGAATTCCCGCGGGCTGCGCACAGCCAGGCGCCGCCCAGTGAAGTCGATCGTCGTGCGGCGCACGGCCTCGGCGGCCAGCTCGCCCGATGGGGCCGCCCCGGCCTGCTCGCCCAGCCAGCTCAGCAGGCCGGTGATCCCGACGCTCCATGGTGGCTGGCTGGCCGGGTCGGCGCAGACCTGCACGGCCACCTCACCAGCACTATCCTCTTCAAGCTGGATGTCAAGCCGTCCGCTGTCGAGTTCGACGAAGACGTCGATCGGCCCCTCGCCCTCGAAGTCCTGCTGCCGAATCACCGGCAGGCCTGCGTCGTCGTGTTCCACGGTTTCTCCTCAACGAGATTGTTCAGCCCTGGACCCAGCCCTGGACCCGATTGCGACCGCGCCGGTCGTCCCGGGCCCACCGGGGCTCGTTCCACGGCTCGCTGCGCAGGGCGCCCGCAACGGCCTGCGAAATCCACGCGTTGAGCGAGACGCCCTGTTCGGCGGCGGCCCGCTCAGCCTGGTTCTTGACCTGGTCGATCAGCCTCAGGGTCATCCGCCTGATGTCGCCGCCGGCGTCGCCGAAGGCGGCTGCACCGGGCTCGGAGGGCGGCGGCTGGGCCTCGGTGCGCGGCCCGGCGTGGGATGCGTGCGGCCCGGCGTGGGATGGTGAGCTCACGGCGACCCGGACGTCGCGGCCGTCGAGCCGCACTTCGACCACCCGGTCGTCCAGCGCCGCGGTCACCTCCGCGGCGAGGTCGGACAGCGCATTCATGATCGCCAGCCGGGCAGCGGGTTCCAGCGCGGCTCCCAGCACTGCGGCGGTACGCCGGGTCTGCTCGTCGCCTGCCGACGCCGCAGTGGTGAGGTCCTCGCGCAGCTGGCGGATATAAGGTGTCAAGTCCATGACGTCAACTATGACGTCACAAATGACGTCAGTCAAGGCGTCGCTGGTGCGGCAGATAGGCTGCGTGGCCGTTCGAGAGGAGGCGCCCGTGAGCCAGCCTGACGGAGTCGGCCCAGCCGTGAGCGGCCCAGCCGCAACCGGGAATCCAGTCACAACCGGGAATACCGTGGGGTTGCGGGTCCAGCTGGTTGCCAAGACGGAATTCTTCCCGCCCGCCGACGTACCGTGGTCCGCAGACGCCGACGGCGGGCAGGCACTTGCCGAGTTCGCTGGCCGGGCCTGCTACCAGTCCTGGGGCAAGCCCAACCCGGCAACCGCCACGAACGCCGGCTACCTGAGGCATATCCTGGAGGTGGGTCACCTCTCGGTGCTCGAGCACGGCACGGTCAGCTTCTACCTGACCGGCGTGTCCCGGTCGCTGACTCACGAGCTGATCCGGCACCGGCACTTCTCCTACTCGCAGCTGTCCCAGCGCTACGTCCCCGAGCGCGACGCCGCTATGGTCGAGCCGGACGTGATCGCCGATGACCCCGAGTTGCACGAGCGGTTCGTCGCCGCGGTGCGGGCCAGTCAGCAGGCCTACAACGAGCTTTTGACCGGGCTGGAACAGCGGTTTGCCGGCGAGCCCAACGCCACGCAGCGCCGCAAACAGGCCCGCCAGGCGGCTCGCTCGGTGCTGCCCAACGCCACCGAGACCCGCATCGTGGTCACCGGCAACTACCGCGCCTGGCGGCACTTCATCGCGATGCGCGCCACCGAGCACGCCGACGTGGAGATCCGGGCACTGGCGGTGGAGTGCCTGCGCCAGCTGCGCAAGGCGGCGCCCAACGCGTTCAGCGACTTCGAGATCGCCGCCCTGCCCGACGGTACGGAGATCGCTTCCAGCCCGTTCGGGTCCGAAGGCTGACTCCGCCAGATGGCGTAACGTGCACACATGGATCTAGACGAGGCACGGGCCGTCCTCGCCGAGCAGCACCGCGCGGTGCTGGCTACCCTGCGCAGGGACGGCACCCCGCAGATGTCGCCGGTGGCGGCGGCAGTCGATGCTCGCGGCCGGGTGGTCGTGAGCACCCGGCAGACCGCGTTCAAGGTGCGTAACCTACGCCGGGACCCCGGGCCTGGCTGTGCGTGTTGTCTGACGGGTTCTACGGCCGCTGGATCCAGGTCGGCGGCCCGGTGCAGATCGTGGAGCTGCCCGAAGCGATGGAAGGTCTGGTGGACTACTACCGGAAGATCTCCGGCGAACACCCGGACTGGGACGACTACCGGGCGGCGATGCAGCGCGACCAGCGGGTGCTCCTGCAGATCGAGCTCACGACGGCAGGGCCCGACCGACAGGGGTGAGGTGGCCATGAGGGGGATCACGATTGCGGCCAGCGAGCGGCACGAGTTGTGTGATCTGATGGCTCTGGTGGGCCCGGACGCCCCGACGCTGTGCGAAGGCTGGACGACCCGCGACCTGGCGGCGCATCTGGTGCTCCGGGAGGGTCGGCCGGACGCTGCCGGGGGAATCCTGCTGCCGCTGCTGGCCCCCTACACCGCTCGGGTACAGCGCAGCATTGCGCAACGGCCCTGGCCGCAGCTTATTGGCCTGGTCCGTAGCGGGCCGCCGTGGAGCCTGCCCGGGTTGGGTGACAGGTTCAGCACAATCGAGTTCTTCGTTCACCACGAGGACGTGCGCCGGGCCGAAACGGGGTGGGAACCCCGACCGGCCGACCCGCGCCGCGCAGGGGTGCTGTGGGGACTGCTGCGCTGGGGGGCCCGGGTGCTGTACCGGAACTCGCCAGTCGGCGTCGTGTTGCGCACTCCGGACGGGTCCGAGCGCACCGCCCGGCGCGGTGAACGCTCGGTCACCGTGGTCGGTTCACCCGAGGAGCTGACGCTGCACGCCTTCGGCCGCGACGAGGCGATCGTCGAGATCGAGGGGGACCAGGTGGACGTGGCCGGCCTCCTGGGCAGCCCGCGGGGCTTGTAGTGGCCCCGACCCGCTGGGGCCCGACAGGGGTTCTGGCGCCGACCGGTAGCGTCCCCAGCATGAGTACTGTGCCGACTTCGACCTCCGGCCGGCCCTTCGGCCGGGTGCTCACCGCCATGGTCACCCCGTTCACCGCCGCGGGACAGCTGGATCTCGACATCGCCCAGAAGCTGGCCTACCAGCTGGTGGAACGGGGTTGCGACGGGCTGGTGGTCAACGGCACCACGGGCGAGTCGCCGACCACCACTGACATCGAGAAGGCTGACCTGGTGCGGGCGGTGGTTGCGGCGGTCGGGGACCGCGCGGCGGTGGTGGCCGGCGCGGGGACCTACGACACGGTGCACAGCGTGCAGCTGGCCCGGCAGGCGGCGCGGGCCGGTGCGCACGGCCTGCTGGTGGTGACCCCGTACTACTCGCGCCCGCCACAGGCCGGGCTGGTCGCGCACTTCACCGCGGTCGCCGACGCCACCGACTTGCCGGTGATGCTCTATGACATCCCGCCGCGCTCCCTCGTACCGATCGCCATCGAGACCCTCCACCAGCTCGCCGAGCACCCAAGGATCGTCGCGGTCAAAGACGCCAAGGGAGACTTCGGCTGCGGTGCCGAGGTGATTGCCACCACCGACCTGGCCTACTACTGCGGGGACGACGTGCTCAACCTGCCGTGGCTGTCGGTGGGTGCGGTGGGATTCGTCAGCGTGATCGGCAACGTGGTGGCCGACCGGCTCCGGGCCATGATCACCGCGTTCGAGGCCGGCGCGGTGGGTACGGCGCTGGAGGTGCACGCCGCCACCCTCGCGTTGATCCGGGCCTTGTCCGTGGTCGGCGGGGTGGCCTTCGGGAAGGCGGCACTGCGCCTGACCGGGCTCGATGTCGGTGACCCCCGGTTGCCCCAGGTCGCCGCCGACCCCGAGCAGGTCACCGCTATCGCCGCGGCGCTGGTCGAGGCCGGAGTACTCGCGTGAGCGCCCTGCCCACCGGCCCTGCGCTGCCCGTCCCGGGCATCCCCGACACGGCCCCACCGCCGCTGGCCGACGGCGGCCTGCGCACGGTCGCCCTCGGAGGTATCGGGGAGGTCGGCCGCAACATGACCGTCTTCGAGTACGCCGGCCGGCTGCTCGTGGTGGACTGCGGGGTGCTGTTCCCCGAAGACGACGCGCCCGGGGTCGACCTGATCCTGCCCGACTTCCGGGCGATCGAGCACCGGCTCGACGACATCGAGGCGCTGGTGCTCACCCACGGCCACGAGGACCACATCGGGGCCGTGCCCTTCCTGCTCCGGTTACGGCCCGACCTGCCAGTGGTGGGCTCTGAGTTCACCCTCGCGCTGGTCGCCGAGAAGTCCCGCGAGCACCACCAGAAGCCACAGCTGATGCAGGTCAAGGAGGGTGACCGGCACGGTTGCGGGCCGTTCGACTGTGAGTTCTTCGCGGTGAATCACTCCATTCCCGACGCACTGGCGGTGGCCATCCGCACCCCGGCGGGGCTGGTGCTGCACACCGGCGACGTCAAGCTTGACCAGCTACCGCTGGACGGGCGGCTGACCGATCTCGCTGGGTTCTCCCGGCTCGGCGACGAAGGCGTCGACCTCCTGCTGATCGATTCCACCAACGCCGAGGTGCCCGGCTTCGTCACCCCGGAACGGGAAATCGGCCCGGTGTTCGACTCGGTGATCGGCAAAGCCACCCAGCGGGTCATCGTGGCCTGCTTCGCCAGCCATGTGCATCGCGTGCAGCAGGTGCTGGAGGTTGCCGCCGGCCACGGGCGCAAGGTGGCGCTGGTAGGCAGGTCGATGGTGCGCAACATGGGCGTCGCGGCCGATCTCGGGCTGCTCCGGGTCCCGCCGGGCCTGCTGGTGGACCTTGATGAGGCGCTGGCGATGCCCGAGCACCGGGTGCTGTTCGTCTCCACCGGTTCGCAGGGCGAACCGCTGTCGGCGCTGACCCGGATGGCCCGCGGGGAGCACCGGCAGATCCGGATCCGGTCCGGGGACACCGTCGTGCTGGCCAGCTCCCTCATCCCGGGCAACGAGACCGCGGTGTTCCGGGTGGTCAACGGGCTGACCCGGCTGGGCGCTGCGGTGGTCCACCAGGGCACCGCGAAGGTGCACGTGTCCGGGCATGCGCCCGCTGGGGAGCTGCTGTTCCTCTACAACGCGATCCGCCCCTCCAACGTCATGCCGGTGCACGGCGAGTGGCGGCACTTGAAAGCCAACGCAGCGCTGGCGGTCCGCACTGGGGTGCCGCCGGAGCGGGTGGTGATCGCCGAGGACGGCGTGGTCGTGGATCTGGTGGATGGCCGCGCGGAGATCACCGGTCGGGTCGAGGTGGGGCAGGTCTACGTGGACGGGCTGTCGGTCGGCGACGTGGGGGAGTCGACGCTGTCCGACCGGCTGATCCTCGGCGAGGGTGGGTTCATCGCGATCACCGTGATGGTGGCGTCCGCCACCGGCCGGGCGGTGGCACCGCCGACGATCTCGGGCCGGGGGTTCTCCGACGACCCGAAGGCTCTTGACGGTGTCGTGCCGCTGGTGGAGATGGAGCTGGCCCGCACCGAGGCGGAGGGGATCACCGACACCCACCGGATCGCCCAGGCGGTGCGGCGGGTGGTGGGCCGGTGGGTCGCCGACACCTACCGGCGCCGGCCGATGATCGTTCCTACCGTGCTGCCGGTCGGCTGAGACTTCCGGCGTGTCGCGGACGCCCTGACGCCCTTCCACGCGACCATGAGCGGGCAGCATCGCGCGCCCTGGGGAGGGACGACCACGAAGACGGTGAACCGGCGGTCCCAGAGTTCTCGGACTAAGAGCGCGGCCAGCAGGCCGCGCTCGCAGTCGGTTGCGCAGCGGCCGGCCCGGCGGCCGCGCCCCAGCAGGGGCCGCAGCCGCATCCTGGGCCGGGGTGTGGCGGGTATCTGGTCCCTGCTGGCCCGGTGCTCCGGCGGGCTGGTCAGGACGCTGGGCCGGACCCGGGAACTCGAGCCCGCGCATCGCCGGGATGGTCTGGCGCTCGGTCTGGTGGCGCTCGCCGTGGTGACCGCCGCTGCGGAGTGGTGGGCCGCCGGAGGACCAGTCGGTGCCGGTGTGCGGCACACCCTGCGGGCCATGTTCGGTACCGCGGCGCTGGGGCTGCCGGTGGTGCTCGCCGGGGTCGCCGTGGCCCTGATGCGCACCGAGTCCGACGCGGCTGCCCGGCCCCGTCGCGCGGTCGGCACCTTGCTGCTGACGTTGGGGACGCTGGGCCTGTGGCACCTGGTGGCCGGCGCGCCCGCCGATGCGGTGGGACGGTCCCACGCCGCCGGCGCCATCGGGTTCCTGGTCGCCGATCCCTTGCTCGACGGGTTCACCGTCTGGGTGGCGGCGCCCTTGTTGGCGTTGCTGGGCGGCTACGGGCTGCTGGTGCTGACCGGGACTGCCGTCCGTGCGGTGCCCGACCGGATCCGCAGGCTGTGCGGGATACAGTCGACGGATTCGGATCAGAACCCCGATGCCGCCGACACCGATGCCACGGTGACTGGTGCCGATCCCGCCGCTATCCGGTTGCGTCGCCCTTCCCGACGTCGGCAGGCCGCGCAGACTGCAAAGATCTTCACCGAGGAGCAGCCCCCGGTCGAGGGTCCCGTCCCACCCGCGGTTGCGGCCAAGCCCGCAGTGCCGGTCGAGGAGCCGGTGCACAGCAAGCCCAGCCCGCAGCCTTCCCGCCACCGGGTGATCGAGGGTGACTACCAGCTCCCGCCACCCGATCTGCTGCTCATCGGCGACCCGCCGAAAGCCCGCAGCAAGGCCAACGACACGATGATCGAGGCCATTACCGGGGTGCTCGACCAGTTCTCGGTGGACGCCCAGGTCACCGGGTTCAACCGGGGCCCGACCGTCACCCGCTACGAGGTGGAGCTGGGCCCGGGGGTCAAGGTCGAGAAGATCACCCAGCTGACCCGCAACATCGCCTATGCGGTAGCCACCGACAACGTGCGGCTGCTGGCCCCGATCCCGGGCAAGTCCGCGGTCGGCATCGAGGTGCCCAACAGCGACCGCGAGATGGTGCGGTTGGGCGACGTGCTGCGCTCCTCGGCGTCGCGCCGCGACCAGCACCCCATGGTGATCGGGCTGGGCAAGGACATCGAGGGCCACTTCGTCACCGCGAACCTGGCCAAGATGCCGCACCTGCTGGTGGCCGGCTCCACCGGCTCGGGCAAGTCGAGCTTCGTGAACTCGATGCTCGTCTCGCTGCTCGCCCGGGCCACCCCCGACGAGGTCCGGATGATCCTCATCGACCCCAAGATGGTGGAACTCACCCCCTACGACGGCATCCCGCACCTGATCACACCCATCATCACCCAGCCCAAGAAGGCGGCCACGGCGCTGGCCTGGCTGGTGGACGAGATGGAGCAGCGCTACCAGGACATGCAGGCCAGCCGGGTGCGCCATGTCGACGACTTCAATCAGAAAGTGCGATCCGGCGAGATCACCGCGCCGCCGGGCAGCGAGCGGGAGTACCGCCCCTACCCGTACATCCTGGCGATCGTCGATGAGCTGGCCGACCTGATGATGACCGCGCCGCGCGACGTCGAGGACGCTATCGTCCGGATCACGCAGAAGGCCCGGGCCGCCGGGATCCATCTGGTGCTGGCTACCCAGCGGCCCAGCGTCGACGTGGTCACCGGGCTGATCAAAACCAACGTGCCGTCCCGGCTGGCCTTTGCCACCTCCTCGCTGACCGACAGCCGGGTGATCCTGGACCAGCCCGGCGCGGAGAAGCTGATCGGCATGGGTGATGGGCTCTACCTCCCGATGGGCGCCTCCAGGCCGGTGCGCATCCAGGGTGCCTACATCGGGGATGACGAGATTTCCAAGGTCGTCAACTACACCAAGGAGCAGGCCACCCCGGAGTACACCGCCGGCGTCACCGCGGCCAAGGCGGGTGACCAGAAGGAGATCGACCCGGACATCGGCGACGACCTCGACGTGTTGCTGCAGGCCGCCGAACTCGTGGTGACCAGCCAGTTCGGCTCGACCTCGATGCTGCAGCGCAAGCTGCGGGTCGGCTTTGCCAAGGCGGGCAGGCTGATGGACCTGCTGGAGAGCCGGGGAGTGGTCGGCCCCTCGGAGGGGTCCAAGGCGCGCGACGTGCTGACCAAACCCGACGAGCTCGACGGGCTGCTGTACCTGATCCGCGGCGGCGACCCGCCAGGCGGCGATGCGGACTGACCGGGTCTACCACTCAAGCAGCATGCGGGTGTTGCCCAGGGTGTTGGGTTTGACGTAGGCCAGATCGAGGAACTCCGCGACGCCCTCGTCGTGGGAGCGGCGCATCTCGTCGTAGACCTCCGGAGTCACCGGGGTTCCTTCGATGGCCCGGAAGCCATGCCGGGAGAAGAACCGTTCCTCGAAGGTCAGCACGAAGATGCGCCCCAGCCCCAGCGCCCGGCCCTGCTCGACCAGCTGCGCAACCAGCGCGTGTCCTACCCCCTGGCCCCGGGTGTCCGGGTGCACGGCCAGGGTGCGGATCTCGGCCAGGTCCTCCCAGAGCACGTGCAGCGCGCCGCAGCCAAGTATCGAACCGTCCCGTTCGGCCACCCAGAATTCCTGGACGTCCTCGTAGAGCGTCACGAGCTGTTTGGCCAGCAGCACCGCGCCGACGTAGCGGTCCACCAGATCCTTGATCCGACGGACGTCCCCAACCCTGGCCCGACGCACAGTGACCGGAGAAGGCACACCCGAGAACCTAGGAGAGCGACGCCGCGATATGGATGCTTGTCGTCGTTGGCTCACCCGCTGGGACGACGACAAGCATCCATGTGGCGAGGCAGGACGGGGGCGCCCGATACCCTGAGCTTGTGTCGGAGTTGCCGCGTGCTGCGCTGGTCACTTTGGGCTGCGCCCGCAATGAGGTCGATTCTGAGGAACTGGCTGGTCGGCTGACCGGGGACGGCTGGGAGCTGGTGGACGCCGACGGTGGCGCGGCGGACGTGGTGGTGGTCAACACCTGCGGTTTCGTCGCCGCGGCGAAGAAAGACTCCATCGACACGCTGCTGGCGGCTGCGGACACCGGCGCCAAGGTGGTCGCGGTGGGTTGCCTCGCTGAACGCTATGGCACCGAACTGGCAGCCAGCCTGCCCGAGGCCGACGCGGTGCTGGGGTTCGACGCTTATCCGGAGCTGGGCGGCCGGCTGCGCGACGTCCTCGCCGGCCGGGCAGTGCCCGCGCACCGGCCGGTGGACCGCCGCACCCTGCTGCCGATCACCCCGGTGTCCCGGCCCGCCGCGCTTGCCGCCGGTCCCGCATTGCCCGGGCACGGCTGGGGCCCCCGAGTGCCGCGCCGCCGGCTGGATGATTCCCCGGTCGCCCCGCTGAAGATCGCGTCGGGCTGCGACCGGCGCTGTGCGTTCTGCGCCATCCCCACCTTCCGTGGCGCATTCGTCTCCCGACCGATCAGCGAGGTGCTGGGTGAGGCGGCGTGGCTGGCCGGCACGGGGGTCCGCGAGCTGGTGCTGGTCAGCGAGAACTCCACGTCCTACGGCAAGGACCTAGGCCAGCCCGGTGCCCTGGAGGAGCTGCTGGGCCGGCTGGCCGCGGTCCCCGGCGTCCTGCGTACCCGGGTCTCTTACCTGCAGCCGGCCGAGACCCGCCCGTCGCTGGTCGCCGCGATCGCCGGCACCCCCGGCGTGGCAGACTACTTCGACCTGTCCTTCCAGCACGCTAGCGAGCCGGTGCTGCGGCGGATGCGCCGGTTCGGCTCGCGGGAGTCCTTCCTGGCGCTGCTGGACCAGATCCGCCAGCACGCGCCCGCGGCGGGGGCGCGCAGCAACGTGATCGTCGGGTTCCCCGGGGAGACCGACGCCGACGTCGCCGAGCTGGAGCGCTTCCTCACCGAGGCACGGCTGGACGCGGTGGGCGTGTTCGGCTACTCCGACGAGGACGGCACCGAGGCCGCCGGCCTGCCCGGGCGCCACGACGAGGACACCATCGCCGAGCGCGTCGCGCGGATCAGCGGCCTGGTCGAGCAGCTCACCACGCAGCGCGCCGAGGAGCGGGTCGGGGACATCGTCGAGGTACTGGTTGACGACACCGCGGCCGACGAGGTTGTCGGGCGCGCCGAGCACCAGGCCCCCGAGGTGGACGGGGAGTGCGTGTGCACCGGACCGGGGGCTGACTCGTTGACGGTCGGCGATCTGGTGCGCTGCCGGGTGCTCACCGCCCGGGGCGTCGATCTGGTCGTCGAGCCGGTGGAGCTGATCGCCCCGGCCGACGGCGCGCCGTGAACCCGCCGCCGGCGACCGACGTTCCGCTGTGGAACCTGGCCAACCTGCTGACCATGTCCCGGATGGTGCTGGTGCCGGTGTTCGTGCTCGCCTTGTTCACCGAGGGTGGTGATGATCCGGCGTGGCGGGTCACCGCGGCGGTGATACTCGGTGTCGCCTCGCTCACCGACCGGCTCGACGGCGACCTGGCCCGACGTCGTGGGCTGGTCACCACGTTCGGTGCGATCGCCGATCCGATCGCGGATAAGGCACTGATCGGGGCAGCGCTGGTGGGCCTGAGCGTGCTGGGTGAGCTGGCGTGGTGGATCACCCTGCTGATCGCGGTCCGCGAGCTGGGCGTCACCGCGCTGCGATTCTGGGTGCTGCGGTACGGGGTGATCCCGGCCAGCCGTGGTGGCAAGGTGAAGGCATTCGCGCAGGTTGTGGCAATCGGGCTCTATGTGCTGCCGCTGCCGTTGGCGGCACATCCGGTGCGCTGGGCGGTGATGGGCATCGCGGTGGTGCTCACCGTCGTCACCGGCGTCGACTATATCGTGCGTGCCGTGCGGCTGCGTGCCACCGGCCGCCGGGCGATCGCGCTGCCATGACCACTCACCTACCTGGTCCCGCGGCGGCGTTCGCGCACGGCGGACGCCCTGAGCGCCCGGCTCTGAGTACGGTAGGGGCAAGCGCGCCGGTGCCTCGTAGGCCCGGCCGACACCCAGAAGGGATACGCGATGACGCTGCTGCGGGAGGCTATCGGCGAGCGGTTGCGCCGGACGCGAACCTCGCAGCGCCGCACGTTGCGCGAGGTGTCCCGGGTTGCCCGGGTGAGCCTGGGTTATCTCTCTGAGGTGGAGCGGGGCCGCAAGGAGGCGTCCAGCGAACTCCTCGCGTCGATCTGCGACGCGCTTGACCTACCGCTGGACGAGCTGTTGCGGTTGGTGGCGAACGATCTCGGCCCGGTCTACCTGCCCGAGGTGCCTAACACGGTCCCGGCTGAGCTGGTGGCGGCCTGAGACCGGGTAGCCATCTCTGGGATATCCCCAGTTCTCCCTGGGGTCGGTGGAAGCGCCGCTGCGCACCTGACACCATGGAGCACCTGACACCATGGAGCACCTGACACCATGGAGCACCTGACACCATGGAGCACCTGACACCATGGAGCACCTGACACCATGGAGTCAGCAGCACGCGGCTCATGAGGAGGCAGCGGAGGAGATGGCCAACCCGTTCGTGAAGGCATGGAAGTACCTGATGGCGGCGTTCTCGTCCAAGATTGACGAGCACGCCGACCCCAAGGTGCAGATCCAGCAGGCCATTGAGGACGCGCAGCGGCAGCACCAGGCACTGTCCCAGCAGGCCGCCGCCGTCATCGGCAACCAGCGCCAGCTGGAGATGAAGCTCAACCGGCAGCTCGGTGAGATCGAGAAGTTGCAATCCTCGACCCGGCAGGCATTGGTGCTCGTCGACGAGTCGCGGGGCAGGGGCGATGAGGCCAAGGCACAGCAGTACGAGCAGGCCGCCGAGGCATTCGCCACCCAGCTGGTGACCGCGGAGAAGTCCGTGGAGGATCTCAAGACGCTGCATGACCAGTCCCTGCAGGCGGCCGGCCAGGCCAAGCAGGCGGTCGAGCGCAACGCGATGGTGCTGCAGGGAAAGATCGCGGAGCGGACCAAGCTGCTCTCCCAGCTGGAGCAGGCGAAGATGCAGGAGCAGGTATCCGCCTCGCTGCGGTCGATGTCCGAGCTGGCCGCGCCGGGCAACACACCGTCGCTCGACGAGGTCCGGGACAAGATCGAGCGCCGGTACGCCAACGCGATCGGGTCCGCCGAGCTGGCGCAGAACTCGGTGCAGGGACGGATGCTGGAGGTGCAGGAGTCGACGCTGGACATGGCGGGCCGCTCCCGGCTGGACCAGATCCGTGCCTCGATGCGCGGATCGCCGGTTGCCGGTGAGGTGACCTCCGGTGAGCCGGCCGCACAGCCCGCCTCGCCGCAGGTCCTCCCTCCGCACGGCCAGCCCCAGCCCGGGCAGGGCTAGTGCAGCGCCGTCGGCACCCCGGAACAGGCCGTCGCCCTGTGTCGGAGCACGGCCCCGCAGGGCCGAGCACTCAGACGAAGACCCGCACGTAGTCGACGTACAGCGCGGCCCGGCCCTGCACGGCGGCCAGATCCACGGGCCACCCTCCCCCCAGCGCGAGGTTCACGAGGAAGAACAGGGGAGCGCTCCCGCCCGGGACCTGTGGCGCGGTCGCGACGACGCTGCCGTCCACGGAGAAGGTGTTTCCCACCGGCGTGATCGACACCCCGTACGTGTGCCAGGACAAGGCGTCCCGCTCGGTGCGGAAGCGCTGCCCGCAATGGCTGACGCCGTCGTCCCGGCCGCCCTGGTAGTTGTGCGTGACGTGGCACGCCCCCTGCGGGTTGTGGCCGTACAGTTCGACGGCGTCGATCTCCGCCACGACGGGGGTCGGCGCGATCAGGTTGTCGCTGGGCAGCATCCAGAACGCCGGCCACGTCCCGGGCGCCGCCGGAGCGAGCATCCGGGCTTCGAAGTAGCCGTACTGCGCGGAGAAACCCGACCCGCCCGGGCGTGCCGAGGCCAGCATTCCGCCGAGGTGCGTCCGGCCCCAGCCCTGGGGGTCGGCGTAGCCGGCAGGGAGCGGTTCGACGTCGATGCGGAGGTAGCGGTCGTCCACGACCCGCACGGAGCCGAATCCCAGCGCGGGGTCGGCGAAGATCGCGTCACCGAAGTCCTCCGCACCGCCGTGTGAGGGCTTGGCCGCCGCGTAGTCCGCGCCGAGGCCGGTGCGCGAGAGGGACACGGGCCTGTCGAACTCCTCCGCGTACGCCAGGGTGCGGCCCGTCGCCGGCGCGCTCGACGGGACGTCGGCCCCCGCGCCGTCGCCGACGCGGCGGTAAAGCTGGAAGTGGACCGCTCTGCGCTCCCGCTCCGGGCCGGTCGCCGCCACCTCCACGGTCAGCGGACCGGGATCCGCGGCCCGCACGTCCACCGCCAACCGGGCGATACCCGCCGCGTCTGGCTCGGCCCGGACCGGCACGCCGACGGGCTTGTCCACCTCCGCCGGCCACACCGTGGCCTCGACCGCCGAGTATCCGGCACCGGGGACGACCTGCAGCTCGACGACGCCGTCCACCACCGCGCCGGACGGTGGGCAGCTGACCACCATGCTCGAGCCCGGCGGGCCCGCGGCGGGAGCGGCGCAGCCGGTCACGTTTACCGCCTGCGGTCCCGACGACCTGCCGGGCGTCG
This sequence comes from Pseudonocardiaceae bacterium, assembly GCA_050699815.1. Lineage (GTDB taxonomy): Bacteria > Actinomycetota > Actinomycetes > Mycobacteriales > Pseudonocardiaceae. The sequence goes on along the minus strand of JBOHFT010000003.1, from coordinate 38,268 downwards.
CCCGTACCGGCGTCGCTCCACGCTGATAGGCACGTAACTCGCCCAGCATGAGTGGCCCCGCCCCGGTCACGCTCCCGATGGTGAGACGGACCGACGTCGTCACCCTCGGCATGAAGCTGACGATGGTCGGCCGGTCGGGCTCTGCGAGCACGGCACCGACCGGTAGCCGCGAACCGTCACCGAAGGTCAACGTCGCCTTGCTCAGGGTCGCCCCGGACCGGGGGCTGCCCACCAGCGCGATGCTCGTCAGCTCCCGGGGACGGGCCCAGTCCAGCTGCACCCAGGCACCGGCGGGTCGAGTCGCGGTCCAGTCGGCGCCCGCCCCACCACTGCCAGGCGCACCAGAGCCGTCCACCAGGCCACGAGGATCGGATGCGCCCGCGCGCACGTCCTGCGTGACGGACGCGCCGAGCGCCGAGTTCCCGTCCGGCACGGTGTCGGTGACGACGTCACCGACACCCGGCACGCTGCTGACGGCGATCTCGGCGATCGTCACGCTCTGCGCTCCGGGGCTGACCGCGGATGCGGTGAACCGGACCCGGTCCGCCGAGCGCGGGCTGATCGGGACGACCGTCCGGTCCGCGGTCGCGGACAGCGTCACCTGGAGGAAGGACCCATCGCCGAAGCTGAGGAATCCGTCGGTGACTCCGGCCTCGGCGACGGGGTTGCGCACGATCACGATCTGTCGCAGGACGTGGCTGCGCGGCCACGACAGCTCGACCCAGGCGCCCATGGTCTCCCCGGCCGATTGCCAGGTGGCGCCGGGCGAGGCTGCGTCACCCGATCCCACCACGTCGCGGGGAGAGTGGCCGAGCTCGGTGGAGCTGGCCGTCACCGTGGCCTCGGCGGCGAGCCTACGACCGCTGTCGTCGGTCAACCACGACTGCATCATCAAGCCGGTCACGGACAGCAGGATCAGGAGCACGGGGACGATCCACAGCCACCGGCGCCTCGTCCGGGCCGCCGTCGACACGCGTGGGTACCCCGCCAAGTGCCTCACCGCGGCGTGAGCCGCTCGGCGAGGGGCGCAGCGGGGCCGACCTCCGAGACGGGTGGCCCGGCGCGCTCGCGGGATTCCAGCCGCAGGACAGCGTGCGAGAGCAAGCCGAGCGACATCCACAGGATCCCGCTGCTGTCGGACAGATCGGGACCGGCGACCGTCTTGAGGACCAGGGTCGTCACCAGGGCCCAGACCACCGGACGGCACTCACGCACGGCGGCGCTGCGGCGGATGAGACCGGCGACCGCAGCCGCGAAGAGCAGGGTCCCGACGAGACCGGTGGTGCTCAGCAGCCCGGCGAGGAAAGACGACGCCCGGTTGGCCCCCAGGCCGACACCGATACCGAATGTGTCGAGGAAGAGGTCGTAGGACGCCGAGTTCGCTCCTGACCTCTCGGTGAACGACGACGAGCTCACCTTCTCGTTCACCGTGGCCTCGACGAAGTCGGCGATGATTGGCAGCACCCAGAGGGCCACGATGACCAGGGCACACGCCATGATACTCACCAGCGTGCTCACCGCGATCCGCTGCAGGAGGAAGCCGAGCGCGATGGCGAGCGCCGCGATGAGGGCGACGACCACGCCCGCGACGACGAATGTGGCGGACGTCGAGATCGAGCCCAGGAACACGGCCACGCCGGCGACGCCGAGCGCACCCGCCCGGCGCCAGCCCTGCACCTGCAGCGAGCGCGACAGCATGTAGCTGATGGTGACCAGCGACGAGGCGGCCAGGCCGGCCGGCTCGGACAGGATGCCGCGGAAGCGCTCCACGCCGCCCGCCGCGGTCTCGATGTAGGCGAGGAAGGGCGAGTTGTCGAAAACGCCCTCGGGGAAGGGGAGACCGATCCCCTCGTTGAGGTACCGCCACAACGACAGCAGCGTGGTGGCGCCGGCGGTCAGGCCGATGAGCTCCGGGCCCCCGTGGGCCGACCGGGCGAGGAACACGACCACGCAGACCCCGAGCACGAGGTAGATGACCTGCGCGAGGTTGGAGGAGGTGAGGAACCCGGACGCCAGCCGGCGGGCGCCTGCGGGGGTGAGGACCTCTGTCCCGTCGAACAGGATGGGTGCCAGCACGGTGACGAACGCCGACCAGCCGAGGAAGAGCAGGAGCAGGGACACCCCGGGCGGGAGACGCCGTCGAGGCGGCGGGGGTGACCGTCCGTGGCCCAGCAGCTGGAGGCCGAGCGCCACGACGGTACCGAGCGCCACGGCGTAGAACGTCGGCACGGCGACGCTGCCGATCACCACCGCGGCTCCCGCCGCCGTTGCGCCGCCGAGGGCCAGCGCGCGTCCATAGCCGCCCGCATTGAGCACCCCGTAGCTGATGACGACCAGGGTGACCAGGGTCAGCGACGTCACGTCGCGCTCCCCGGTGCCGGCGTGGTGGTCATGGGCGCCGGCCGTATCGCGTGCTGATCAGGTGGCGGGCGACGCGCAGCGGAGCAACGAGCGTCGCGGTGCACCAGACGGCGATGACAACCCTCCGCAGCAGGGGCTCCGGGCCGACCTGGAAGGGCGCGCGCACCGCGTCCCGCAGCATCCGGGCCCGGCTGTCGCCGGGCAGCGGCCGCTCGGCCGGAGCCACCCGGCGGGCGGCGACGCGGAGCTGCAGCAGCTCGCGGCTGCGGAACAGCGGTCGCTCGTCGATCGCGGCGTCCCGGGCTCCGCACGCCCGCTGCGCGAATCGCCAGCGGGCGCGCGCACGCGCGACCTCCCGGGGGAAGCGCCGGTCGTCTCGCAGCAGGTTGCTGTCGTTCGCCCCGTGCCGGCGGTAGCCGACCACGACCCCGGGCACGCTGACCACGTCGCCGAAGAACGGCGCCGCGGCGAGGCACGCGGAATCGGACGCGTCGCCCGTGCTCCCGTCGACGGGGAAGATGCGGTCGAGGAACGTCCTCGCGTACGCGTTGCCGGAACCCGGCGGCGTCGGGTAGGCCGTCGTCTCGGAGGCCCAGCGCCGGATGTCCGCGGGCGTCGGGACCCGACGGTAGTCCGGGAAGGGGGCGCCGCTCGGCACGCCGGCCTCGTCGATGCGCTGCATCTGGAACTGGGCCTTGCTCACCTCGGGGCGCCACGCCTCGGCGAGGCGGACGGGTAAGTCGGGCGGCAGCACGTCGTCGGAGTCCAGGAACAACACGACGTCCCCGGTGGTCAGCGCGTAGCCCCGGTTGGCGGCGACCCGCTGGCCTGCGTTGTCCGTCAGGAGGACCGTGACGCGGTCGGCGTACCGCCGGATCACGGCCGGCGAGCCGTCCGTCGAGCCGTCGTCGACGACGACGACCTCCACGTCGTCCCACCGCAGGGCCAGCGCGCTCTCAATGGCGGCGGCGACGTAGCGATCGTAGTTGTAGTTGGCGATGACCACACTGAGCCGCTTCACGACGTATACCGGCTCACAGCTTGCGGAAGAATCCATGGGAGAGGCAGCCCGAGTAGATGGAGGAAACCCGCTCCGGCGTGTCGTGCAGGAACTCGTCGCACGCCTTCTGCACGCCGCGGAGGTGATTCCACCCGTCCGGATGGGCGAACGAGATCGACGCCGGAAGTCCCGCGGGAAGGGTCTCGCTGAACCATCCCCGGTGCACGACCGGCTGCGGCAACCCGTACCGGTGGAAGCTCGCGCGCACCGCGTCCTCCGTCGTCGCGAGGTCCCGCTCCTGGTACGACGAATCATCCCCTGCCGCCGTCGACGGCAGACCCTCGAAGCTGTCGTACAGGTGGAGCACCTTGGTGGATCCGAGATTGTTGATCACCCGCTGGATGAGGACAGCCGACTGGCCCTCGTTGCAGCCGAGCTCGACGACGTCGCCGTCGACCCCGTAGGCGATGACCTGCGAGACGAGGTGGTACATGTTCATCCGCTGCTCTCGCGAAGCACGGCGAGTCCCGGGGCGTCGCCGACGCCCGGCTCGAGCGGGAAGATGCGGTCGAGGAATACGACCATGTCCCCGGTCGTCATCGCGTAGCCGCGGTTGGCCGCTATCCGCGGGGGGGCGTTCTCGGTCAGCACGGCGAGTGGGTCGCGCGGGCACGTGGCGTGAGATGGCGGCAGGTGGCCCGTCGCACGCCGGACAGCGGGTTGGCGACGGGGTGGTAGCCGGCCTGGGCTCCCCAGGTTCGCTCATTCCCGGTCGTTCCGCTCATTTGGGGCGGGTCGCACGACAGCGAGCGGACGCCCCGCGCGCCGGTCGCCACGCGCGTCCGGCTCGGCGATCGAGGCGACTCGCGACCTCTGCCGCAGCTCTTCGAGCGCCATCGCCCGAGCGTGCGCCATTCCGAAGCGGGGACGGTAGCCCGCCTCCCGGATCCGGTCATCGGGAAAACGCATGCGCCACAGCGGGTTGCGCGCGGTGAGCATGCGGAAGCGCACCATGTCGTGCAGCCAGTCGGCGATGCCCGGCACGACGACGACCCGGCGACGGTCACCGGTCGCGGCCCTAACGCGACGCAGGAAGTGACCGTGGGTGGGCTCGGCGATGCCGTCCTCGGAGAGGTTGAAGGTCTCGACGCTCCCGGGTTCCGCGGCCAGCGCACGCTTCATCGACCAGATCAGGGCGTCGGACACGTCACGCACGTACACGTGGTGGGCGTGGCGGTGGGCCTTCAGTGCGCGCTCGACGCGGCCCCACGACGTGGTCGCGATCAGTTGCTCCACGTCCACGACGACGGTCGGCCGGAGCAGTACGTAGCTCACCGAACGCGCGGCGGCGTGCAACGCTCGTTCGCCCGCGAGCTTGGTCCGTCCGTAGGCGCGGACGTAGTCGAGGGCGAGGTACTCCGACCGTACGTCCCGCTCGACCGTCAGGACCGGCGCGTCCTCGTGCGCGGTACGCCGCCTGCCGCTGCCGTACACCGACACCGAGCTCGTATAGCAGAAGGCGCCGACACCGGCCCGCTCGGCGGCCTCGGCCAGGAGCCGCGTCGCCTCGGCGTTGACCCGCTGCATCCGGTCCATCCCGCCGATCTCGGCGGCTAGGTGCACGACCGCCTCGCAGCCGGTGACGATCCGGTCCACGTCCGCGGCCTGCGCCTCGAGCAGGTCGAGCCGGCGCCATTCGAGCTTCCCCGCGTCGGCCGGGGGTTCCTGGGACGTGGTCGCGCGGACGCGGTGGCCACGCGCGAGCAGGTCGGCGACCACGACCCGGCCGATCCGGCCGGTCGCCCCCGTCACCAGGACGGTGCCCGGCCCGACGGCACCGAGGACGGATGCGGGGACGGCGCAGGCATCGGCCACCCGGTCCCGCAGGTGGTCGGCAAGCCGGATCGCCATCGCCACGATCATGTGCGTCGGGTTGCAGTGGCCACCTGTGGGGAAGACGGAGCTGCCGGCGACGTAGAGCCCGTTGACCCCGTGGACCTGCCCGTTCGCGTCCACGACGCCCGTCCCGGGGTCGGCGGACATGCGCGTCGTCCCGGTTGGGTGGGCGACGTCGACGAACGATGGGGGGAAGCCCGCTCCCTCTCCCACCCACTCGGCGAGCCGGGGGGCGGGATACCCCATGCGGACGAGCTCGGCCGCCAGGAGCTCGGCCGTCCGGCGCATGGTTCGCGTCTCGTTCTCGTTGACCCGCCAGTCGATCCGCGGGAGAGCCATGCCGAAGCGGTCGCGTCGGTCCGACAGGGTGATGCGACTGTCGGGGTCCGGGCGCTGCTCGACCATGCAGACCAGTTCGAGCGCGTCGAGCTTGCGCGGGACGCCGTTGCGCTCGACGAAGTAGTCCCTTGCCCCCCGCGCGAGGAACCCTCCGTTGCGCACAAGGGCGAGCAGGTCCGCCGGAAGCTGCGGCCGTCCTCCCAGAACCCGTCGCAGAGCAGCCCAGGGGTCGTCCTGAGCCCACTCCTCGCCGAGCCAGGCCGCACAGTTGAGCAGTCCCTCGGCGCGCTGGACCTCGGGACTGAGCCGCAGACCTGCCCGGAACATGCGGGCCCGGACGTTGTATCGGCCGAAGCGCTTCTGCAGGGCCGCCGAGCCCGCCACGTCGAAGGTGCCCACCGCGCCCCGCAGATGGTCCATGAGGTAGCGGCCGACCAGGTCCCGGTCGTTGCCGAGGCCGGACGGTCTCACGGTGTCGGATGACAGCAGGATGCGCGCGTTCCCGATCCCGCCGGCACAGAGGACGACCGTCCCCGCCGCCAGGGTCCGGCGGCGACCGTCGGGCCTCGCGTACTCCACCGACCGCACGGCCCGTCCGGACTCGACCGGGTCCACCCGCAGCGCGGTCGCCCCGGCCACCAGGGTGACGTCGCGACCGAGCCGCTTGGCGAGGTGACGGCCGAAGCGCATGTACTCGAAGGGGTAGGACTCCTGGTCGTCGCGGCTGAACTGCCAGAAGAAGGGCAGCAGAACCGCGGGGTCGGGAGCCGTGGCCGGGACCCGGCGGCCGGCCAGCTCCCAAAAGCGGTCGTCGCTGAACCCGCTCCCGACCGCGAGGCCCAGATGCGAGGCGGCCCGGTCGAGGAAGGGCACGAGGTCCTCGAGGCGCAACGGCCAGCCCGAGGCGGGTACCCAGGGCCGTTCCTCGAAGTCGACGGCGTCCAAGGGGGCACATCGCCCGCCCCAGGTGTACGAGCTCCCACCCACGACCCGGTTGCGCACGCTCCACTGGGGCTCCACCCGGGGCCGGCCGACGCTCTCGATGTCTTCGAGCCGATCGGCGTCCGGGCTCCGTTCGAGGCCGCCGCTCTCCAGGATCGTGACACGCAGTCCTGAACCGGACAGCTCACGTGCAAGGGTGGCGCCGGCGGGTCCGGTGCCGACGATGCACACATCGCACCGCACGAGGGGCTGTGCGTCTCCCAGGCAGGAGTCGTTCAGGTCGATGACGGGCATCTCACTCCGTGGATCGAGGCCGGCGGACGACCACGGGGACGGCGCCGCGGTTCGGGATGCAGGAATTCTCCACCTCACGCCTCCTGGAACGAAGCCACATAGGTGATTCGTCGGGGGCAGAGCGATCGTTACCGGCCTTCGACGCTCGCCCCGCCGCACACACCTGGACGTGCCGTGGCGGTGATAACATGCGGTCGGCCGGCTCGGCTCGGGAGCGTTCTCGTCGGGTTGGCTTCGCCTCCCCAGCCGTCGAGCTGGGGCGACCACGCGGGTCTGTCCAACGACCCGAGGAGTGTAGGCATATGAGGATCATGCACATCCTCAAGCACTGCGTCGACGGCAACGGCAGCGTGCACGTGGCGGTGGATCTGGCGTGCGCACAGGCCGACGCGGGGCATGACGTCCTGATCGCGAGTTCCGGTGGTCGGTACGACGACATGCTGCGCGCTCATGGCGTCGAGGTCGCGATCGTCCCCCGCCCGGAGGGCCTGCGGGTCGCGAGCCGTGTCGCGATGTCCATGCTGGCCATCGCCGGGCGCTTTAGGCCGCACGTTGTCCACGCGCACATGATGTCGTCGGCGGTGCTGGGCTTCGGCATCTCGATGCTGGTGCGGGCGCCGCTGGTGACGACGGTGCACAACTCGTTCGACAAGCACTCGGTGCTCATGCGGCTCGGCCGGGTCGTCGTCGCGGTCAGCGAGGCCGAACGACAGCTGCTGCTGTCCCGGGGCTATCCCGCCGGGAAGGTCGTGACCGTGCTCAACGGGGCCGACGGGTCGCCCCGGGAGACCCTGGACGGCGCCGACCTCGGGCCCCTGGCCCGGCCCTGCGTGGTCACGCTCTCCGGGTTGCATCGGCGCAAGGCCGTGGACGACGTCATCAGGGCCTTCGCGGAGGTGCTGCCGGAGTTCCCGGACTGGCACCTCAACGTCATCGGGGGCGGCTCGGACCGCGAGCGCCTGATGGGCCTGGTCGCCGACCTCGGCCTCGACCGATCCGTCCACTTCAAGGGCTCGACCCTGACCCCCCGCCCGCTCCTGGAGCAGGCCGACATCTTCGCCACCGCCACCCTCGCCGATCCGTGCCCGCTCGCCGTCGCGGAGGCCAGGGCGGCGGGCTGCGCGATAGTGGCCACCGCCGTCGGAGGCATCCCCGAGGTGCTCGAGCACGGCCGGGCTGGCCAGCTCACCCCGGCGTCGGACCCCCCGGCTATGGCGGCGGCGTTCCGCGCCCTGATGGCCGACGCGGACGTCCTCGCGAGCTGGCGCTCCCGGGCGAAGCAGGGAGCCGAGCACCTCACGGTCCGACGCATGGCGGACGACTACACGCGTGTCTACGAGTCGGCGCAGCTCGGCGCCCGCGCCCGCCCGGCCACGCTCCTGACCCGGCACCGCCACGGACAGGTCGAAGGTAACGCCCACCTGCCCGGTGCCGACGCCCGCGTCCGCGTGGCCTACCTCGTTCCGCCGTCCCGGCACTTCGCCGGCATCGAGCGGGTCGTCCACGAGATCGCCACGGGCCTCATGGAGGCCCACGGCGACCTGCTCGACGTCCACGTGCTGTTCTCGTCGCGCTACGACGACGACCTGCTCGCAGACACCCGCTACACCCTCCACGTGCTCGACGTAGACCGGCTGCGCAGCCTCGCAGCGACGCTGCGGGCCCGGGTCCACGACGGGGGCTTCGACGTCCTCGTCTGCCCGCAGGTCGAGGCCTCGGTGATCGCCTGGCTGGCCACCCGGGGACTGCGCCTGCCCGTGTTCGTCACGCACCTCCATGGCAATCCCCGGGTCGAGGAGGCCGCGGGCTCCCGGCGCACCCGGGCCGCGTTCAGCCTGTTCCGCCACATCGTGTCGCGCCGCGTCTCGGCCGTCCTCGCCGTGTCCCCCGCACTCAGCCAGCACGCCGCCCAGTCGATCGCCCAGCGCGCGCCGGTCCACTTCGCCCCAAACCCCGTCCGCGACCTCGGCGACTCGGGAGCACGGTCGCCCGGGGACGGGCGATTCCGGTTTGTGAACGTGGCGAGGTTGTCCCGCCAGAAGGGCCAGGACGTCCTGCTGCGCGCGCTCGCCGCAGCCCGGCCGGACCTCCCCCCGGTCACCCTGACCCTGGTCGGGTCCGGACCCGACGATGCGGCGCTGCGGCGGCTGAGCAGCGAGCTCGGCCTGGACGACGTCGTCGCCTTCGCCGGCTACAGCTCCGATCCGGCCGGCTACCTCCGCTGCGCCGACTGCTTCGTCCTGCCCTCGCGCTGGGAGGGCTTCGGCGTGGTCCTCGTGGAGGCACTGCAGTTCGGCCTCCCGCTGCTGGCCGCGGACTGCGACTTCGGCCCGGCGGACGTCATCACCGATCCGCGGATCGGTGAGCTGGTGGCGACCGAGGACGTGGCGGCCCTCGCCGAGGGCCTCAAGCGCGCTGCCCGCCGCGTGCCCGACCCGCAGGACGAGGCATTCCGCCGGGCTGCGGCGGGCCGGTACGCCCGCCGCGAGGCCACCGAGACGCACGTCGACGTCCTGAAGCGGATCGCGGCCGACCGCCGGTCGCGGTCCGCTCGCCTGGCCGCGTTCGCCCGCAGCCGGGACCGGGACCGATGAGCGCCCGGGCCCGGCCCGATGATCAGCTGCGGCGCAGCGCCGCCTCGGCCTGCAACGTCGACACCCGGGCGGTGGGCTGGTGCTGGACCCAATGACCGCCGCGCTATCCGGGCTCAATCGCCCATGATCGAAAACTCCTCGGGTGTCGGGCGGCATCGTGGCGGCGGAGGTCTATGACGCGACTTCCAACCAACGGTTCCCGGCCGGGTGGTATCTCGTGTCTGGTGGTGTGTGTCCGTGACGGTCGCCCTGTTCCGGCGGCGGTCCGGCACCCACGAGGACGCCGATCCGGGCGTGGTGGCCGAGGTGGTAGAGCTGTGTGGGTACCTGCCGCTGGTGATCAAGGTGCGGCCGCATGACTGCGCGTCCATCTCAGAGCTTTCTTTCGGTTATGCGAGCCCGTGTGCGGGCTGTGGGCCCCCTTGCGAGCTCTCCCCAGGAGGCGTCCTCGAACGCCGCTGCCGCCCTGCGCACGCTCGTCATCTTCGCCCCGAGCAGGAAGGTGACACCGCTGCTCTCCAGCCGCCGCACCGCGGGCCGGTAGGTGTAGCCCCCACCGCACGGTCGATGTGGTTGCCGCCCACGTGCCCGTACTCGTCTACGACGAGCACCCGGCCGTTGCCCTGCTCGACGAGGATCGACGCGGACACCAGACCGCTGATCCCCGCGCCCAGCACGATGGCGTCAACGTCGGGCGAGGAACTTCTGCCGTCCATGGGGCTGTCCTTCGGGGTCGCGCCGGGCTTCATGCGACGCGGCTGCGGCCGCGCCTGCGTATCCGCCGGAGCAGTCGTGCCACCTCGCGCGACGCCAGCGCGAGGTCGCTGCGCCGGACCAGCAGGAAGTCGTGGGCGGGCACCCCCATGACGCGGGACGCGACGACGACCATGAAACCGGTCAGGACGACGTTGCTCACGATGCTCGTCCAGCACGCGCCGATCACCCCGAAAGGTGGCACCAGCAGTACGAAGACGGACACGTTGGCCACCAGAGTGACGCCCAGGCCGATGCTGCGCAGGCCGGGCCGCCCCCACGCGCTGATGCCAGCCGTGGCCATCAGGCCGGGTATGCAGATCATGGCCGAGACCATCAGCATCAGGGTGGGCACCGTGGCCGCGCCGAACTCCGCGCCGAACAACGGTCCGATCCACCATGGCAGGGTGCCGCCGAGCACCGCGCACCCCAGGAAGCCGACGAGGATCGTGAGGCGTGTGGTGGTGGTGATCCCTGCCGCGTCGTTGGCCCTGCTGTTGACGCCGTACAGCGTGTCCCGGATCGTGAGCGCGATGATGAGCGGGAGGTCCGAGATCGTGACGGCCACGATGTAGAGCCCCAGATCCTCGATGCTCGAGAGCGGCGCCATGAGGATCTGTCCGATTCTGGCCAGGAGCATGCTCGCGACCGCACCCAGCCACATCCTGCTGCCGAAGGACAGGAGGAGACGCAGGATGCCGCCGTCCAGTGGCTGCTCGGTGTCGTCGTGCGGGGGGCGGACGAGCAGCCGCCAGTAGACGACGCCGGCGACTATCGGGGACAGGGTGCTGACGAGCACCGCCGTGAGCACGGTGAACTCCCCGAGGAGCCAGAGCGAGACGAACGCGACGATGCGCAGCGAGGTGTTGACGAGGCGTTCGATCGCGATGGCTGTCCACATCTGCCGCCCGACGGCGGCACCCCGGAGCACGCCGACGGCGAGTGCCGGGACGGTGAGGGCTATGCCAAGGACGATGAGGTTCCCGAGCACCGCGTCACCGGTGGAGAGGAACGGGAGGGCCGCGACCGTGGCGACCAGGCAGAGCCCGCCCAGTCCCACCGAGATGAGGGCCGCCCACAGCAGTGCCGGGCGGGTGATCCGGGGGTGCTTCGCGAGGTAGTAGGTCAGCGCCTCGGGCAGCCCGAGGGTCGCGACGGCGAGGGCGAGCGCGGCGGGCGCGAGCGCGGCGGCCAGCTCGCCCCGCCCGGCGGCCCCCAGCGCCTGTGCCAGGATCGGCTGAGTGAGGACGCCGGCGGCGGGCACGAGGAAGCTCGACGCGGTCATGAGCAGGATGGCCCGCCGAAGAGCCAGCTGCCCGCCACCCGGAGTCGCCACGCGGTCAGCGTAAAGGGTGCAAAATGGACGGACCGCCCCACGGTCGGGCGGCCAAGGAGGCAGTGAGATGCGCCCGATCTTCGATGACACCGGCCCGGTCCAGGGGATCGGGGACTCCACACCGCTGACTGCCCTGGCCGAGGCGATCGCGGCCGGGGACCACGATCTTGTCTCCACCGACCTCTTCGACACGGTCCTGCTCCGCGACCACACCATCGAGAGCGACCGGTTCGCCGTCGCATGCCGCCGCGCGGCGCGCCGCCTGCAGGTCGATCCCGCGGTGCTCACTCGCCTGCGCTGGTCCTTCCACAACGTCGCCTACCGGGCAGTGGCGATGGAGCGGCCCGAGGGCGAGGCGTCGCTCACGTCCGTCTGCGAGGTGATCGCGGCGGCGCTGGGCCGGGACACCGAGGCGGCGCGCATCCTGCGGGAGACTGAGGTCGAGGTCGACATTGGGCACCTGCGCCCCCACCGCCCGCTGCTGGACCTGTTCGACCGGGCCACCCGGTCGGGCCTGCGGGTCGTCGCCGTATCGGACACCTACTACGACGGGCCCGATCTGCGCCGCATCGTCGACGCGGTGGTGGGCGACCACCCGTTCGCCGAGGTGTACTCCAGCGCCGACGTCGGGCTGACGAAACACGCCGGCCGGATCTTCGACGAGGTGGCGCGGCGGGAGGGCGTCCCCGCGGAGCGCATCCTGCACGTGGGCGACAGCCACGACGTCGACGTGCGGATGGCGCGGGCGGCCTCGTGGACCGCGCTGCACCTCCCGCGCGACCGCCGGTACCGGGCGACGAAGCTGGCCGGCCAGGCCCTTGCCCTCCCGGTGACGATGCGGAGGGCGCGGTGAGCCGCGAGCCGGTGACGCCCGAGTCGTTCGGGCGCGACGTGCTCGGTCCCGTCGTCGCGGAGTTCTGCCTGCGGCTATGGTCTCTCGGGTCGTTGCTGGAGCGACGCCACGACGCGGCCCTGCTTTTCTGCGCCCGGGGAGGACTGCGAATCCAGCTGGCTTACGAGCGCTTCCTCACCGTGTCCGGGCTCCCGTCCCCCGTGCACGTCGCGCCCCTCATGGTGTCGCGGGTCGCGGCCATCCGTCCCGCGCTCGTGCGCACCATCGACGAGGACCTCGACGCGTTGCTGCCGTCCACCGCGTCGACCCTGTCCTACGAGTTCCCGCGCGCGTCGCTGTCCGGCGTGGCGCTGGCCATGATCGGGGTCGCACCGTCGACGGCGGCAGCCGGGCGGTGGGAGGCACCATTCACGCCCGACGGATTCGTCGCGCTGCTCCGGCATCCCGACGGGCGGTGCGTCGCCAACACGCTCGCCCGGCAGGCCACCCTGTTCACCCGGCACCTGCGCGACGCCCTCGGCGGCCGTCGACACGCCGTGCTCGTCGACACCGGCCTCTACGGAACGACACGGCAGCTGCTGGCAGAGGGAGTGCCCGACATCGGCTTCAGCTCGGCGCTCATCGCGCGGTCCCACCGTCCCGGGCTGGCCACCCGCTACTCGCGGACGTTCGGCCTCTCCGTGGAGGCCGACGGGTACTCGCCCCTGCAGCGGCGCACGGCGATGCTGCGCTACTGGCACTTCGTCGAGTGGCTCTTCGAGCCCGAGCTGCCCAGCGTCCGCACGTTCGCGGAGAACCACGGCGTCGTGCGCTCGAACCTGGAGGTGGACGGCTGGCGGTCGCGGATCGGGCCGGTGCCGGGCACGGCGTTCCACGGGATCGTGGACTACCTCGACGCGCTCCCGCACGCACCGGCGGAGCGGATCGTCGCCGATGCGGACCAGGCGTGGAGCGAGTTCCGGCGGGCGTTCGTGTGGCCGGATCGCGCCCACGCCCGCGCGCTGGGCGTGGGCACCCGGTCGCATGACTTCGGCACCGACGCCACGTGGTCGGCACGCCCGTGGCGTGGGCCGATCGCCGCGCTGCGCGGTGCGAGCATGTGGCGGGAGGGGGAGATCGCGAGGTCGGGTACGCCGCTGCGGCGGCCCCTGCTGGCGGCGATCGAGATGGCCTACGGCTCCCGATGGCTCACCCGGGCAGTGACAGGTCGGTCACGAATGCCGTGAATGCGGCGGCGGGCCGTGACACCGACGACCCCGCCGCCGACGTACCTGTGGACGACAGCGATCGACAGACACCGCAGCAGCACCGGGAAGGACCCCCGTGAATGCCCGTTCCCTGTTCCACCGCATGGCGGTCGGCACCCTGAACCGCCTCGCGCGCACTCCGCGAGTGGCGCGGGCCGTGTTCGCGATGATCGGGTTCCACGACCACTGGCAGGACAACACCTCCGAGGAGGTCCGGTTCCTGGCCTTCTGCGGGAGCCTGCGGCACCTGGCCCACGGGCAGATCCTCCAGGACCTGTGGGTGCTCTACGAGCTCGACCTCCAGCCGCGCGGCTACTTCGTCGAGTTCGGCGCCTACGACGGCACGTCGCACAGCAACACCAAGCTGCTGGAGGAGCGGTTTGGCTGGACCGGGCTGCTCGTCGAGCCGAACCCCGACCTGGCGGATCTGCTGCGGCGCAGCAGATCCGCCGCGGTCGACGAGCGGTGCGTCTGGGACGTCACGGGCGACGAGGTCGGTCTCCTCCTCACCGGCGACGCCGAGCTGTCCACCGTCGCGGACCACGCCGTGCGCGACCTGCACACCGACGCCCGGCGCGCCACGGCGGTGCGGCAGGTCGCCGTCGCCACCGTCTCCCTGAATGACCTGCTCGACGAATACTCCGCGCCGGACGTTGTCGACTTCATGAGCGTGGACACGGAGGGGACCGAGCTTCGGATACTCCGGGCCTTCGACTTCTCGAAGCACCGGCCGCGCCTCGTCGCGATCGAGCATAACGGGCGCGCCGACGAGCGGGACGTGGACGCCCTGATGTCCGCGAACGGCTACGAGCGGAGGTTTCGCAGCATGTCGGACTGGGACGGCTGGTACAAGTTGCGGCGGTGACGGGCGCCCGCGTGGATACCGGCTGTGGACCTACTCGGCGAGCACGAGCAGTGAGTAGCCGCCGAGGACCCGCACCGTAAGGTCCGGGTTGATCCTGTGCAGCAGCTTGCGCACCGGCGCCACGACGCGACTGCTCAGGGCTGGTCGGGAAGCTCCAGGCGGCTCGCCGTATAGCGCCAGTCAATGATCTTATACCCGCAGTCGCGCAACAGGGCGATGGCAGTGTCCATCGTAAAGTAGTGAATGTGCCCGACATCTTTTCGAAGGTTCAGGATCGGCCACATCCTGATCACGGACTGGACGGAGATGTCGAGCGGGATATGAAACACCTTCCACCTGCCGAGGCGCTGCACCCCCTTGGCAAAACCGATGTAGTCCGCCACGTGCTCGATCACATCGGCGATCAGCACGACGTCGAAGTCCGCATCGGGATCCTGCAGGAGATCCTTCAGGTGGAACTGCACCCGAGGACGAGCCCGCCGGGCAGCGATCTTGATCGCATGGGGCGAGATGTCGTAACCGGAGAAGTCGGCATCCGGGAACGCGCCGGAGAGCTGGACGAGGATTTCGCCCGATCCGCAGCCGACTTCGGCGACGGTCGTGAAGGAGACCTCATTGTCGGTCAAGATACCCTGGACCTGCCGCGCCTTCCACGGCGCATCGCCTTCGCCCCATGTCGGATTCAATTCCTTGTATGTGCCGTCCCGGTACATGTCGTCCATTCGGATCCGCTCCGTTCTCTGCCGATTCATGGTTTCGGCCGCCCGCACAGTCAGGCGAAGCGTCAGGTCATGAGACTTCGGGGCGTAGGGCTGCTTCGCGGAACGGCTCATAGCTCAACGATGCGTTCCGGCGTAATCTGCCCTCGGGCGATGTCGCGAATTGCCATGCTGTTGCCCCGTAGCCGCTCGCGCCGCCATATCCTCGACGGTCCCACGGCGGAGAGGGCGACGTTCTTCGCCACCGGCCGGAAGATCTGCTGTGCGGCCAGCCAGACCGGGAAGCTGCCCTTGCGAGCCAGATAGATCGGGTTCATCACCTGCGAGTACCCGAGCCGCAGGTGGTTGTGCCGGCCGCCCGACGCCGCTGCCCGGTGCACGATGACGCAGTCGTCCACCTCCGCTAGCGGGCCGAGCCGCATCAACCGTCGGGTGAAGTCGTGGTCCTCTAGCCACGAGTACAGTGGCAACCGCTCGTCGAACCGCAGGTGCGGCGCCTCGGCGACCCGCACGACGAAGTTGCACCCGTACAGCTCGCGGGTCGGGCGCCAGCGACCAGACGTCCCCTCCGCGGTCGACCGGCCCAGGGCGGCTGCCGCGCGGTCCCGATCGACCTCCCCCGTCGTCGCTCCGTCGAGCAGGACCCGGCCCGTCGAGCCCAGGATCATGGGGTGCCGGGTGAGGAAGCGCACGGCGTTGGCGAGGTAGTCGGGCCTCAGGACCGCGTCATCGTCGAAGAAGGCGACGATGTCGATCCGCTCGAGCACGTCGAGCGCGGCGTTGCGCTGAGCGGCCAGGCCGCGGACTCCCGTCACGACCCGCCAGCCGGCCAGCAGCGACCGGTCCTCCGGCAGGCTCGCCTCGTCCGGCACCGAGACAACGCCGTGGAAGGCGACACCGCGTTGCGCCGAGCAGGAATGCAGCGCCTCGGCCAGCAGTGCGGGACGCTCGGCCGAGGCGAGCACGACAGCCACGCGCGGTGCTCTGCGCTGCTCATCCTCGGCCGGCGACCTCGAGGCAGACATCTCTGATGACGGACGCGCTGGCGTCCCAGCTGAATCTGTCAAGGTTCAACTCCTGCTGTCGGGGATTCTCGATCTCGGCGCGCAGACCTTCGACGATGCTGGCCGTGGACGACGGGTCGACGTACCGGGCGGTGTCGCCGCAGACCCAGCGGAAAACCTCGATGTCGGAGACAAGTAAGCTGCGGGCCCCGGCGGCAGCCGCCTCGACGAGCGGACACCCGAAGCCTTCCGCCTTGCTGATGGAGACCACCGAACGGGCTCCACGGTAGAGCTGACGGAGCTCGTCGTCGGTCACGTAACCCACGTCGACCGTGCCGATGGGCCATTCGACTTCCTGGTTCCGGTAGATCGCGCTGGCGCCACCCACGACCACTAGGGGGAACCGGCGGCGCTCGTCGTCGGTCAGGCGCCCGTATGCCTCGGCCAACCGTCCCAGGTTCTTGCGGGGGTCCCGGCTCCCCACGGCCAGGAAGTAGGAGCCGGTCACCAGCCCCCGGTCCGCCAGGGCCGCACCGTCCGGCTGGCCGGCGGCCGGGGGCCGGAACACGTCGCTGGGGGCGTTCGGCGCAACGGCGACCGGACCGGAGCGCAGGCGGGCGAGCTGGTCCGCGACGGGCTGGCTTACCGCCACGACCGCGGCCGCGCTGCGAATCTGGGCACGGAGCAGCGGGGCGTGCGTCCAGACGTAGGCTCGCGAGTACCACTCCGGATTGGTCAGCACGAACAGATCGTGGACCACCAGAACGTGGCGGCGGTGCCATAGCGGTGCCCGCGACGTCATGGAGAGCACGGTTGCTCCCCGCGCGAGCAGGGGAAGCACGAGCTGCACCCAGGCCCAGACGCGCAGTGTGCTCGCGGACCATAAGCCCGTCGGCCCGGCCCCGGTGCACGGCATTGATGACTCCAGCCGGCGGGCGATCTCGGTTGCGTAGCGCTGCTGCCCGGTGACGACCTGTGCTCGGTAGCTCTGGTTGATGACGACGCGCCTCATCGCTCGCCCACCCATGCGGTGATCTCGTCCCGGAAGCGTTTCGCCCCGAAGTCCCGGGCCCGGGCGGTGCGCTGGGACCGATCGGTGGACATCGCGACGTCCACCCCCTCGCGTATCTCGCCTGCCGAGGCGAAGCCGATCAATGACCCGGTACGACCAGGCACGACGCTCTCGGCCGCGCCTCCCTCGTCCCGGGCCAGCACGGGGGCACCGGCGGCCATCGCCTCCACGGGCATGATCCCGAAGTCCTCGACGGCGGGGAAGACGAACAACGAAGTCTGCTGGTAGAGGGCGTACAGGAGCGCCTTCGACGGGGCATGGACGAAGTGCACGGGGACGTCGACCCCGGCCGCGGCCTCCTGCAGCACCGGCAGGCTCGGTCCCCGTCCCGCCAGCACCACCGGTCGGCCCGCCGCCTCGCCGACCCGGATGACCTCCTCGAGCCGCTTGTAGGGGATGAACCGCGACGCCCCGAGGAGGAAGCCGTCGGGAAGCGCCTCCAGGATCGTGGACTCGGTCGGCGTCAGGCGGTCCCGCCAGTCCGGAACGGACTGGATGCGCTCGACGTCGACCGGCGGGTAGATGACCCGGGCGTCCACCCCCCAGGCGATCCGGATTCGCCTGCGCACGAACGCACTGTTGGCGGCGAACTCGGCGCCCTCCTTCGCCCGACGGCGGTCGAGGGGACGCAGGCCGTAGGAGGCGAACCGGGCGGCCGGGTTGTCCCCGCGGGCGTCGAAGTCCGGCGTCCAGACGTACCGGGCTGGCGTGTGCACGTAGACCATGCGCCGGAACCCGTGCGGCGCGCCGCGGAACCGGGCGTGGTGCGCGAAGGCGTGCGAGCTGATCAGCGCCCAGTCGTAGCCGCGGTAGTCGAGGAACCTCCACGTCGCGGGCATCAGGGGCAGCGCCAGGGCCTTGTGATGGCGCAGCGGCGTTCGGGCCAGCCATGACTCCCGCACCCTGGCCGGGTCAAACCGGCCCGTCGACTGGTTCCACAGGCACAGCATCTCGGCGTCCGGAAAGGTCTCGCCCATTGCCTGCAGCACGTTCTCCGAGCCGCCCTCCTGAGCGATCCACTCGTGGACGAGGACGCCGGCCATCATCGGAGTCCGTCGCGTGCCTGGCGGGTGCGTCGCGACGGACCGGAGTCGGCCGCCGCGATGGCTGGACGGGATGGTGTTGGAGCGTGGGACTGTCGTTCGTGACGGCGGGCTGCCGCGGGTTTCCCCCGGACGCCGTGCCCGTCGGAGTCGGCACGGCGTGCTCCGGTCAGCACCATACCCAGCGGCCTGACCTGCACGTTGGCGAGTGCACCGAGCGCCGTGGTCACCTCATGAGCCTTGGTGCGACCGGCGGCGACGGACACGAACGTGCCTGCCGCGGCTGCAGAGATGACGGCGGCGTCGGCGTAGGGGAGCAGGGGTGGCGCGTGGAGGATCACGTAGTCGTAGTCCCGCTCCATCTGCCGGAGCAGGCTGGTCATGTGCGGTGCACTCAGCAGATCAGACGGATTCGGTTGCGGGGTACCCGCGAGCACGATCCGCAGCAGCGGGTTTGTGGTGTCGTGGATCACATCCGATAGGTCGGCCTGTCGGGTGAGGACGTCGGCGAGACCGGTACCTGGCCGGATACCAACCGCCTCGCCGACGCTCGACCGACGAAGGTCGAGATCGACGAGGAGGACCCGCTGGCCTGCCTGGGCGAGCGTCCACGCTAGATTAGCTGCGACCTCAGCTCCGTGCTGGTCGTCGGCCACGGTGGTGAAGACCAGGCTCCTCAGGTCCCTCGACTCCAGGAAGCGGAGGTTGGTCCGCAGGGTCCGGAAGGCCTCGCCGGCGGCGGACGAGGGATCGTCCCGCACAACCAGGGTCAGTCCGCCCACCTTCTTGCGCTGCGGGAGACGTTGCGCGGGCGCCCACCGCGGAAGCACGCCCAGCAGGGGGATCCCGGTCAGGTCCCGGACATCGTCCGGCCGCCGGATGCGGGTATTCAGGGTCTGCCGGGCGATCGTGGCGCCGAGGCCGACGCACAGGCCCACGACGAGGCCGACGGTCAGGATCCGCTGGACGTCCGGACTGCCCGCGATGGTGGGTTCCACGGCCGGTCGGATCTGCTGCAACCGGACCAGGGGTTGTCCTTTCGGCGTGGCCTGGAGCGTCGGGATGATCCGGATGGCGCTGTCGGCAGCCGCATTGGCCACGGTCGCCACCAGCTCCGGGGTCTCCCCGGACACCGTGACGTCGATCAACGTCGTTTCCTCGCGGACGGACACCGTCACCATCGCGGCGAGGTCATCGACGCTCTGTCGCAGCCGCAGCTCCTCGGCCACCGGCCCGAGAACCGTGCTCGAGTCGATGATCTCGGAGTAGGTGACGACGGCACTGGTCACGAACTGCGCGCCCTGCTGCAGGTCACTGATGGTCGTCGGGTCGCCCGCCGAGACGAAGAGGACCGTTGTCGCGTCGAAGACCCGCGGTGCGAGAGCAGCGTACAGCGATGCCAACCCGACACCCACGGCGGTGACGACGACGACCGTCAGCCAGCCGCGCCGCAGCATGCGGAGATAGTCCTGGAGCTCCATGCCTCCCCCACGATCGACGTACAGGTGTCGCCCGGCGCGCCCCACCATGACGCGGGTCACCGCCCGCGGGCGAACAGGACCTCGGAGAACGTCCGAAAGACGATCTTGACGTCCAGCCACAGGGACCAGTGCTCGATGTAGTAGTTGTCGTAGCGGGTGCGGTCGGCGATGGACGTGTCCCCGCGCAGCCCGCTCACCTGGGCCAACCCGGTCAGGCCGGCCTGCATCCGGTGCCGGTGCGCGTAGCGGTCGTACTGGCTGGAGAACTGGTCGACGAAGTGCGGGCGCTCCGGCCGCGGGCCGACGAGCGTCATGTCGCCGCGCAGGATGTTCCACAGCTGCGGGAGCTCGTCGAGGGAGGTCCGCCGCAGGAAGCGACCGACCGGTTGGACCCGCTTGTCGTCGGCGACCGCCCAGTTGGTGTCCGACTCCGTCTCATTCGCCGGGCGCATCGAGCGGAGCTTGAGGCACTGGAACTGCACGCCGTCACGCCCGATGCGGGTCTGTCGGAAGATCACGCCAGGACCGCCCTCGATGCGCACGCCCAGCGCCGCCACGGCGATGACCGGTGCGCAGATGATGAGGAGCGAGCCAGCCACAAGGATGTCGAACAGCCGCTTGATGGTGTGCGCCAGACCCCGCAGGTTCGGCCTGCGGATCCGCATTACTGGGATCGAACCGATGTGGTCGCCCAACCCGGTCTGGGTCGCGAAGTGGTGCATGCGCGGGACCACCAGCAGGTCGCAGGGCTGGCACGCGGGGGCGCGCACCGCGTCGTGCAGGTCGCGCTCGGAGAAGTCGCCGTCGGCGACGAGGATGACGTCGGCGCCGGACGTGGCCACCACGCGGTAGAGGTCGTCCAAGCAGCCGAGGTGGTCGGCGACGGCCTCGGCGATGCACCCCGGGCCGTCGTCGACGAAGCCGACGACCGACAGCCCGTACCGCCGGTGCTCGTTCAAGATCTTCGCCAGTTCCGCTGCCAACGCGCCACCACCCACGATCACCGTACGGTGTGCGCTGATCTGGCGGCTCCGGCTCCACGCGATCATCCGGGTCGACAGCATTCGCCCGGCGACGACCAGTCCGATGGTGATCGCGGCGTTCGCCAGGAACGTCACGACGGCGGCCTGCTCGTGGCGGAGCGCGATCACGGTGGCGACGATGGCCGCGGCGGCGAGCAGCCACGTCATCAGGGACGGCAGCTCGTCCAGCGCACTCAGGTGCAGCCGCGCCCGGTAGCGTCTGCCACCGGTGAGCAGCAGCATCGCGAGGACCGTCATCGAGGCGATGGCCCGGTACTGCTCCGGGTTCCAGAGCATCGGGGACAGCAGCAGCAACCCGTCGAGCGGCACGACGACCATCCACGCGCGGACGTGGCTGAAGAAGCCTCCCGGACGCAGGATCCCCGTGGAGTGCTCCGGCAGGCGCGCCGTCGACGCTGGGGTCCGGGTCGCCGACGCCCGGGACACCTCACCGTGCCGCCGGGCCGACGGGACGGGCCTCTGGAGCGGCATCCCCGACGGCTGGCCCAGCGGCGAGGAGTCAACTGTCGTCATGTTCGATGAGGCCTCTCAAGCCGAGGTGCGGGTTGTTCTGGTTGTGCTGTTTGCGCACTTTGCACATCGGGGAACCCGCTCCAGGCGTTTCACCGACCTGGGGACTCATCAAGGTTGACAACCGCATCAAGTTGCCGTATAATGCCCAGGTCTACGTCAAGATTACTGATTGTGACGAGTGACGTTAAGATCTTGGGCCTTGACCGGGCGGGTCGCCTACTGCCACCGTGAGGTACCTGCGGGGGTGGTCAGCCGAATCGTCTCGTCTATTATTAGTTTCGTATCTGCGTGGGTCGTTGATTCGACGGGGGGATGGTGTGGAGCGACGTGCGGTCGTCGTCGGCGGAGCCGGTTTCGTCGGTTCGCACGTCTGTGAACGGCTGCTGACCGACGGTTACGACGTCGTTTGTATCGGCAACTTCGTGGCCGGATCACCTACGACATGTCCACCGCGATCGCCGGGATCCTCAACACGTTCGGTCCGCGGATGAAGTTCAGCGACGGCCGGGCGATTCCTGCTTTTATTCACCAGGCGCTGCGCGGGGAACCGATAACTGTAGCCGGAACCGGGAGACAGACCAGGTCGGCGTGTG
Source organism: Pseudonocardiaceae bacterium (assembly GCA_050699815.1). GTDB lineage: Bacteria > Actinomycetota > Actinomycetes > Mycobacteriales > Pseudonocardiaceae. Next base: position 16,320 of record JBOHFT010000003.1, on the reverse strand, counting down.
CAGGACTGACGGCGGCCGACGACGCACGGGTCCGCAACCGGTGAAAATCCCCTTGTCGTCCCCTAGCATCTCCGACGTCGAACAATCCTACGTGAACGCCGCACTGCGCGAGGGATGGATCTCCGGAACCGGGGAATTCGTCACCCGGTTCGAGGACGGCTTGTCCGCCCACCTCGGGCGGACCCACACCATCGCCGTTGCGAATGGCACCTTGGCGCTGGAGCTGATCCTCCGCGGCCTGGGCGTCGGCCCGGGTGACGAGGTGATCCTGCCCGCCCTCACGTTCGCGGCTCCCGCCATGTCGGTGCTGGCCGTGGGCGCGTTGGTGGTGCTCGCCGACATCTCAGCGGATTCCTGGACCATCGATCCCGCTCAGGTGCGGGCCAAGCTAACCCACAGGACCAAGGCGGTGATCGCAGTCGACCTGCTGGGCCACCCCGCCGACTACGACGCACTGGTCGGTCTGCGAGTACCAGTGATACAGGACGCGGCCGAGGCGCACGGCTCCCGCTACAAGGGTAAGCAGGTCGGCGCCCAAGGTGACTGCTCGGTCTTCAGCTTCCATGCCAATAAGGCGGTGACGACCGGGGAGGGCGGCAGTGTCAGCACCGACGACGCGGCCCTTGCAGCCCGGCTGCGGCTGATCGCCCACCACGGTATGAGTCGAGAGCGGCCGTACGTCCACGAGGTGGTCGGCCGCAACTACCGAATGACGAACCTGGTCGCCGCGTTCGGCCTCGGTCAGCTCGACCGCTGGGCCGAGCTGGTCAGCGCCCGAGACCGGGTGTCTGATCGCTACCGCGACTTGCTTGCGGGCACGGCATGCGAGCCGGCGCCCGTCGCGGAGTGGGCCACCCGCTCCTGCTGGCTGCACACCGTCTCGGTCCGGGAGCGCGAAGTGGCCCTGCGCCGTCTGCGGGCATCGGGGGTCGACGCCAGGGCGATCTGGCCGGTGCTGGACGAACAGCCGGTTCTCGCTCACCTGGCAGGCAACTTCCCGGTGGCGCGCAGGGTCTCTCGACACGCCATGTGGCTGCCGACATATGCCGCGATGTCTGAGGACCAGATCCGGTTCGTGGCGGCCGAGGTGGTCGACGCCCTTGGCGCTACAGACCTGCCTGTGCGAGGTGCGTGATGGGGCCGTCGAGGCTGAGCGTACTCCTCGAGCATGCTCGCGCTGGCCGAGGTGGTTGACCCATGCTGATCCTCGTCACCGGGGGTGCCGGGTACGTCGGCTCCGTCCTGGTTCCGGCATTGCTCTCGCAAGGGCACCGGGTGCGGGTCCTTGACCGGCTGCGGGGGAGCGGGCAGGGGCTCCTGCTCTGCTGCAACCATCCCGGCTTCGCCTTCGTGCACGGCGACGTGTGTGACGAGCCGACGGTCGCCAGCGCGCTTGACGGAGTCGAGGTCGTCGTGCACCTGGCGGCGATCGTGGGCTACCCGGCCTGCCAACTCGATCCTGACCTCGCCAAGACCACGAACGTCGCAGGCACGAAACTGCTGCTGGGGCTGCGCGGACCCGACCAGAAGGTGGTGTTGGCGTCCACTGGCAGCGTGTACGGGGCGGTGAGCGACGCGGTGTGTTCGGAGGAGTCCGCGCCGTCCCCCGTTTCCCTCTACGCAAGCACCAAGGCCGAGGCGGAAGAACTCGTCCTCCACGCGGGCAACGCAGTCGTCTACCGCTACGCCACGGCGTTCGGCGTCAGTCCGTGCATGCGGTTTGATCTGCTGCCCAACGACTTCGTCCACCAGGCGGTACACCAGGGAAGTCTGACGATCTACCAGAGCGGTTTCCGCCGGACCTTCATCCACGTCCACGACATGGCGAGGTCGGTGATCTTCGCCGTCAACGAGTGGGATTCGCTGGCCGATGGCCTCTACAACGTGGGCGACGAGAGCATGAACCTCACTAAGGTTGAGCTGGCCGAGCGCATCGGGCGTCACGTGGACTGTCGGCTGCGCTTCGACGAGTTCGCTGCGGACGCCGACCAGCGCGACTACGAGGTCTCGTACCGGAAGATCCGCGCGAAGGGCTTTCGCCCGTCCGTCGACCTCGATCAGGGCATCGCCCAGGTCGTGACCGCTGCGCGACTGATGTGGGACCGGGGCGGGATGACGTGACCGCGGCGGGCGTCCAGCGGTTGGTGAGCCCGGTGCAGGGGCGGCTACCATGACGGATATCGAACATGTGTGCGATTAACAGGGGCTGTCATGGGGCGTAGCGCCGATCTACCCCGTGCGGAGCTGACCCGGGTGCAACGGGCCGGTGCCGGGCCTGCCGATGACTCGGGCTGCCCCGTGCTGCACGTCGACATGGATGCCTTCTATGCCTCAGTCGAGGTTCGTGAGCGTCCTGAGCTGGCCGGGCGCCCCGTGGTGGTGGCGGGCGGGAGCAACCCGGCGGGGGATCGCGGTGTTGTGCTCTCGGCGAGTTACGAGGCCCGAGCCTTCGGGATCCGGTCGGCGATGCCGGTTGCCCAGGCCCGTCGGCTGTGCCCGCAAGCCGAGTTCGTGCCGCCGCACTTCCCCCGTTACGCGGAGGTCTCCCGTGGGGTGATGGCGCTGTTCCGCGAGATCACCCCACTGGTCGAGCCGCTGAGCCTGGACGAGGCATTCCTCGACGTCAGCGGGTCGGTGCGCAGGTTGGGGATGAGCCCGGCCGGGATCGGGGAGTGGATCCGCGGGCAGGTTTACGACGCACACCGGGTGACCTGCTCGGTGGGGGTGGCCCGGAGCAAGTTCCTCGCCAAGCTCGCCTCGGGATTGTCGAAACCGGACGGTCTGCTGGTGGTGCCGGCTGATGGCGTGCTCGAGTTCCTGCACCCGCTGCCGGTCTCCGCGTTATGGGGGGTGGGCCGGCGCACCACCCAGGTGCTGCACCGGCTGGGTTGCCACATCGTGGCTGACGTCGCGGGCACCCCGCTGCCCGCACTGCGCCGCGCCGTGGGCGACGCGGCGGCCCGGCACCTGCACGAGCTCGCCAACGGCCGCGACGAGCGTCCGGTGGTGCCCAATGCGCCGGAGAAGTCAGTGGGCGCCGAGGAGACGTTCGCCCAAGACGTGGTCGACCGGGCAGTGCTGCGTCGCGAGCTGCTGCGGCTGGTCGAGCGCACGACGGCCACGCTGCGTCGCCGCGGCCTGTGTGGGCGCACGATCACGCTGAAGATCCGCTACCCCGACTTCACCACCGTCACCCGTTCCTGGACGCTGGCCGCTCCGACCGATTCCGCGCGGGAGGTGTTCAGGGCGGCCACCGATTTGCTGGACGCTCACCTGCCGTATGGAGCGATGGTCCGGCTGCTGGGGGTGCGGGTGGAACAACTGGCCGGGGGTAGCGCGGCCGCCGAGCAACTTACCCTCGACGGTGGCGCAGCGAACTGGACTGATGCCGAACGGGCCGCGGACGTTGCGCGGTCGAAGTTCGGCAGCGCAGCGGTACGGCCGGCCACCCTGCTGGACCCACCCGGGCGGGCCGATCCGGGCCAGCCCAGCACTCGTAGCGAAACGGGTGAGCAGATCGGGTAGTCCGTACCGCTGAAGGCTCGTATCCTCGACGTTAGGGAGACCACGGTGGCCATCCGGCGGCCCTAGGTACTACCGTCGGCAAGGCCACCGTCGAAGACCCCATCATCGAACACCTGAGTGCCGGAGGAGGAGCGATGCCACTCTCCGAGCACGAGCAGCGTCTGCTCGACCAGATTGAGCGTGCGCTCTATGCCGAGGACCCCAAGTTCGCGTCGAACGTCCGCGGTGCCCGGATGCGTAGCCGGCCCCACCGCCGCCGGGTCCAGGGCATAGCGCTTTTCGTCCTGGGCCTGCTGCTCCTCGTTGCCGGTGTCATGCTCCCGGTCCGCCCGGTCGGGATCCCGGTAGTCAGCGTCCTCGGCTTCCTGGTGATGTTTGCCGGCGCCGTCGTCGCGATCTTCTCCCGGCGTCCTGCTGGTGAGGGCCGAGCATCAGCTGGCCGCCCGTCGGCCGGGGGCAGCACGCTGGCCCAGCGGATGGAGCAGCGGTTCCGTCGCCGCTTCGAGGACCACTAGCTTCGAGGGTCACCATCGTCGTGCGATCAGCGCCGCCGGTGCAGCACCGAGCGTGGTAGCAGCTGGGCGGTCCGGGTTGGCGGGGCGCACCGAGCGAAGCTGGCGCGCACGGCGTCCACGGCGCCGCGGAGTTCACGATCGGTGTCGCGGGCGCTGGCGTCGGGGCTGAGCGTGTCGCGAGCGGGGACCTGGGCAGCGCTGCCGTACCAGGATCGCTCCACCGCCGCCACCAGGGTGCGCAGTCCGGCTTGCCCGGCCTCGTCCAGGGTGTGCTCGTCAGCCAGCCGCTGCGCCGTCGCGCGCACAGTCTCACCCGCGGGGGGCACCACCCCACGGTCTGCGGACTCAGCCATCACCTCCTCCCACCCGGCCGAGACTGCTTGCGGTCCGCCGCCGCCGACCAGGTACAACCGCCGCCGCCGGCGGGCCTCGCGCACCGCCAGCGGGGTGAGCCCCGCCAGCACGCCCAGCACCAGCAGCCCCGCGATGGTCAGCCCGATCCTGCTGCCAGTGCCGTGGCCGAAGTCACCGGCGCCGGGAAGCTGCGGCGCCGCGTCGACCGCGTCCGGAACCGGTGGGGTGGTGGCGGCCACCGGCGGCCGGGCCGCCGGATCGGCTCCGGGCGGGCTCCCGCTGGGGGCCACATAGCCCGGAATCACAGTGCGCCCGTCGGACAGCGGGGTCGGGTCGAACGGCAGCCAGCCGGCACCCGGGAACCAGACCTCCACCCAGGCGTGCGCGTCCTCGGTAGTGATCAACCGGGTGCCGTCCGCGAACGTGCCGGGGGTGAAGCCGACCGCGACCCGGGCCGGCACCCGCAGGGTCCGCAGCATGATCGCCATCGCGGAGGCGAACTGCTCGCAGTAGCCCCGGTGGCCGGTGAACAGGAAGTCCACCAGGGCGTCCCCGCTGTTGCCCGGGACGGTCCGGCGGTCGTAGCTGAACCCGCTGCCGGGCTGGGTGAACCACTGGTTGATAGCGACCGTGGCGTCGAATGCGGTGCGGGTGCCAGCGGTGATCTGGGTAGCCAGCAGAGCCACCCGCCGGTCCACCCCGCCGGTGTCGAGGTATCGCCGATCGACCGTCGCAAACCGGGCCGAGCCAGCCGGGCCCGCGGCGCGGAGCAGCTGGGGATCAGGCTGGGGCAGTACCCCGAGCTCGGTGTAGGGCGGTGCCCGCCGGCGGCGGTCGGAGAAGACAGTGATTGCGTCGGGGTCGTAGTCCCAGTCCTGGCCGACGCCTGCCAGGACCAGCGGGTAGCCGACGGTGGGCAGCCAGTTGTCCACGTAGTTGATCGGCTCGATCTGCACCTGCACCGTTGGCCCGGGTACCGGCTGGGCCACTCCGGCGGGCAGCGGCAGCCACTCTTTGGTCTGCTCCTCGCTGCTCGCCGGTACCGCACCATCCAGCGGCCCCTGCTGCCAGCCCACCTGGTTGGTGAACCGGCTCAACGTCAGTGCCCGCAGGTAGGCGCGCTGCTCCAGCCCTCGGACCCGGAACAGCGGCACGACATTGCCGGCGTTGAGCTGACCGCGCAGCGAGGTGAAGGGGTTCAGCCCGATCCCACTGACCTGCCGGCCGATGCCCGGAGACGACTGGCTGGTGCCCACGGCGGTGACTGTCCCGACCACAAGCGCCACCACGACGGCGCTGGCAGTCACCGCGACCGCGGCCGGCGCGGCACCGAAGTACCCGCTGAGACCGGTCGAGTGACGCCCGGTGGAGTGACCCCATTCCAGGTGCCGGAGCTGACCGTCGACGGTGAGCAGCAGCGCGAAGCCCGTGGCCCCCAGCACGAAGCTCCACCAGGGCAGCAGCTGATCCGACAGCGCGGCAGGCACCGCGACCACGCACAGCAGCACCAGCCCGGATGTGGCTGGCACGGCTGCCGAGATGGCCAGGGTGTCCACGGCAATGGCGGCCAGGCCGAGCGCCAGCACCACCAGGCAGAGCAGTTCGGTGCTGGCCGGCACCGGGGGCACGCCGATCCGGATCTGTTCGGCGGCCCCTCCGAGCAGGGCGTACAGCTCGGCCGCCGCGGTTGGCCCGGGCAGCACACCGAACCTGCCACTACGGGTGAACAGCGCGGTGACCAGCCCCACCAGCGCGGCGAGCTGACCAGCCGCGACCACGATGGGCGGCATCCGCAGCGAGCGCAGCAGCACTCCGACCGCGACTACGACTGCGGTGGTCAGCACCACATAGCCCCACCAGCCCGACCCGGTGAGCACCCCGGTCAGCGACGTCGCGGTGAGCGCGACGGCCAGCCCGGCCACTGTGCCGGGCCCGGCGGCGGGCCGTGCCCAGGCGGCGAGCCCGGTCACGGTGGCGGCCAGCGCACGGGCATCGATCCCGGTCATCGCAGCGCCTCCCACTTGCTGCGCGAGCTGACGCACAACCGATCCCACACCGCTGACGGCGACTGGCCCGGGCGGGCCACCGTGACCGACCAGCCCGCTGCGGCGAGCAGCCGCCCGACCCGCGCCGGGTCGGGCGCGGCAGCAGGTTCGCCGTCGGCGGCCCAGGCGGCGACGTCGAGCAGCACGGCGTGGCTGCGCATCCCGCGTGGGCGCAGCCTCAGCAGCTGTTCGGCGCCCGCTGGCCCGATCGCCCCGAGCACCGCGACCACCTCCTGATCCCCGGCCAGCGCCGGGCCGCTGACGAGGTCGGGCTCCTGAGTCGCCCGCAGCGCGGCGAGTGCGTCGAGCCCGGTGCCGGTGGTGTGATCGGCCGCGTCGGTGCCCCCGGCCCGCAGCAGCCCGTCCCCGGTGACCAGCCGTACCCGCTGACCGTGCCGCACCAGATGTACGTACACGCTGGCCGCCAGCGACACCGCGTACTCCAGGCTCGAGGTGGGCCCGCTGCCGCGGTGTGCCGCGGCACGGTGGTCCACCAGCACGGTGGCGCCGCCGCGCCAGGGCCACTCCTCCACCCGCACCATCAGCTCGTCTCGCCGGGCTGTCGTGCGCCAGTGCACCTTGCGCAGGTCGTCGCCTTGGCGGTAACTGCGCACCACGACGGCGTCCTGGCCGGGCCCGGCACCCACCCGGCCGGCGCCCGCCTCACCGGTACCCAGCTCACCCCCGGCGGGCATCCCGGCCAGCGGTGCCACCACGGGTGTCACGACCAGTCGGCTGCTTCCGGCGAGGGTGCGGCGGTACTCCGCCAGCCCGAACGGGTCGGTGATCCGCGCGACCAGCGGACCGAGGGTGTGCACCCCGCGTTCGCGCAGCTGCAGCGGGTAGCTCAACCGCACCGCGCGGTCCGGCGGCAGGTGCGCCACCGCGAACCGGGCACAGTCACCCGATACCGAGTCGCCCAGTGCCGGGGGCACCCCGTCTTCCAGCAGCAGCCTGCCACTCAGCGGCCCGGTGGAGCGCACCACGAGCTGCACCGGACAATCGCTGCCGACCGGCATCCGGGGTGGCCCAGGTTCTCTGGCGGCCCGCAGCCTGATCTGAGTGCGCCCGACGACCAGCGTGGCCAGCAGCGGAAGCACCACAACGAACGCTGCCGCGCGCAGCAAGTCCCGCTCATCGAGCAGCACCGCGCACAGTACCGCCGCGAGACCGGCGGCCAGCAGGCACCAGCCGCGGGTGGTCAGGCCGCCGCGCAGCCAGGGCACCTAAGGCACCCGGGGCGGGCGGTGCCAGATCACGGCGCCATTGCGGTCGCCGCGGCCGTCAACGCTGACGGGTGCGGCGCCGGCCGGCGCTTGGGGTACCGGCACTCGCGCCAGCACAGTCCGCACCAGCCCCTCCGGTGACACCCGGTCGGCCTGCGCCTGCGCGCTGAGCACCAGCCGGTGAGACAGCACCTGCGGCGCGACAGCCTGCACATCGTCGGGTACCACGAAGTCCCGGCCGACCAAGGCAGCTGCTGCCCGGCTGGTGCGGATCAGCTGCAGCGTGGCCCGGGGCGAGGCGCCCAGCCGAAGTTCGGACAACAGGCGGGTGGCGCGGACCACTTCTACGACGTAGCGGCGCACATCGGCGGCCACGTGGATCAGGCGCACCGCCTCGCACAGGGTTGTCACCTCGGCCGCGGTGGACACTGGCGACAGCGTGGCCAGCGGGTCGGCCGCGGCGTGCTCGTCCACCATCGCGAGCTCCGCAGCGGGATCCGGGTAACCCACCGAGACGCGGGTGGTGAACCGGTCGCGCTGGGCTTCGGGTAACGCGTAGGTGCCCTCCATCTCCACCGGGTTCTGGGTCGCGATCACCATGAACGGGCCGGACAGCGGGTAGCTGCGCCCGTCGACGGTGACCTGGCGCTCCGCCATGCACTCCAGCAGCGCGGACTGGGTCTTGGGGGAGGCCCGGTTGATCTCGTCGCCGACCACCACGTTGGCGAAGACCGGGCCCGGGCGGAATTCGAAGTCCCCGGTGTTGCGATCGAAGACGGTCACGCCGGTGATGTCGCTGGGCAGCAGGTCCGGGGTGAACTGGATCCGGCTGACCGTGCAGTCCACGGACCGGGCCAACGCCTTGGCCAGCGATGTCTTGCCTACTCCTGGCACATCCTCGATCAGCAGGTGACCCTCGGCGAGCAGCGTGATCAACGTGGTCCGGATCACGTCGGGCTTGCCGACCAGCACCCGCTCGATGTTGCCCGCGATCCGCTGCGCGACGGCGTGCACGTCCGCCAGCTGCGGCACCGCGGTGGGTTGCGTGCTCACGCGACCTCCTGACTGTCTTGCGAGACCTTAACCGCCCGGACAGTGACAAGCACCCATAAGACGGTTCTCCGAGGCCCATCTATCGAATCGATCTTGAAACGGCCGTGTGCGGCCGCCTGTCAGCCCATCCCGTTACTCCACCCAGAGAACCGCGCAAAGGAAACCTCAAAGGAAACGGAGCCATGGCACCCGGCTCGCCGTGTTCGCTTCGTCGCTGCGCGAGGCCGACGCGATCCGCTCCGGCGCCGTCGAGCGCGCCTTCGCCACCGTGGCGCGGCACCGCCGCATTCCCCGGTTCCGCTACGGCCCCGGCACCATCAGGAATTCGCGAGCTAAGGATCACGCAGCTGGTGTCAGTGGATCACGCAGCTGGTGTCAGTGCACCTGGTTCTGAGTGGCGGCCAGCCCCTGGGCGAGCAGCTGCTCGACGGCATCGGCGCAGCGGTCCACCAGCAGGTCCAGGTCGCGGCGCTGCACGACGGAGAAGTCGCGCAGCACGAAGTCGGCTGGATCCATCCGACCCGGTGGGCGGCCGATACCGAAGCGCACCCGCAGGTAGTCCCGGCTGCCCAGGGACGCTGAGATCGAGCGCAGCCCGTTGTGCCCGCCCTCACCGCCGCCGCGTTTGAGCTTGAGCACGCCGTGGTCGAGGTCCAGGTCGTCGTGGATGACCACCACATCGGTCGGCGGGACCGTGAAGAACCGCGCCGCCGCTGCGACCGACGGCCCGGACACGTTCATGAAGGAGCGCGGGCGGGCCAGCACCGTGCGTCGCCCGGCCAGCCGCGTTTCCAAGATGTCAGCCCCGGCCTTGTGTGACCTGAGATGCCCGCCCACGCGGCGGGCCAGCTCACCGACCACGATGGCCCCGACGTTGTGCCGGTTGCCGGCGTAGTCGGGGCCCGGGTTGCCCAGGCCCACGATCAACGCGACCTCTCCAGCAACCACGTCGGTGCCGCCGTCAGCAGTCACGGCGGTCTGTGTCAGGCCTGCTCGTCCGCAGAACCGGACGCTGCGGATGCCATCCCATCGGCGCCCACGCCTTCCGCGTCGAGGTCCTGGGCGGCCGATGCGGCGACGACGTTGACCGCGAGGTACTCCGGATCGGTCCGCAGCTCCACACCCGGCGGCAGCGTGACGTCTCCAGCCAGTACGCGGGTGCCGACCTCGGCGCCCTCCACCGAGATCTCGAGCTCTTCTGGGATCGTCAGCGCATCGGCCTCGACCTGCAGGGTTACCAGCTCCTGGGTCACCAGCGTGCCCGGGGCGGGGTTGCCGGTGACGACGACGTGGATGTCCACCACGACCTTCTCACCGCGCCGGACGAGCAGCAGATCGACGTGCTCGATGTAGCGCCGGATCGGATGCACGGTGACGGTCTTGGTCAGCGCGAGCTGCGGCCGACCGCCCAGATCGAGGCTCAGAATGGCGTTGCTGCCCTGATCGCGCATCACCCGCGCGAAGTCCAGGGCGGGCAGCGCCACATGCTGCGGGTCGCTGCCGTGCCCGTAGAGCACCGCGGGGATCTTGCCGGCACGCCGGGTGCGGCGGGCCGCGCCCTTGCCGAACTCGGTGCGCGGCTCGGCAGCGAGGCGGACCTCGGACACGGTGGACTCCTTTACAGTTCAGGACGCGACGGAGTATAGGCGTTAGGCGTTGCCGTCGAACAGGCTGGTCACTGAGCCGTCCTCGAAGACCTCATGGATGGCCCTGGCCAGCAGCGGCGCGATGGACAGCACCCCGTGGGTGGCGGCGATGACTACGTCGGTGGCGCCGCCCTCGAGCAGCGCCCGCACGGTGCCGGTTACCGTGCCACCGAGGGTCGCAGCCCGACGTCCGCTGTCGGCCGCGGTAGACCCCCGCGGACCGGTGCGACTGATGTCGTCGCTTCGGCGCGCTCGATATCGAGGAGGATGCTTGCTTGTGGCCGAACATTCGCGCCGCCGCGGCGAAACGTTCCAGTATGTGGACTACGACATCGACATTCGCCAGAATCGGCTGCTCTGTCGCTACAAGCTCGACGGTCGTGAATTTTGTGAGACTGTCACGTTCCCCGGCGGCGGTGCGTGGAACGAACCCGCCGTCGCTGAAGCGGCAAGACTAGTTTTCCTGCTTGCCGGGATTTCCTACTATAAGACTACGGCTCCATGGCAAATCGATGTCGGAAAAAATGCCCTGACGGATACGGAGCGCGGTTTTCTGCGACAGTTCTATGTGGACGGTCTCGGCGAGTTTGCGTACCGAAACTCCCTTGACCTGTCCAATCTTGAGATTGTTGGGCCACGGCTTGGGCACAAGGAGGCAGTTCGTTTCCGATCCGAAGCCGAACGGCCGTTGCTGCCTTTCGGTGGAGGCGTCGATTCAATTGTTACCGTCGAGCTCGTTCGACTCAGGGCGGCGAACCCAGCCTTGTTCGTGGTCAACCGCCCGGGCGACCGCTTCGATGCCATTGAGCAACCTGCTCGCGTCACCGGCATGCCCATCCGGCGCGCGGAACGCCGACTCGATGAGCAGGTGCTACGGTCGGGCCAGTTGGGATTCTTCAATGGGCACGTTCCCGTGACGGGGATTCTTTCTGTGATTGCCGTTATGGCTGCTGCCCTCAATGGATGCGATGCGGTGATCATGTCGAATGAGCGGTCAGCGTCGGTTGGCACCATAAAGTTCGGAGGCCGGGTTATCAACCACCAGTATTCGAAGAGCCACGCTTTTGAGTCGGGTTTCAGGGCGGTCCTCGCTGAGGCATTCGCTGGCTTGCCCGACTACTTCTCGTTGTTGCGGCCGGTTACCGAGTTGTGGATTGCGAAGCGGTTTGCTGAATTCCCGCAGTACTTCGGAGATTTCCACAGCTGCAACCGTGCATTCCATATTGACCACAGCAAAAGGCTGGACCATTGGTGTGGGCACTGCGACAAGTGCTGCTTCACTGATCTTATCTTGGCGCCGTATCTCGATGAGGTGACTTTGGCCAGGGTCTTCGATGGCAACGAGCCGCTCGCCGACGTCGCCCGCCTACCCCAGTTCCGGACACTTCTGGATTTGTCCGCGGAAACTAAACCCTGGGAGTGTGTTGGTGACACCACGGAATGCCGCGCAGCGACCCGCCTTGCCGCCACCCGTCCTGACCGGAAAAGATCGCCCGTCCTCCAAGCGCTCGTCGCCGAACTCAAGGCACGCGGAGTGGAGGAGCCGGATCCGGCAGCTCTGCTAAAATCTCTCGGAAGCCACTTTGTCCCGGATCGTTATGCGCCCGCAGATTTCGTGGTCTGACTTGAGGGGCAGGGCCGTTGGTATCTACGGCCTGGGGTGCGAAGGGGAGGCAAATTTGCGGGCTGCGTTGGCGCTTGGCCTGGACCCTATACTTGTTGACGACGTCGCCACGCGAGCAGAAATCAATGGGCGACCTGTATTGTCCACAGTTCCGCACGGCCTGGCTGCGTTGCTTAAGTGCGATGTTGTGATCAAGACACCAGGTGTCTCCCGTTACGGTAGAATGGTGCGACTACTGGGGGAGGCGGGTGTTCCCGTCGTCGGCGGCGTTGGTCTTTGGCTTCAGGAAGCCGACCGCTCGAAGGTGCTCTGCATCACGGGCACGAAAGGAAAGAGTACAACGACCGCGATCGTTGGGCACCTCCTTGCCGGGCTTGGCTACCGCTGCCTGATTGGCGGGAACATCGGTCTTCCACCCCAGGATCCGCTGGCCCAGGGCGATTTCGACTACTGGGCTATCGAGGTATCGAGCTATCAGGCTATGGACCTGGCGTGCTCCCCTCCTGTTGTAGCGGTTACTTCCCTGCACCCCGATCATCTGCCCTGGCACGACGGAAATCCGGAAACTTATTTTCGGGACAAGTTGTCTGCCGCGTCACAACCAGGAGCTCACATCACGGTCGTGAATGGCGATAGTGCCTTGCTCCGTTCCCGTCGGGAACTCTTAGGGCCACGAGTCCACTGGGTCCACAGCGACGATGACCCGAGCGCGGATTGGATGTTGCCGCTTGGTGTTCCCGGCTCGCACAATAGGCGGAACGCGTTGATCGTTCGGGAGTCGCTGCGTGCGATGGGCCTGCCCGAGGCGGATGATGAGACGCGGATGAAGACAGCAGCGGAGGGCTTCGTGGGTCTGGACAGCAGACTGTGCACAATCGGAACCGCAGGCGGCGTAACGTTTGTGGACGACAGTTTGTCCACCAATGTGCTACCTACTATCGCTGCAGTGGAAGCCTTTCCAAACCGGCGGATCGCGCTTATCGTCGGCGGGCAAAGCCGTGGAATTGACTACCAGCCACTCGGAGTCGGCCTGCGCGCTCGTGCTGTTGAACTGTTACTGATCAGCGTGCCTGACAATGGGCCCGAAATTCGCTGCGAAGTTGAATCCGCGGGACCCGGCAAGCACGTTAGTGCGGTTGACGCAACAGACCTCCGAGACGCGGTGCGCCGGGGGTATGACTGGGCTCGGCCGGACGGAGTGGTTTTGATGTCGCCCGCTGCCCCGAGCTTCGGGAGGTTTCGCGACTACCGGGAACGGGCTGCCGAGTTCGCCGCCGCGATGACAATAGCTATCGCCGATGGTGATCACCGGCGTTAGGCGTTGCCGTCGAACAGGCTGGTCACTGAGCCGTCCTCGAAGACCTCATGGATGGCCCTGGCCAGCAGCGGCGCGATGGACAGCACCGTCATCCCCGCGAAGCGTTTGGCGTCCGGGATGGGCAGTGTGTTGGTGAAGATGATCTCGCGGGCGCCGCAGATGGACAGCCGCTGGGTGGCCGAGTCCGACAGCACCCCGTGGGTGGCGGCGACGACCACGTCGGTGGCGCCGCCCTCGAGCAGCGCCCGCACGGTGCCGGCTACCGTGCCACCGGTGTCGATCATGTCGTCGATCACCACGCAGAGCCGCCCTTCGATGTCACCGACCACCCGGTTGGCGACCGCGGTGTTGGGCTTGCGGGGATCGCGGGTCTTGTGGATGAACGCCAGCGGTGTGCCGCCGAGGGTCTCAGCCCACCGCTCGGCCAGCCGCACCCGGCCGGAGTCCGGTGACACCACCGCCAGCTCCCGCCCGGCATAGGTGTTCTTGATGTGGTTGGCGAGCACCGGCAGCGCGAACAGATGGTCTACCGGGCCGTCGAAGAAACCCTGGATCTGCGACGTGTGCAGGTCCACCGTCATGATCCGGTTCGCGCCGGCGACCTTGAACAGGTCGGCGATCAGCCGGGCCGAGATGGGCTCGCGCCCGCGGTGCTTCTTGTCCTGGCGGCTGTAACCCCAGAACGGCATCACCACGGTGATCCGCTTGGCCGACGCACGCTTGAGCGCGTCCACCATGATCAGCTGCTCCATGATCGCATCGTTGATCGGGGCGGCGTGGGCTTGCACGAGGAAGGCGTCGCAGCCGCGGACCGACTCCTCGAACCGGACAAAGATCTCACCGTTGGCGAAGGAGTAGGCCGACTGCGGGGTGACGGTGACGTCGAGGTGCTTGGCCACCTCCTCGGCCAGCTCGGGGTGGTAGCGCCCGGAGAAGAGCATCAGGCTCTTCTTCGGGATGGCAGACATCGTGGAAAGGCTCATGCTCGCTCCTGCCGCGTCTGGTCACCGTCGATCCGGTCGGGTGGCTGTGCCGCCTGCTGGGCTGCTTGCGCCGCCGGGGTTCCCGGGCGCCGCAGGTTCACCCAGCCCTCGACGTTGCGCTGGCGGCTGCGGGCCACTGCCAGCGCCCCCGGCGGCACATCCTCGGTGATCACCGAGCCGGCCGCGGTGTACGCGCCGTCGCCGATGGTCACCGGAGCGACGAACATGTTGTCCGCACCGGTCCGGGCGTGGGCGCCCACGACAGTGCGGTGTTTGGCCACCCCGTCGTAGTTGGCGAACACCGTGGCTGCGCCGATGTTGCTGCCCTCGCCGATCGTCGCATCCCCGACGTAGCTCAGGTGCGGCACTTTCGCCCCCGGCCCCAACTGCGCGTTCTTGGTCTCCACGAAGGTGCCGACCTTGGCCCCCTGGCCGATCTGGCTGCCCGGCCGCAGGTAGGCGAACGGGCCGATCTGCGCCCCGTCGGCCACTACCGCGCCGACGGCATGGGTGCGCACCACGGTGGCGCCCGCGCCGATGGTGCAGCCCGACAGCGTCGAGTCCGGCCCGATCGCCGCGCCTGGGCCGATCACGGTGCCCGCCTGCAGCTGCACCCCGGGATGCAGCACGACGTCGGGGGCGAGTTGCACGTCGATGTCCAGCCACACCGAGGCGGGGTCGATGACGGTGACCCCGGCGAGCATCCAGCGCTGGAGCAGTCGCCGGTTCAGCTGCGCACCCACCGCAGCCAGCTGTACACGGTCGTTCACCCCGGCCACCAGCCACGGGTCCGCACAGGCAACGGCGCCGACCGGCAACCCACCAGCCCGGACCAGACCCAGCGCATCAGTGAGGTAGAGCTCGTCATGACTGTGAGAGGTGCGGCGGCTGCGGAAAATACTCAGCCGGCCCAGCGCGTCGCGCAGCGCGGTGGCGTCGAAGGCATACACCCCAGAGTTGATCTCGGTGATGGCGCGCTGCGCCAGGGTGGCGTCACGGTGCTCGACGATGCCGGTGACCGCACCAGAGGGGTCGCGCAGCACCCGCCCGTAGCCCGTGGGGTCGGTGACCACCGCGGACAGCACGGTCGCGGCATGTCCGGCGCGGTGATGCTCAGCGATCAGCCCGGACAGCGTGGGAGTGTCCAGCAGCGGCACGTCGCCGTAGCTGACCAGCACTGTCCCGGACAACCCGGCCGGCAGGACGTCCAGCGCAGCGCAGACCGCGTGACCGGTGCCGTGCTGCTGGGCCTGCACCGCGGCGCGCACCTCGCGGCCCAGCACGGCTTCGACCCTGCGCAGGTGAGCGTCCACCGCGTCGCGGCCGTGGCCGACGACCACCACCAGGTGCTCGGGAACCAGCTCAGCGGCCGCCCGCACCGCGTGCTCCACCAGGGGGCGGCCGGCCACCGGGTGCAGCACCTTGGGGATCGCCGAGTGCATCCGGGTGCCCTCGCCGGCCGCCAGCACGATCGCCACCGTGAGGCTCCCGCCTGGGAGCATCGGCCTACCCCTTTCCCATTCTGGTGTAGTCGACCCCCGGCAGCGCGGATCCTACGGGGTGACCGGCTCCGCGGGCGGTGCCGCCGCCAACTGCGGCTGCCGAGGTCGGAGCGGTGATCCTTGCACCGCCCCTGACCTGCTGCTCCGCCGCCAGGATTCGAACCTGGACCATCGGAACCAAAATCCGAGGTGCTGCCTTTACACTACGGCGGATGAACGGGCGAGGCCCGCGGGGACGGATGAGCGGACCAGGCCCGCCAGCACATGGTGACACGGGTCGCGCGCCCCAGTCAGATCAGCCCTCCCCCGCGCGTTTCGACACGTGAGACGGGCGACACGGCGTGTCGTGACGGATGCCGGGCAGATAATCTACGGTTTATTAATGCCACGACCGTCACCTGCGCTACTGCCATGGGCGTGCGCACGGTGGCACCTCGCTGCGGTGGGGCGGCCGCCGCGCCCCTGACGCCACAAGGAGCACCAGCAATGACGCTGACCGCCGGAGACAGCGACCAACATACGGGTCCCG
>JBOHFT010000002.1:0-75879 GCA_050699815.1 Pseudonocardiaceae bacterium | reverse complement strand
CTCGAAGCCCGGTCCGGGAAATCGACGCCCCCCCCCCGGCCCGGAAGACTGAGCAGGGCGGTGCGCGACCGTTGCCATTCCTGGAGGAAAGTGGTGACCGGGACCTCGCTGAGCCACGCCGCGCTGAAGACCAAGGCGAGCGGGAGACCGTCTGCAACAGCGTGCACCTGAGCCAACGCATCGCGATCCTCGGTGGTCAGCGAAGCGGCGTGGCTGCTGAGGAGCTTGTTCAGCAGATCCTCCGCTTCCCGTGGCGTGAGCGGGCCGACACGGACGATCGACTCCGCACCGGTCACCCCCAGGCGTTCACGAGACGTGGCGAGGATGCGACAGCAGCGGCATCGGTCGACGAGGTCGCGCAGCGATCGTCGAAAGTCATCCGCATCGACGGCAAGCGCCGTCTCCGCGTTGTCCAGGACGAGCACCGCATCCGTGTCACCGAGCGCATGGACCGTCTCGTCCCACGTGGCCGCCGGGTCGAGTCCGACAGCCGCCGCAACCGTCGTGGCCAGCGAACTCCTGACGCTGAGCGCGGACAGGTCCACGTAGGCCACGGTGCTCGCGTCCAGATCTGTGGCCACGACCCGCGCGAGCTCGGTCTTGCCTGCCCCCGGCGGCCCGACAAGTGTCACGATGGGGAACGCCGCCAACTGTCGGCGGATCTCGGCGCGCTCGGCGGTTCTTCCCGTGAAGACGGCAACAGGTGCGGGGACTCGGGCCGGGCTTCTCGTGGCCGTCGGGCGTCCTGGCCGGTCGTCGCCCCTGAGCCCGGGCGTGGCAGGTTCCGGTTTCAGCGTCGCCGGTCGGCGCCGCAGCGCCAGCAAGGCCGTCACCGCATCCACCAGCCGCGTGACATGGGCCTCGATCGGTGGCGGGAGGGCATGGAGCCAGTGTTGGCAGCTCAGGAAGTACTCGAGCGAGGGGCCCGGCTCGATGTCCGCGATACGAAACGGTACGAGGCTGACGTTGTGAGCCGCTGCTCGCTCGACCTCTCGCGGCACATGACCGGACCGGTTGGCATCGTCGGAGACGACGACCACCATCACCTCGACGTCCTGGATGGCAGCGACGATCGCCTCGCCGTAGTTGACCCCGGCCAGGATGTCCCGAGGTGCGATCCAGCAGTCGATCCCGGCCGTCTCCAGTTCGTGGACAATGGCGTCGGCCAGAACCTGATCCGCCGAGGAGTGGCTCACGAAGACGTCAACCATGCCGGACACGGTACGCAGGGTGTCCCCGCAGAACTCCGCCGCGCTCAGGTTACCGAGACCGTGGGCTTCCCGTTGCGCGTGACCCCGATCGGCACCGCGCGGATCACTGCCCCGTCCGCGGCCGGTGCGCGGGTGCTGGCCCGGCTCGGCTGGGAGGTGACCACCACCGGCCCCACCGACATCGAAGCACGCGCGACCGGCACCGACTTCGACGTCCACGCCGACGGCCGCACTGGCCAGGTCGACGGCTTGGCCGGCTTGGCCGGCTGGGCCCGCACCGTCGCACCGGGGCCGCTGCGCCGGGCCGATCCGGCTGACGTGACGCCGGCGCTCGTCGCGCTGGCCCGATTCGGGCCGTTCTTCGCCGTGCACCTGGAGCAGCCGGACAACGCGGCACTGCCGGTCGCCGAGCGGATCAGCTCCGCCGCAGGCCGGCTCGGCACCCAGGACCGCCGGGTCGCCGCATCCATCCTGTTCCAGGGCATGGCGGCGCGGCTGTGGTCACCGGTACTGGGGTGTCTCGCGACCGCCGGGATCGTGCCAGACCTGCC
Source organism: Pseudonocardiaceae bacterium (assembly GCA_050699815.1). Taxonomy (GTDB): domain Bacteria; phylum Actinomycetota; class Actinomycetes; order Mycobacteriales; family Pseudonocardiaceae. Next base: position 74,117 of record JBOHFT010000002.1, on the reverse strand, counting down.
CACCCCCCTGCAGTGGCAGCTCCGCGCCGACGGCGGGGTCGAGCCGTGTGTGCCGCACCCCGGCGGCTGGATCGCCACCGAGGACGCCGACGACGTGGCCGCGCTGATCGAGCGCATCGTGATCCGAAACGTGCTCCAGCCGCTGGCCGAGCAGCTGAGAGCCGAGCAGCCCATCGCCCGCGGGCTGCTGTGGGGCAACGTCACATCCGCGCTGATCGGCACCCTGCGGGTGCTGCAGCGCGGCGCCGTTGACAACCCGGCGACCATCGCTGTGGTGCTGCGGCTGCTCGATGCCGCCCCGCTGGCAACCACCGCCGACCTCGGCGCCTCCGGCACGCTCGACGACTTCCGCCGGCGCAGCTGCTGCCTGTACTACCGGATCCCCGACGGCGGTCGCTGCGGCGACTGCGCACTGGACCGCACCCCAGACATCCTGCACCGGACCATCACTCAACCGAGACGGAGCGCGCATGAGCCAACCGGCGATCGTTGACGAGCCTGGGTCGGACGGTTGCAGATCTGGCCGCTGCACCGGCAGGGCCAACCCGATGCCCGCCGACCCCGCGGCAGCCAGCGCGAGCACGATCACCTCAGGACCATGGGCGGTGGAGGCCAACGCGTCCAGACCGAGTGCGGCCAGGCCGGTTCCCGCAGTCAGCCGATGTCGCTCCGTACCGGTCGGCGTCACCGTCGCGGGCGTCAGCCCTGGCCTACCGGTGCGCAGCAGCACCTCGACCATGCCCAGAACCTCGTAGAACGCCCCAGAGACGACAATATTCCACTCGTAGAACTCGACTGCGGCGGTGTCGTCGCTGGATACAGCCACGTAACGGGCCAGCCGTTCCGGCGTCAGCCAGCTCTCGACGAGTTCCCGCGAGGGTGCAGGGTTGGACATCCTGTTCACGCGAGGTATCCTTAACCTCGAAGACCCCGGAACGATCCCTGCCACGCGGCACATCGCCGGGGTTTCTGCATGGAGGCGACCTCACGTCACCGTCCTGCCTGACCAGCGGCCAGCATCTCAGCTTCGCATCGCGAGTCAGTGACGTTGGCCGTCGAAGGGACCGGACCCGACCGGCGAGCGAAGCGTTAGCAGCGATCAGCAGGTGCACGATGCTCTGCGAGTCGTTCACGCTCTCGCCGAATACGAGCACCGCTCCCTTCTTGTTCGGGCGGGGGCTGCCCGTCTCGGAATCTGCCGCGCCCATGTCGTGGGCATGACGTCGACCTGGCCCTGCGGGTGGCCGATACCGGAGAACGCGGGCGCCTTCCACCAGTCACGGCCCTTCTTGGCCGCCTTGAGCAGCTCACGGAAGAACGGCCAGCGGTCGCCGAGGCCATAAAAGACCAGCAGTTTCTCGCACTCGGCCGCGCCGGGCAGGTTGCGGCCGGTCTCCAGATGCGAGATGTGGCTCGACACGCAGTCGCGACGTCGCCGAGCTGCTCGACCTAGCGGTGATGCTGCATGCGGAAACTGTCAGCCACTGGCTGCGTATCGCGGGTGCTTCGGTGGACCTGCGCCGGGACAACGACGTCACGCTGGCCTACCAGCTCGCCGAGCGGCGGGACACTCCGGCCGCCCTGGGTCTCGTCGCGTCCCGGGCCAACAAGGTGCTGCTGGATTCGGGAGCGTTCGAGCTGGCCAAGGTCGAGCTCACGGCCGTCGACGTGCCCACTGATACCCCGGAGTCAATGCAGCTCGCGGGCGCGCTGGCGCTGTCACAGTCACGAGCCGCAGCAGCCGCTTCCCAGTGGGCCGACGCGGAGGCGGCCTTGGAGTACGCAGCGGAGCTGGCCGCGCGTACCGGGGAGGGCACCGCGTACGGGCTGGGGTTCGGTCCCACCAACGTAGGCCTGTGGCGGATGGAAGCACTACTGGAGATCGGAGACCACGAGTTGGTCACGGTGCTCGCGGAGAGCCTGAACCCGGACGTGCACCCCTACCGGGAGCGCCGGTCGGCCTACTGGCGTGACTACGGCCGGGCGCTGGCCCGGGTGAAGGGACGCCACGACGACGCCGTGATCGCCTTTCACCGTGCCGAGCAGATTCACCCGCACCGTGTGCAGCGGAACCCGTTCGCCCGTGAGGTGCTCGGCGAGCTGCTGCTCCGGTCACCGCGCGGCGCGGTGGGCCGGGAACTGCGCGGGATGGCCTACCGGGCGGGATTGCCGGTGTAACCCATCTGGGGGTGGTATCCTAGACCTGGGAACACCGCATACGCAGATCGGTGACGGTTGCCGATCATGGGCGAAACCATCACATCTACTGACAAAAGCCTGACGTGGTATCTGCGCTCGCTGGGCGATCACGACACCCACTGTGGGCGGATGCGCGACGACGGCACGGTGCTGGCGCGCTGCGGGGCCAGCTTCATCCCACGGCCCACGCTCAAGGTGGTGGGGCCGCCACCGGGAACGCTGGTCACCGGTGGTCTCGCGCTGAGGGGGAGCCCGCCGGATCCGGAGCAGGTGTGCCCGGAGTGTGGCGGTGGTGGCCGGTGAGCGCACTGCGGCGAGCTGTTCATCTGCTGCCCGCTGGGGAAATGTCAGGTTTGCCCATATCCGCGGCAGGCGCCGCCGTCGGTGCTGAACGCCGTACTGTCGCTAACGTTCGGCTGTTGTGGGCTCGGGTACGCGGCACCCATCGGCGCGCTGGCCCGGAGCCCGCCACGACAAGGAGCGTGCCCGTGACTCGTGAGGCCAACATCCCGGGCACTGGTGCCCGCCGGCCGCGCCCGGTTGCGGTGGTCTACAGCGACGACTCCACCGGGCCAGCAGACGGGGATGACACCGGCGCAATAGCGGCGATGCTGGCGTCGGCGGCGGGCTGGAACTTCGACGTGATCACGGCCGGGCCGAACGGGACGATGTCCGTGCCGGAGGCGCTGGCCCGCCCCGAGGTGCGGCTGTATGCCCAGCCGGGCGCTGACGGCGATGACGCCGCCGCCTACCGGCGGCAGAAGCGCGACAAGCCCGCGATCAAGCACTTCGTCCGCCAGGGCGGGCGGTACCTGGGCATCTGCATGGGCGGCTTTCTGGCCGAACCGGGGTTTTTCACGCTGTTCCGCGGCCGGGTCGATGAGTACTACTCGTCTCCCGGGGCGTCGGTGACCACCGCGGACCCTGCCGTGATCCCGGTGATCTGGCGCGGCACGAGGCGCGCGATGTACTTCCAGGACGGCGGCTACCTGGTTCCCCGGCGCACCTCGACCGGGATCTCCGTGCTGGCGCGGTACACCAACGGAGCGATCGCGGCGCTCGTTGCGCCCTACGGCCAGGGCAAGGTGGGGCTGTGCGGTCCACATCCCGAAGCTCCTCCGGAGTGGTACCGAGAGGCGAACCTGAACTATGGCGGGTCAACCCAAGACCTCGGCGACGACCTCATCGACGCTCTCATGGCGCCCTGAGCTGGGCCGCCGGGTGCCGCGACGGCTGTCGCTGGCCTCGATCGCGGCGGCCGCCGGGGTGCTGCTCGCGTCGTGCTCCGGCGCCGCGCCGTTGGCGGATCCCGCCCGCTATGACGCTGGGCTGTGGCTGCAGCGGCCAGTGGTCGAGCTGTCCTTCGACGTGGCGCCGGACCTGCGCTCGGCGACCGGCCGGGAGTCGGTGGTGTTCACCCCGGACCTGCGAGTGTGTGAGCTGGTGTTCCGGGCCTGGCCGAACAACCCGACCATGTCGGAGGCCGGCTCCTCGCTCACCGTCACGGACACCAGCGTGGACGGCCGCCCGGTCACCAGCGAAGTGATTCCGGCCGGCGCCCCACCCGGCGCGCCGGGCACCCTCATCGAGGTGCCGCTGGCCCGATGCCTGGACCCGGGCGAGCCGGTGCGGGCCGAGCTCGGGTTCCGGTTGGTCCTCGGCGCGGACGCTGACGAGCGGGTCGGCTACTCCCCCGGCACGCAGACGGCCTGGTTCGGCTCCGGGTTCCCGCTGCTGGCCTGGATCCGCGGCAGCGGGTGGGCCCGCGACCCGGCGGTGCCGATCAACGGCGAGACCGCCGCCAGCGAGGACTTCGTGCTCTCCGCCCTCTCGGTGACCGCGCCCACCGGCTACCGGGTGCTGGGCACCGGGGTGGCGGCCGGCGACACCGCCGGCAACGCGGCCGGCCCGACCACCCATCGGTTCACCGCCCCGGCCGTCCGAGACGTCACCGTCGCGGTCGGCCGTTACGAGGTCCTGGACCGTGATGTCGGCGGCGTGCGCCTGCATCTGGCCACCCCCCAGGCCGGCACCGAAGTCGATCCGCAGGACTGGGCCGAGGAGATCGATGCGGCGATCACCTCGCTCACCGAGGTGTTCGGACCGTTTCCCTACTCCGAGTTCTGGGTCACGATCACTCCTGGCCAGAGCGACGGCTCCGAATTCCCGGCAGCGTTGCAGTTGGGCGATGTCACGCAAAGCCAGCTGCGGGCCTTGGTCGCGCACGAGGTGTCCCATCAGTGGTTTTACTCACTGGTCGGCAACAACCAGGCTGAGTACCCGTGGCTTGACGAGTCACTGGCCACCTTCGGTGAGAGCATCACCCTCGGCGACGGCAACGACGACCAGGACAGCGACATCTCCCGGCGCGCCGCCGGTCTGATGGGACGGCCGATGACCTACTGGGCGGACAACGGCGGTTCCACGCGCTACACCGAGGTGGTCTACGACCAGGGCGCCGCGGTGCTCCTGCAGGCCCGGCGCCAGGTCGGCACTGACCGCTTCGACACCGCTCTGCGCTCTTATATCGCGGCGAACGCGCACCAGATCGCCACCCCGGCCGACTTCGCGCACGCCTTCGCCGAGGCGCCGCCCGTGCTCGATCTGCTCCGCGAGGCCGGCGCCCTGCCCAACGACCGGTAGCCGACCCGTCAGTAGTGGCGCAATCTACTTCACGCAGAGTATTCGAACGAACGCAGAGTATTCGGACGAACAGAGTGCCCTATACTGAACTTGCCACGCAAGCTCGGCCGAACGTGCGCCGTAAGTTAGGTACCGGTGCCTGGTACCTACGTCCAGGTCGGCGCCGGCTACGTATTCGATAAGCAACCCTACCGCTACGTAGCCCGCCTGGAAGACTTACGTGCGGTTACTGATTGCCCGTGGCGGCGCCGATGGGCAGGGTATGTATTACGGAATCGACATGCCACCGATGAGGTGTTCTTGCCCCCGCTTACCACGGGGGCTACATTTCCCCAGGAGGATGTGATGCCTGACGCGCTCCGGTCACGGCACGGCGACGGACGTTGTACATATGGTGTACCGGGCGCTTTGCCGGGTGCGCACCTGCGGCCAGGGAGCTGTTTTGACGATGCACATCTCGACGCATGACCTGGAGGCACTCCGCACGGTGCTGGCGGGGAAAGTGATCACGCCGGACGATGCCGACTACGATACCGCGCGCATCCAGTGGAACAACGACGTCGACCGCCGCCCGGCAGCAGTCGCTCGCTGCGTGTCGCCGGCCGACATCGCGGCGACACTCACCTTTGCCCGGGAGCAGGGGCTGGAGGTCTCGGTGCGCGGCGGTGGGCATGCGTTCTCCGGGGCCGGCGTCTGTGACGGCGGATTGATGATCGATCTCAGTGCGATGCGCCGGGTCTCGATCTGTGCTGCCGCTGGCCTGGCCCAGGTCGGAGGTGGTGCCACCGTCGCAGAGCTGGATGTGGCAACCCAGACGCATGGCCTGGCAGTGCCCGCCGGGGTGATCAGCCACACCGGCGTCGGTGGCCTGACCCTGGGCGGCGGCATGGGATGGCTGACCCACAAGGCGGGGCTGAGCATCGACAATCTGGTGTCGGCCGACGTCGTGCTCGCCGACGGCCGCTACGTGCACGCATCGGCTGACGAGCACCCGGACCTGTTCTGGGCCGTCCGCGGCGGGGGCGGCAACTTCGGTGTCGTCACGACGTTCGAGTACCAGCTACAGCCAGTGGGACCAGAAGTGCACCTCGGCCTGTTCTTCTGGGGACTAGACGATGGCGAGCAGGTGCTGCGCCTGGCCCGGGACGTCGTGCCGACCCTGCCCGACGAGGCCGGCGCCCATCTCGTGATCGGGCTCAACGCCCCGCCGGCGCCGTTCGTACCCCCGCAGTACCACTTCATCCCCGGCTACCTGTTGATGGTGGTGGGGTTCTCCTCCGCGGAGGACCATGCGCGGCTCGTCGCGCCGATCCGCCAGACGCTGCCGCCGCTGTTCGAGCTCGTCACCCCGATCCCCTATGTCGCGTTACAGCGCACCCTCGACGAGACCGCTCCGTGGGGCCTCCTGGGCTACCAAGAGGTGATCTACCTCGACGAGCTCACCGACGACGTGATCGCGACAATGGTTGAACGCATGCCCCACAAGAGCTCACCGATGAGCTACTGCCTGGTGTTCCGCCTCGACGGAGCGTATTCGGCAATCGGCGATGACGACACGGCCTTCGGCGGTCAGCGGGCACCGCGCTACGTCATCAACATCGCCGGCATCAGCTACACCCCTGAGCTGCTGACCATCGACCGGGCCTGGGTCCGGTCGATGTGGGAGGCGCTGCGGCCCTTCGCCAGAGACTCGGGTGGCTACGTGAACTCGATGACCGACGACGACGAGGACCGGGTGCGGGCGTCCTACGGCCCAACCAAGTACCAGCGGTTGGCCCGGATCAAGGCCAAGTACGATCCGGACAACGTCTTCCACCTCAACGCCAACATCAAACCCGCCTGATCGGTTGACCTGAGCCAGACACACGGATGGTGACAACGCATGTTCGACACGCTCGGAATGCCCTATCCTGCACACGCCTTGCTGCTGGACCGGTCGTGATCGAGCAGCAGCGCTTCGCCGTCGAGCCGTGGGCGGTGCGGGAATGCGGGCTGGACCTCGCCGCGATGGGCCAGACGGAGTCGGTCTTCGCGCTGGCCAACGGGCACATCGGGCTGCGCGGCAACCTCGATGAGGGCGACCCGCACGCGCTGCCCGGCAGCTACCTCAACTCCTTCTACGAGCTGCGGCCGCTGCCCTACGCCGAGGGCGGCTACGGCTACCCGGAGTCCGGCCAGACGATCATCAACGTGACCAACGGCAAGCTGATCCGGCTGCTGGTCGATGACGAGCCGCTGGACGTGCGCTACGGCGAGCTGCGCTCCCACGAACGGGTGCTTGACATGCGGGCCGGCACGCTCATCCGCCGCATGGAGTGGGTCTCCCCCGCCGGTAAGGCGGTGTGGGTGCGCTCGCAGCGGCTGGTGTCGCTGGCCCAGCGAGCTGTGGTCGCGATCAACTACGAGGTCGAGCCGGTGGACCTTCCGGTACTGGTGGTCCTGCAGTCCGAGCTGTTCGCCAACGAGCAGCTGCCCCCCACCACCGACGACCCGCGGGTGGCTGCGGTGCTCTCCGAGCCGCTGGTCGCCGAGCAGCACCGGTTCAACGACACCAGTGCCACGCTGATGCACCGCACCCGCCACTCCGGGCTGCGGATGGCCGCGGCGATGGATCACGAGGTGATCGGTCCCTCGCGCACGGAGTTCCATTCGTCGGCGACCGGGGACGTCGCCCGGACTACCGTGATCTGCCGGCTGGAGCCTGGTCAGCGGCTGCGGGTCGTGAAGTACCTGGCCTACGGCTGGTCCTCGCAGCGGTCGTTTCCGGCGCTCAATGATCAGGTCCGGGCCGCGCTGGCGGCGGCGCGGTACACCGGCTGGAACGGGCTGACCACCGAGCAGCGCCGCTACCTCGATGACTTCTGGGCTGCCGCCGACGTGGAGGTCGACGGCAACGCGCAACTCCAGCAAGCGGTCCGGTTCGCGTTGTTCCACGTGATGCAGGCCGGCGCCCGCGCCGAGCGGCGGGGGCTCGCGGCCAAGGGCCTGACCGGCCCGGGGTATGACGGCCATACCTTCTGGGACACCGAGACCTTCGTGCTGCCGGTGCTCAGCCACACCGTGCCCGACGCGGCTGCCGACGTGCTGCGCTGGCGGCAGCAGACCCTGCCCCTGGCCATCGAGCGTGCTGGGCAGCTCGGCCTGGCCGGCGCGGCGTTTCCGTGGCGTACCATCCGCGGCCAGGAATGCTCGGGGTACTGGCCGGCCGGTACCGCGGCCTTCCACGTCAATGCCGACATCGCGGACGCGGCGATCCGCCATGTGACCGCGACCGGTGACGCTGACTTCGAGCGCGATGTCGCGCTGGAACTGCTGGTGCAGACGGCGCGGCTGTGGCGCTCGCTGGGCCACCACGACATGGCCGGCCACTTCCGCATCGACGGCGTGACCGGGCCGGACGAGTACAGCGCGATAGCCGACAACAACGTCTACACCAACCTGATGGCCCAGCGGAACCTGCGGGCCGCAGCGGCGGCCGTCGAGCGGCACCTGGAGCACGCAGCGGCGTTCGGTGTCGACGCTGAGGAGACCGCGTCCTGGCGCGACGCGGCGGCCGGGATGGTCGTGCCCTACGACGAGAAACTCGGCGTGCACCCGCAGGCGGAGGGCTTCACCGAGCACGCGGTGTGGGACTTCGCCGACACGCCAGCCGATCAGTACCCGCTGCTGCTGCACTTTCCCTACTTCGACCTGTACCGCAAGCAGGTGGTGAAGCAGGCCGACCTGGTGCTGGCCATGCACCTGTGCCCAGAGGCGTTCACCGCTGAGCAGAAGGCCCGGAACTTCGCCTACTACGAGCGGATCACGGTCCGCGACTCGTCGCTGTCGGCGGCCACCCAGGCGGTGCTGGCGGCCGAGACCGGGCACCTTGACCTGGCCTATGACTACCTCTGCGAGACCGCGCTGGTGGATCTGGCCGATCTGGCGAACAACGCCGACCACGGCCTGCACCTCGCGGCGCTGGCCGGTGCCTGGTCGGCGGTGGTGGCCGGCTTCGGCGGGCTGCGCCACCTCGACGACGGCGGCCTGGCTTTCGCACCACGGCTGCCCGATGCGCTGACCAGGATCACCTTCCGGCTGCGCTGGCGCGGGCAGCGGCTGCGGGTGCAGATCACCCCGGGGCAAGCGGAGTACCAGCTGCTCGACGGTGCAGAGCTGGAGCTGAGCCACCACGGGCAGCTCATCACGCTCACGGCGGGCCAGCCGGTGATCCAGCCGGCCCCGCCGGCCCCGCCGGCCCCGCCGCTCGTGCAGCCGGTAGGGCGGGAGCCACTCGCCCGCAGGCTGCGCGGCGACGCGGCCGGCTAGCCCGAAGCGGGCTGGCCCAGCCCTGCCGCCAGAACTCCCAGCCGCTGATCGTCCAGCCAGGCCCGCGGACCGATGTGCTGCACCCGCAGCGAGGCCACCGCGACGCCGAAGCGCAGGCAGCGCTGCGGATCGGCCACCCCGCGGGCCCGGGCGAAGGCGACCGCTCCGTGCAGCACGTCCCCGGCGCCCAGGGTGTCGCAGACGGCGACCGGCGGGACCTCGACGGCGCCGGTGGCGTCGCGGGTCCGCCAGCGCACCGGCGCAGCCCCGGCGGTCATCGCCACCAGCCGGGCTCCGCCGGCCAGCAGTGCCGCGGCGATCGCGTCGAATCCACCGAGCCCGCCCACCGTGAAGCCGGCCGAGCACACCGCGGCATCGGCCAGCGGCACGAGCCCGGCGTACACCGGCTTGGCGCTGCCGCAGTCCAGCACCACCGGAACCCCGGCGGCTCGGGCAGCCCGCGCGGCGGCCACGGCCAGATCGGGATGATGCCCGTCGATCAGCACCACATCCGTGTCCCGGGTCAGGACCGGCAGGTCGGCGGGCACCGCGGCGACCACGTCCGCGGCGTTGCGGGACACCACCGACCGCTCTCCCGTCGCATCGAGCACAGCGATCGCCGAGATGCTGAGATCTGCACCGGCTGCCCAGGCGTCCACGATCTGCACCCCGACGCGATCCAGCTCCCCCGCGGCCAGCCGGCCAACCGGACCGGGGCCCAGTGCGGAGACCAGCACGCTGCGCCCGCCCAGCGCGCCGAACGCCACCGCGGCGACTGCGGCGGGACCCCCGGCGGCCAGATCGCTGCGCAGGGCAACAACCTTCTCGTCAACCCCGGGCAGCCACCCCACCCGCTGAACAAGATCCAGGGTGGCCAACCCAACAAACAACCCCCGAGTTGGCATCAGCGGCTCCTCGCTGCATTCAGCGGGCTGGGCGGGGCTATTCGGTGCCAGTAACCCCGCTCAGCCCGCTGAATGCGGTCCGGATGGCGGGTAACGTTGGTGGGGTGCGGTTTTTGGATGGGTGTGGGTCTGGTTATGAGCTTACTTACGACGATGTCTTTTTGATGCCGTTGTGCTCCGACGTGGCGTCCCGGTTCGATGCGGACCTGTCCACTGTGGATGGCTCGGGCACCACGATCCCGCTTGTGGTGGCCAATATGACCGCGGTAGCGGGCCGCCGGATGGCCGAGACGGTGGCCCGCCGCGGCGGGCTGGTGGTGCTGCCCCAGGATGTGGACCCAGCGGTGGTCGCCGAGACCGTGGCGTGGGTGAAGTCGCGGCACCTGGTGCTGGACACGGCACTCACACTGGGCCCGCGGGACGCCGTCGCCGATGCGGTCAACCTGCTGCCGAAGCGGGCGCACCGCGCTGTGGTGGTGCTCGACGGCGCGGGCCGTCCGGTGGGGCTGGTGACCGAGGCCGAGCTGACCGCGGTGGACCGCTTCACCCGGCTGGGCGATGTAGCACAGACCGAGCTGGTCGTGGTGCCCGCCGGCGCCGAACCACGCAAGATCTTCGAGCAGCTGCACCACCGCCGCCAGGAGCTGGCGCTGGCGGTGGACGCCGACGGGGCGCTGGTCGGGGTGCTGACCCCCACCGGCGCGTTGCGTGCCGAGCTGTACTCCCCCGCGCGCGACGCCCACGGCCGGCTGCGGGTGGCCGCGGCGCTCGGGGTGAACGGTGACGTCACGGCCAAGACCGAGGCACTGCTCGCAGCCGGGGCCGACGTGCTGGTCGTCGACACCGCACACGGCCACCAGGCCAAGATGCTCGACGCCCTGCGCGCGGTCCGATCATGCGAGCCGAGCGTGCCGGTGGTGGCCGGGAATGTGGTCTCCGCGCAGGGCACCCGCGACTTGCTCGAGGCCGGGGCCGACATCGTCAAGGTCGGGGTAGGTCCGGGTGCGATGTGCAGCACCCGGATGCTCACCGGAGTCGGCCGGCCGCAGTTCTCCACGGTGGCCGAATGCGCCGCCGCGGCTCGCGCCGCCGGTGGTCACGTCTGGGCCGACGGGGGGGTGCGCCACCCACGGGACGTCGCGCTGGCGCTGGCCGCGGGGGCGGCGAACGTGATGATCGGCTCATGGTTCGCGGGCACCTACGAGTCACCCGGTGACCTCCAGCGCGACGAGGCTGGGCGGCTCTACAAGGAGTCTTACGGGATGGCCTCCAAGCGCGCCATCGCCGCCCGCACCACCCACGGCGACACCTTCGACCGGGCCCGCAAGGCACTGTGCGAGGAGGGCATCTCGACCGCCCGGATGTACCTGGACCCGAGCCGTCCCGGGGTGGAGGACCTCATCGACCACATCTGCGCCGGGGTGCGCAGCGCCTGCAGCTACGCCGGTGCCAGGACGTTGCCAGAGCTGTCCGAGCGCGCCGTGATCGGGGTCCAGTCCGCGGCCGGGTTCGCCGAGGGCCGCCCGCTGCCGACCGGCTGGTGACTCCTACCACAGCCGGCCCCGACGGAGCAGTTCCTGGAGGGCAGCGGCCGTGGGGTCGCAGCCTGCGGTCTCCCCCATCGGATGCGACACCCCGCCGGGCACCACCGGCTGCACGCCGTTGGCCCGGTAGCAACTCACCCGCCGCCACCCGCCGTCGGGTTCCGGCACCACCAGCGCGGCCGCCGGGCGCAGCCGTTCCGGGTGCAGCCGCACCGACCAGCGCTGCTCCAGCAACCGGCACAGGGCCACCGCTCCGCGCTCCCCCGGCCCACGCGGACCGCCGGGCAGGCCCAGCCCGGCCGGCCCGGGCAGCAGAGTCAGGCTGGAATCGTTGACGCGCAACCAGGCGACCGCATCACGCACCTCGCCTCCCCCGTGGGGACGCCACGCGGCGAGCTGGTCCAGCAGGGCGGCCGGATCAGCCGCCCGCAGCAGCGGTGCAGCCGGGAAGCCAACCAGGCCCAGCGCGTCAAGCTGCTCGGCCAGCGCGTCGAGCAGCCCGGCCGGGTCCAGTACGCCACACGGTTTGCCGCTGAGCCCCAGCGCCTGCTCGGCGAGCAGGGCGAGCAGATCGGCCAGCACATCGACCCCGCCGGGCAGCACCACGACGGCGTCGGACAGCAGCCGAACCACCTCCAGCCGCGCACCCCGCCCTTCCACGGCCCGCAGATCAGCGGTCCCCGTGCCCGGCTCGGCGCCACGCGCGACCACCTCCACGACGTCCACCTCGGACCCGATGGTGTCGAATCCGGCCGACCCGGGTACCCCGAGCACCATGCCCCAGCCGCGCCGAGCCAGCTCCTTGCCCAGCCGCTGGACAGCTCCGTCCCACAGCGCGCCGGGGGAGATTCCGGGTCCACCCAGGATGCCGATCCGCACGAACAGACACGTTAGCCCGAATGGAGGTCCCCTGCCTGCGGCACGTTCGACAGCCCACCGGAAACCCGTAGAATCGGGCAGAACCCCACGCTTGCGAGGAGTGACGAACTCGGTGCCATCCGCATCGACGCCTGGCTGTAGTACCGGGCCGGGCGCTGCGCCCGGCTCCCACGACCCGCCGCCCCCCGGGACGGCATGAATGGGCATTCTGCTCAGCATCCTGGGCTTGCTCGCGGTGGCCGTGCTGACCGCAGGAACCTTCTTCTGCGTCGCCGGTGAGTTCGCCCTCACCGCGCTGGAACGCAGCACCGTCGACGCGAACGTGCGGCAGGCCGGGGACCGCCGTGCCCGGCTGGTCAAACACGCGCACAGCACACTGTCGTTTCAGCTGTCCGGGGCGCAGGTCGGTATCACGATCACCACCCTGCTCACCGGGTACGTGGCCGAGCCGGCCATCGCTGATCTGATCCAGCCCTGGATCGAGGGGGCCCGGGTGCCCCCGGGCGCCGCGGGCGGGGTGTCGCTGGGGATCGCGCTGACCCTAGCCACCGGGGTGTCGATGGTGTTCGGCGAACTCGTCCCGCAGAACCTGGCCATCGCCCGGCCGCTGCAGACCGCACGTCAGGTCGCCGGCCTGCTCAACGTGTTCTCCACCGCGTTCCGCTGGCTGATCTCGGCGCTGAACGGCTCGGCGAACACGATCTTGCGCCGGGTCGGCATCGAGCCGACCGAGGAGCTGCGGTCCGCGCGCTCCCCGCAGGAACTCGGCTCGCTGGTCCGCAGCAGCGCCCAGCAGGGCACGCTCGACCAGGGAACCGCGACCCTGCTGGATCGCTCGCTGCGGTTCGGTGAGCGCACCGCGGAGGAACTGATGACCCCCCGGGTGCAGGTGGTGGCGCTCCGGGCGGACGCGACCGTCCTTGCCCTGGTGGACGCCGCACGGCGGACCGGGTTCTCCCGCTTCCCGGTCTACGGCAGCGACCTCGACGACGTGCGCGGCGTGGTGCACGTCAAGCAGGCATTCGCGGTGCCGGCCGACCAGCGCGCCGAAACCCCGGCCGGCACGCTGGCCAGCCCGGTCCCCACCGTGCCGAGCTCACTGGACGGCGACGCGCTGCTCGACCGGCTGCGCGGCCAGGGCCTGCAGGTCGCGATCGTGGTCGACGAATACGGCGGCACCGCGGGCATCGTCACCCTCGAGGACCTAGTCGAGGAGATCGTCGGCGACGTCCGCGACGAGCACGACCGCCTGGAAGTCTCCCAGGTCCAGCCGCTGGGCGAGCACAGCTGGGCCATCTCCGGGCTGCTGCGGGCCGACGAGGTGGCCGATGCCATCGGATGCGTGATGCCCGAAGGCGACTACGAGACGGTGGCCGGGCTCATGCTGGAGCGGCTGGGCCGCATCCCCGACGTCGGCGACGAGGTCAATCTCGACGGTTGGCGGCTGACCGTGACCCGGATGGACCGCCACCGTATCGCAGAGCTCCGGATCACCCGGACCGCACGAGCACGGCAGGTGACCTAGTGAGTACTGCTGCGCTGCTGGCCGCACTGGTGCTGCTGGCCGCGAACGCCTTCTTTGTCGGCGCCGAATTCGCCTTGATCAGCGCGCGGCGAGACCGGCTGGAGTCGATGGCCAACCGCGGCGTGCACCGGGCGCGCACGGTAATCCGGGCCGGGGAGAAGTTGCCGCTGATGCTGGCCGCGGCGCAGCTCGGGATCACCATCTGCTCGCTGGGGCTGGGCTCGCTCGGCGAGCCCGCCGTCGCCACCCAGCTGGAATGGCTGGCCGACCCGCTCGGGATGCCCGGCCCGGTGCTGCACACCGTCTCGTTCGTCGTCGCGCTGGGCATCGTCACGGTGGCGCACATCCTGCTCGGCGAGATGGTGCCCAAGAACATCGCGATCGCCGGCCCGGAGCGCACCGCGCTGTGGATGGTGCCGCCGCTGGTTGCCTTCACCCGGGTGACGCGGCCGGTCATTGCGCTGTTCAGCTGGGCCGCGCGGCTGGTGCTGCGCGCGTTCGGCGTGCAGCCTCGCGACGAGCTCGAGAACGCCTACAGCCCCGACGAGCTGGCCAACCTGATCGCCGAGTCCAGCCGCGAGGGGCTGCTGGACAGCCAGGAGCAGCGCAGGCTGACCCAGACGTTGTCGACGAGGGAGCGGACCGTGGCCGACGTACTGGTCCCGAGATCCGGGCTGACCACGGTTCCCGCCGCGCCCACCCTGGGCGACATCGAGCGCGCCGTGGCGCAGACCGGTTTCTCCCGCTTCCCGCTGTGTGACCGCCGACTAGGCGCCGACGAGCAGCTGGTGGGCTACCTGCACGTCAAGGACGTGCTGGAGCTGCTCGGCCAGCCGCCGGACACGCCGGTGCCCTCGAGCCGCGTGCGCCCGCTACCCGAGGTGCAGTCCACCGCCAAGCTCGACGAGGCGGTGGCGCTGCTGCGCCGTTCACGCAGCCACCTCGCCCGCGTCACAGGTCCGGACGGGAGCACCGCAGGAGTAGTCGCACTAGAAGACCTGGTAGAGGAATACGTCGGCACCGTCCGCGACGCCACCCACGTCCCGCCCATCAGCCGCGTTCTGGAGACAGAATGCAGTAATTCCGGGCCCGGTTAACGCGTTCTGGAGACAAAACGCCTGTTACCGTAATGGGGTGAGGGCAGCTGTGACCGTGTGGCCCGAGCCGGTGTGGCGGGCCCGGGCCACCGCACACCGCGCGCGGGTCGGCCGGATCACCGGTCCGCACCGGGACCGCACCCGGCCGCATCCCGTGCTGGATTTCCTGTTCACCTACTACTCGCACCGCCCGGCGCAGCTGGAGCGCTGGCACCCTGGGCCCGGGGTAGCGCTCGCCGGTGCAGACGAGTACCTCGGCCTCACCGGCTATCTGCGTAGCCCGGAAGGAGTGCGGTTAGGACCGCCCGGCGACCGGCTGCGGCGCACCGCCGGCTTCGTGCGGGACCTGCTGACGGCGACCGCCGCCCGAACACCGCAGCTGGCCTGCTTCGGGCTGCACGAATGGGCGATGGTGTACCGGCAGCCGCCAGGCGAGATCCGGCACGCCTCCTGGCCGCTGCGGCTGGGCCCGGCCGGCAGCGACGCGGTGCTGGAGTCACTGCCGGTGCGCTGCACCCACCACGACGCGTTCCGGTTCTTCACCCCTGCCGCCCGGCCGCGCAACGCCCTGCAGCCCACCCGTGGCACGCAGATCGAGCTGGCACAGCCGGGCTGCCTGCATGCGACGATGGACCTCTACAAGTGGGCCTACAAACTTGCGCCAGCCACCCCGTCAGAGCTGGTAGCGGACTGTTTCGAGCTGGCCGTGGCGGTCCGCGAGCTGGATATGCGCGCCAGCCCGTATGACCTCGCCGAGCTGGGCTACCCGCCGGTGCCGATCGAGACCGCCACCGGGCGAGCCGAGTACGCCCGGGCACAGCAGAGATTTGCGCGGCGGGCCGCCCCCCTCCGGCAGCGGCTGATCGCGCTGTGCGACGACCTGCTCGCCCGCTGAGTACCACTCCTGTTCGGACAGTGGGCTTCCGCAGCGCGCACCCGGCCTCAATTGACTACGGGCAAGCCCTCACTAGACTTCAGGTATGGCTCCCAGGATGACGACCACCGTCCGGATGGTTCTCGAGGCCCTCCTGCAGGTCTGGGATGACGACCCCACCGCGGCCCTCTACGGTTTGGAGATCACCGGACGCACCGGCCTGCTGCCGGGGACCACGTACCCGATCCTCCAGCGGTTCCTGGACCACGGCTGGCTGATCGATGAGTGGGAAGATCTAGATCCGCGGGCGGCGGCCCGGCCGCGGCGCCGTTACTACCGGCTCACCGAGGAAGGCGCATCGGCGGCCCGCAAGGCCCTCCAGGATGCGTCGGCGCGCTCGGGCGTGAGAGGCATCTCAACCGGACACTCTGGGTCCTAGCAATTGATACTGCTTAACCTGAGGTGCGCCAGAGCTGGGGATGAGGTTGCGACCATCGGAGGGATCGAAGACGTGGACTCGATCCGGGTCGAACCAGACCTGTATCCTTTCTCCCTCAGTCGCAGCCGATGCGGCGGACAGCCGGGTGACCAGCTGGCCGGAGCCAGGACCGGGGACATCGGCGGTGCCTGCGTCGGCAGCGAGTTCATCAAGCTCGGCTGCACTAGCCTGCTCGCCGTCCAGCGAGAAGTGGGCATACTTATCCGAGCCCATTGATTCCAGCACCTCGACCTGAGCAGCAAATATCACGCCGTGCTCCCTGGCCCCGGGCTCCACCAGCGCGGCGTCCTCGAAGTGCTCGGGCCGTACACCCATGATGAATTCGCGGGGAGCGTCCGCCGCTTCCAGCGTGCGACACATCCGGTCGGATAGCCGCAGCTCGCCCAATGCGCAATGCAGGGCGTTGTCCGCTAGGCGCGCGGGCAGGAAGTTCATTGCCGGCGAGCCGATGAATCCTGCGACGAACAAGTTCACCGGGTGCTCATAGAGAAACTGTGGCGCACCGACCTGCTGCACCACCCCGCCGCGCATCACGACCACCCGATCCCCCAGCCGCATCGCTTCGGTCTGGTCGTGCGTCACATAGACAGTTGTGGTGCCCAACTGCTTCTGCAGCCGGGCCACCGAAACCTGCATCTGCACCCGCAGCTTGGCGTCCAAGTTGGACAGTGGCTCGTCCATCAGGAACGCTTGGGGCTTGCGCACGATCGCGCGCCCCATCGCTACCCGCTGCCGCTGTCCGCCGGACAGCGTGGCCGGCTTGCGGTCCAGGAGACCGGTGAGGCCGAGCAGGTTCGCGGTGTCACTCACGCGGGCTTCGATGATGGCGCGGCCGGCCCGGGCGAGGGTGAGCGGGAAGGCGATGTTCTCCCGAACAGTCATGTGCGGATAGAGCGCGTAGGACTGAAACACCATTGCCAGGTCGCGGTCCTTGGGCGCCCGCTCGTTGACCCGCTCGCCCCCGATCCGCAGCTCGCCGGACGTGATGTCCTCCAAGCCGGCGATCATGTTCAGGGTCGTCGACTTGCCGCACCCGGAGGGCCCGACGAGGATGATGAACTCGCCGTCGGCGATCTGGAGGTCCACCTCCTGCACGGCGAGCGCGCCGTCGGGGAACCGCTTAGTCACCTTGTCCAGGTCGATCGTGGCCACCGTTACCCCTTGACTGCGCCGGCGGTCAGGCCGGCGACGATCCGACGTTGGAAGAACAGCACGAACAGGATGATCGGGACGGTCAGCAGCACGGCGGCCGCCGAGATGGACCCGGTGGGCTCGGTGAACTCCGAGGCCCCGCGGAACTGGGCGATCGCCACCGTGGTGGTCTGCGACGCCCCGGTGGAGGTCAGCGAGATCGCGAACAGGAAGTCGTTCCAGCAGAAGATGAACACCAGGATCGCGGTGGTGAACACCCCCGGTGCGGCCAGCGGGACGATCACGCTGCGGAATACTTGGAACGGCGTCGCGCCGTCCATCTGGGCGGCCTTCTCCAGTTCCCAGGGGATCTCCCGGAAGAAGGCCGACAGAGTATAGATCGCCAGCGGCAGCGAGAAGGTGATGTAGGGCAGGATCAGCCCTGGCCAGGTGTTGAACAGGCCGATCTTGCGCTCGATGTCGAACAGCGGCGAGATGAGCGAGATCTGCGGGAACATCGAGATCAGCAGCGCGACGCCGACCAGCAGCTTCTTGCCCGGGAAGGACAGCCGCGCGATCGCGTAGGCCGCTAGCGTGCCGATCACCACCGACAGCGCGGTCGCGATGAGCGCGATGCCAATCGAGTTGCGTAACGCGCTGACGAACGGCGCCAGCTGGAAGATCTGCTGGTAGTTCGACCAGGTGAACTCGGCCGGGATGAACCGGCCGTCATTGATCGCGTTGAGGGGCTTGAACGACAGGCTGACGATCCACAGCACCGGCACCAGCGCGTAAATCAGGATGGCGATGTCGGCAACAACCCACCAACCCTTACGACCCCACCCGGCGCCCATCGCTACCGCCTCTCCTTCGCCTCGGCGCCCGGCGCCGCCGCGCCAAACAGCTTGATGAACACCAACGCGACCATCGCCACGACGACGAAGATCAGGACGCTGATAGCCGAGCCGATGCCCAGGTTGAGCCCGATGAACAGGTTGTCGTAGCCGAGCATCGACACCGACCCCGTCCCGTTGGAGCCCTGAGTCAGGACGTAGATGATGTCGAACACCCGGAACGCCTCCAGGGTGCGGAACAGCAGCGCCACCAGGATTGCGGGCTTCATCATCGGCAGGATTACCTTGGTCAGCCGTTTCCATGGGCCGGCGCCGTCCATCGCGGCAGCCTTGAGCAGATCCTCGGGTACCAGCGCGAGACCGGCGAGCAGCAGCAGCGCCATGAACGGCGTCGTCTTCCACACCTCCGCCAGGATGATCACCGCAATGGTCGCGACCTGATCGGTCAGCGGTGCCGAACCCTCAGCGAGCAGCGCGGCCAGGTAACCCTTGCCCGGCGTCCAGGCGAACTGCCAGCCGTAGGAGGCGACGACCGTCACGATGCCGTACGGGATCAGCACCACGGTGCGCACCAGGTCCCGGCCGACCGAGGTGCGGTACATCGCCAGCGCCAGCGCCAGCCCGATCACGAACTCGATCGCCACCGAGATCACCGTGATGACCACGGTGACGGTGAACGCCTGCCACCAGTAGCCAGAACTCAGCACCGCGCCGTAGTTGGCCAGCCCCACGAAGCCGCGTTGCTCGGGAAACCGCAGATCGAAGCGCTCCAGTGACAGGTAGACCGCGTAGCCGATCGGGTAACCGGTCACCGCCAGGATCACCAGCGCCGCTGGCGCGCAGAGCAGCGCCGCCAGCCGACGCTCCAACCGGGCTCGCGCGGAGATTGGCGCCCGCCGACGCCCTGCCGCCGGCGTGGCGGCGCGGGCACCCGGTTGCGCGGTCATCATCATGGCACCAATCCCTGCGACGTGGCGGCCTTGACGATCTCGTCGGTCAGTTGATCCACCACGGTGTCGGGATCGATTTTCGCTGGCGGGTTGAGCACCTCGGAGATCGCGATCGAGATGCTCTTGTAGGCCGGTATCCTCGGCCGCACGCTGGCACTGTGCAACGAATCCCGGATCGCCTGCCAGGCCGGAAAGCTTTCCTGCAATGCCGGGTCATCGTAGAGCGCAAGGAGCGCGGGCGGCCTTCCCAGGTCCACCGCGTTGCGCAGCTGGTTGTCCCGGTTGCGCAGGCACTGCACCGCCTCGAACGCCTCGGCCGGATGCCGCGAGGTGGCGCTCACCCCCAGGTTGATGCCACTGATCGTCACGGTCGCCGGTTTGCCTGCCACTACCGAGGGATAGGGGGCCCAGCCGAACACGTCCCGCACGCGGCGCCCGGTGTCCTTCTTGGTCGGCCGCCCCAGCTCGTCGATAAACGTGCCGCCCCCTCCCGGGGCATGCATGGTGGCGTAGACAAAAGGATAGTTGACCTCGAACGCCGCTTTACCCGCTTCCATCGCGAACTGGCCGTCGGCTTCCTTGCTCACCGACAGCGACGGGTCCGCGGCCCGGGAGGTGGCGACCCGCGCCATGACACCCAAAGCCCGCCGGGTGGCATCGCCCCGGGCCAGCTGCACATCGCCGTTCCCCGAGATGATCGAACCACCGCCACTGGTGAGCAGCGTGTTGAACCACGCCGTCAAACCCTCTGCTCGCGCGCCCTGCACCTCGATGTAGTGCGGCAAACTGCTCGCCGCCAGGCCCTCCGCCATCTGGATCATCTCATCCCAGGTCTCCGGTGGGTGGGGCACCAGATCCTGGCGATACCAGAGCAGCTGTGTGTCGGTGGACAGTGGCGCGGCGTACAGCTTCTCCTGATATGTCCCGGTCTCCAGCGGGACCCTGAGGGTCCCCTGCTCGACCTGCCGCGCCTGCCCAGCCGGGTACGGCAAGAGCCACCCCGCATGGGCGAACTCCGCGGTCCAGATCACGTCGAGTTCCATGATGTCCAGGCGGGGATCGTGCGCGGCCAGCCGGCGCACCAGCTGCGGCCGCATATCGTTGATATTCCTACTAGGCTGGGTCTGCTGCTCGATTGTGTACCGACCGCCGGAGGCCCTGCTGCACTCCGCTGCGGCGGCCCTGAACCGGTCCGCACCCTGAGTGCCGGTAACGAAGTACAGCACGACTTGCCCAGCAGCGCCTGAGCCACAACCCGCCAGCAGCGCTGTGCCCAGCACAACACCCACCGCGACCGCCAGCACCCGCCGCCACCCGGAGGCGCCACCCATGCGCGCCCCCTTCGCCATCCACCCGGTCCATAGCATAATCGATCCCGCAGCGGGAACGGGCCTGATAGGCCGGGAGACATCGGCACGGGGAGGCCACTCGGCGGGCCGACTCCGTGGTTGCTCACCCCCTGTCGGGTCGGCCCCCGCGGCCACAACGTTAGCGCCATCGGCACCGCCGACAGCCGGTGCGCCGCACGAAAGTAGTTGGGCAGTTAGGCCGGATGGCTGATGCATCGGATTTGAGCAGGATATACAGTACAAACTGCGCACAAACGGCGCGTTGAAGTCGGGGCCTCGCCCATGCAGGGCTGCTTCAGACGGTCGATTCTCGGCTGCGCGGAAGCGCACGTCAGGTGTTTGGCCACACGACGCAGCACCGAGCCACCACGAAGGCGGCTCACCGGGCTTGACCACCGGGAGGCCATTCGCCGGCAGACCGCGCCAGCCACGGGCGCCCTGCGGCACTCGCACAGCCCGTTTAGCATCACGCCATTTTCCGACCCGGATACCGCTAGTGCCATCTAGCCATCCCGGTCACTGATCTTTGTTCCGCCATTGACAGCCCCACCGGATTTATCCCGAACGCCGCCGTTCTGAGCAGCCCTTTCGAGGACATTTCCAGATGGGGCTCGACCACGGTTTGGAGGAAATTTCCGATGAGTCAACCCGGGCTGTTGGGCCGGAGCGGAAAGATTGGCCTCGGGGTAGTCATGTCCGTGATCGCAAGCATGGTGATAGCCACCATCGGAGCCTCCCTGGCTCACGCCCAGGTGCCACCCCCACCGGGGTGCGACCTGCAGATCACCAAGACCATGTCGCCGACACCGCTGATGAGCACCCAGCCAGCCACGGTGACCCTCACCGTGGCCAACGCGGGCACGGCACCGTGCGTGGGCCTGAGCCAGTTCCCCAACCCCATCCCCGGCTTCCCACTCTTCTTCGGGGGAACGACTGTGGGTGACACCAAGCCAGCCGGACTGACCTTCACCGGCCCACCGGTGGCGACCCCGGCAACCGGATGGTCGTGCAGCCTCCCCAGCGGCAACGCCTCCTGCTTCAATCTGGCGCCGCTTGCTCCCGGCTACACCGCCACCTTCACCATCCCCGCCACCGTCACAGCACAACCCGGAGCGACCGTGACCAACTGCGGGCAGACCAGCAACATATCCGACACCAACACGGCCAACAACCAGTCCTGCGTGACCAACCAAGTCGTCGCTGGACCCCCACCACCGACGTGCGATCTGAAGATCACCAAGGACATGACGCCGAATCCCCTGGTGAGCGGCCAGCCAGCCACGGTGACCCTCACCGTGGTCAACGCGGGCACCGGACCGTGCCTGGGCCAGAGCCAGTTCCCCAACCCCCTCCTCTTCTTCCCACCCCTCACCTTCGGGGGGACGTTTCTGGGTGACAACAAGCCATCAGGGCTGACCTTCACCAGTCCGCCGGTGGCGACGCCGGCCGCCGGGTGGTCTTGCAGCCTCCCCAGCGGCAACGCCTCCTGCGCCAATCTGGCGCCGCTTCCTCCCGGCTACACCGTCACCTTCACCATCAATGCCACGGTCACGGCACCACCCGGCACAACCGTGACCAACTGCGCCCAGATCACCAACATTTTCGACACCAATACGGCCAACAACCAGTCCTGCGTGACCAAGCAAGTAGTGTGATCGTCACGTCAGAAGCGCGTCGCCACCAGCAGTGTTCAGCAAACTGGACGCGCTGACGGTGCTGGTGGTCCCGTTCAGGTGATCCCGACGGTTCTACCCGGGCAACCTGTTCCGGCGCAGCCAGAGCATCGCTCCCGCGGTCAGGAGCCGAACGCCTCCACCGGCGGGCAGGAGCACATCAGATTGCGGTCGCCGTGGGCCTGGTCGATCCGCCGGACCGGCGGCCACACCTTGTCGGCTGTCCGGCCCATCGGGTAGGCGGCGATCTCCCGGCTGTACGGGTGGTTCCATTTGTCGGCCAGGCAGCTGGCGGTGTGCGGCGCGCAGCGCAGCGGGTTGTCCTCGGCGGGCCACTCCCCCTCGGCAACCCGGTCGATCTCGCCCCGGATCGCGATCATGGCAGCACAGAAGCGATCCAGCTCAGCCAGATTCTCGCTTTCAGTGGGCTCGACCATCAGGGTGCCGGCCACCGGGAAAGACGTGGTTGGAGCGTGCAGGCCGTAGTCAGCCAGCCGCTTGGCGACGTCGTCCACGGTGACACCGGTGACCTTGGTGATCGGCCGCAAGTCCAGGATGCACTCGTGGGCCACCAGCCCGGCGCTACCGGCATAAAGCACGGGGAAGTACGGCCCGAGGCGCCGGGCCACGTAGTTCGCGGCCGCCACCGCGGTGAGCGTGGCGCGCCGCAACCCGGCACCGCCCATCATCCGGATGTAGGCCCAGGAGATCGGCAGGACGGATGCGCTGCCCCACGGTGCCGCGGCCACCGGGCCCACCGCGGCGTCGGGAGCCGTCTGCGGGTGTCCGGGCAGGAACGGTGCCAGGTGGGCCCGGACGCCGATCGGGCCCACTCCCGGCCCGCCGCCGCCGTGCGGGACGCAGAACGTCTTGTGCAGGTTGAGGTGGCTAACATCGGCGCCGAAGCGGCCCGGCCGGGCCAGCCCGAGCAGCGCGTTGAGGTTGGCCCCGTCGACGTAGACCTGCCCGCCGGCGCCGTGCACCAGCGCGCACACGTCGGCCACGCCCTGCTCGTACACGCCGTGGGTGGACGGATAGGTGATCATAATGGCGGCCAGCTCCGCACCGTGCTTGGCGATCTTCCCCCGGAGGTCGTCAAGGTCGACGTCGCCGTTGCGGTCACACCCGACCACCACCACACGCATCCCGGCCATCACCGCCGAAGCAGCGTTGGTGCCGTGCGCGCTGGACGGGATCAGGCAGACGTCGCGGCCGGTCTCGCCACGGCTGCGGTGATAGGCGCGGATCGCCAGCAGGCCGGCAAACTCGCCCTGGCTGCCGGCGTTGGGCTGCAGGCTGACCGCGTCGTAACCGGTGAGCTCGGCCAGCCAGCGCTCCAGATCGCCGATCACCTCGAGCAGGCCTTGCGCGTCCTGCTGGGGCGCGAACGGGTGCAGCTCGGCGAACTGCGGCCAGCTGATCGGCTCCATCTCGGCGGTGGCGTTGAGCTTCATCGTGCACGAGCCCAGCGGGATCATGCTGCGGTCCAGCGCCACGTCCTTGTCGGCCAGCGCGCGCAGGTAGCGCAGCAGCGCCGTCTCACTGTGGTACGCCGAGAAGACCGGGTGGGTGAGGAACGGCGAGGTCCGGTGCAACGCGGCGGGGAGGGCGTCCGGAGTCTGGCGGTCGAGGACGTCCGGGTCGGCGGCCAGCACGCCGAAGGCATCCCAGACCACCCGCAGGTGCTCGCGGGTGGTGGTCTCGGCGCAGCTGATCCCGACGTGATCGGCGTCGGCCAGCCGCAGGTCCACACCGGCCGCACGGGCAGCGTCAACCACCTCGGCGGCCCGGCCGGGCACCCGGGCCAGCACCGTGTCGAAGAACGCCTCGGACACCACGCCGACGCCGCCGGCGCGCAACCCGGCGGCCAGCACCGCGGCCATCCGGTGCGCCCGCCAGGCGATGTCGCGCAGCCCGTCAGGCCCGTGGTACACCGCGTACATTGCGGCCACCACGGCCAGCAGCACCTGCGCGGTGCAGATGTTGCTGGTCGCCTTCTCCCGGCGGATGTGCTGCTCCCGGGTCTGCAACGCCAGCCGGTAGGCCGGGTTGCCGTCCGCGTCCCGGGACACCCCCACCAGCCGGCCGGGCAGCTGACGCTCCAGGCCGTGGCGGACGGCGAGGTAGGCGGCATGCGGCCCGCCGAAGCCCATCGGCACCCCGAAGCGCTGGGTGGACCCGACCACGACGTCGGCGCCGATCTCCCCTGGCGGGCGCAGCAGGGTCAGCGCCAGCGGGTCCGCCGCAACGGCCACCCCAGCACCACGCTGGTGCGCCCGCTCGATGAGCATCGCGTGGTCACGCACCTCGCCGGAGACACCCGGGTAGGACAGCAACACCCCGAAGAACTCGCCGTCCGGCAGCGCCGGGCCACCACCGCCGGGCCGCAGGTCGGCGACGTCCAGCTCGATGCCCAGCGGCTCGGCGCGGGTGGCCAGCACGGCCAGGGTCTGCGGCAGCGTGTCGGCGTCGGCCACGAACCGGGACGAGGTGGCCCGGCTAGCCCGGCGCAACAGGGTCATCGCCTCGGCGGCCGCGGTGGCCTCATCGAGCAACGAGGCATTGGCCACCGGCAGCCCGGTCAGGTCCGCCACCATCGTCTGGAAGGTGAGCAGTGCCTCGAGACGACCCTGGGAGATCTCCGGCTGATAAGGCGTGTAGGCGGTGTACCAGGCCGGGTTCTCCAGCACCGAGCGGCGGATCACCGGTGGGGTGACCGTGCCGTGGTACCCCATCCCGATCATCGGCACCCGCGGGTGGCACCGGGCAGCCCGCTCCCGCAGCTCAGCCAGGGCCTGCGCTTCGGTGGCCGGGGCCGGCAGGTCCGGGACGGCGTCCGTCTCGGCCCCCGAATCGGCCACCGTGCGTGGCAGGGCCAGCTGCGCGAGTTCGCCCAGCGAGTCCACGCCGATGGTGGCCAGCATCCGAGCCAGCTCGGCCGGCCGTGGCCCGATGTGCCGGTCAGCGAACGGGGTGCCGTGCTCCAGCTCGGACAGGGGGCGACGGTCGGGAGTGTCCACTTCTCGCTAGCGTACGGGAGGAGATAGCCGTCTCACGCCTCCCGCCGCGCCGCTGTGATCGGCTACACAGCGAAAGGCGTCAGCTGATTCGGCGGGCTTGCCGACGCTTGGTCAGCTCATCCTCGCTAGCGGTGGCGACGCGGCCACCATCCGCGCGCTCCACGGGGAACTGGCTGATCGACCCGGCGATCTCCTTCATCGTGCCGCTCACCGCGATGCCGAACACACCCTGCCCGCCCCGCAGCAAGTCCACCACCTCCTCAGGAGAGGTGCACTCGTAGACGGTGGTGCCGTCGCTGAACAGCGTGATGCGAGCCAGATCGTGCACCCCGCGGCGGCGCAGATGCTCGACCGCCAGGCGGATGTTGTGCAGTGAGACCCCGGTGTCCAACAGCCGCTTGACCACTTTGAGGACCAGGACATCCTTGAACGAGTACAGCCGCTGGCTGCCCGAACCGGAGGCACCACGGATCGATGGCACGACGAGGCTGGTCCGCGCCCAGTAGTCCAGCTGACGGTACGTGATGCCAGCAATCTGGCACGCTACCGAACCGCGATAACCAACCAGATCGTCGGTCACTCCGTGGGTGTCGGCCAAGGCGGAGTCCGGGAACAGGGTGCCCTGCTCGGCCGGCTCGCCGACTCCGGACTGGGTAACTTCATGCGCCGAGGTACCCGCTCCACCGTGCGCTCCGTCGACCACCCATACCTCCCACGCCTTGAGCCGTTGGGGCCGCTGAGCCGCTGGAACCCTGGCCGCTGGAACCCTGGCCGACCGTTGGAACGCTGTCCGGACCGACGGTAAGCCGCCGCCGCGTAGCCGGTCAATCCGACGCGCGGGAAAGCCTCAACCTCAGCCTCAGCTCAAGAGCAGCGTCGATCAAGTGTCCGCTCCGCGACAGTGTTAATCAAGTGTCCGCTCCGCGGAAATCCTCCGGGGAGACCGAGTCGAGGAACTCGCGAAACTTCTCGACCTCGTTCTCCTGCTCGTCCGGGATGATCAGGCCAGCCTCAGAGAGCACCGACTCCTCGGCATGGATCGGCACCCCGACCCGCAACGCCAGGGCGACCGAATCACTCGGCCGGGCAGAGACCCGCACGTTGCCGTCGAAGACCAGCTCGGCGAAGAAGGTACCTTCTTGCAGTTCGGTGATCCGAACCAGCTTCAGCTCCCGGCCGAGCGCGCTGATCACATCCCGGAGCAGGTCGTGGGTCATCGGCCGGGCCGGTTGCACGCCCTGCTGCTCCAGCGCGATGGCGGTCGCCTCACCAGAGCCGATCCAGATCGGCAGGTAACGCTCACCCTCGGTCTCCCGCAGCAGCAGGATCGGCTGGTTCGCCGGCAACTCCACCCGGACCCCGACGACACGCATCTCGCTCATCGCGTTGCGCCTCCCTCCTGCCACACCCTGCGGTCCGGGTGTCTCGAGGATCGTCGTGCTCGGCGGCGGATCGGTCACGTCCCCACCATCACTACTCTCAGACGCTACACGCGGCGCCGTCGGATGCCGAGTGGCGAAGCCGCCCAATTCCGCCGCGGCCCAATTCCCCTGGGGTTCAGCTCCCGATGGCGCCGCGGAGCCCGGTCTTCACGAGGAGGGCGTGCAGCCGAACCGACAGCACCGCCAGTTCCCGCACCACCTCGTCGGCGCGGGCCCGGGCGTCGGGATCCCGCTGCCGGGTCATCGGGGTGACGATCTGTGCCAGCAGGCCCACCTCCCGATCTGCTGACGCCCGGAAGGCCCGCAGGTGCCGGGGCTCCAACCCGAAGCCGGTCATCGCCCGGGCGGTCCGCGCCACCAGCACCGCGTCAGTGTCGTAGAAGCCGGCTGGACCGGGCCGGACCAAGCCGAACTGCTCGAGTTCGGCCAGCGCCGCCCGGCCGATGCCCGCGGCGGCGAGCAGTTCCTCCTGGGTCATCCGCGCGGTGTCCGCGGCGGCGAAGTCCTCCGGCCCAGCCGGAACGGCCGGAGCGTCCGCCGCGCCCCGGTCCATTGCGTCCAGGTGCTCCTTGATCACCCTGAGCGGGAGGTAGTGGTCACGCTGGGCGGCGAGCACGTAGCGCAGCCGTTCCACATCCGCCGTAGAGAACTGCCGGTAGCCGGCCGCGGTGCGGTCCGGTTGGACCAGACCCTCGGACTCCAGAAACCTGATCTTGGAGATGGTGACGTCCGGGAAATCCGTTCGCAGCTGCGCGAGCACCGAGCCGATGCTCGCCCCGGGCCGATGCCCGGCGCGACCCGCGGCTGTCACCGCGACTCCTGGTCAGCCCCTCGGTCCCCGGCGCGCGGACCGGTCAGGAACACCAGCCGGAACTTGCCGATCTGCACCTCGTCACCATTGACCAGAACGGCGGTATCCACCGGCTCACGGTTCACGTAGGTGCCATTGAGGCTGCCGACGTCCACCACCACGAACTCGCCGCCCTCGCGGCGGAACTCGGCGTGCCGACGCGACACCGTCACGTCATCGAGGAAAATATCGCTGTCCGGGTGCCGTCCCGCGCTCGTGGTGGCCCGGTCGAGGAGGAACCGGGAACCGGCGTTGGGGCCACGCTTGACCACCAGCAGTGCGGAACCCGCGGGCAACGCGTCGATACCCGAGATGGGGGGGGCTGGTGACTCGACAGCCTCGGGCTCGGCGAGGAAGTCGGCCCGAAATATCGAGGTCTGCTCCGGACCCCGCTCCGGTGGAACGCCGGGCCCGTCGTTCGTGCTCACCAGGGCTCTCCTTCACCAGGGGTGGTCACCGTTGATCGGTCCACAACCTACCTTGCCGCCGGCGACCGCCGCGGACTGAGGGCCTGCCCGGGATGACCCCGCCGTCGGCCTTGGCTGCAATGCCCGGATCAGGCCTGCTCGATCAGGCCGCGGTAGTCCTCGGCGCCCAGGAGAGAGCCCGTCTCGGACGCGTCCGCGATCTTGATCTCGATCATCCAGCCCGCACCATAGGGGTCGGAGTTGACCAGTCCGGGGCTGTGCTCCAGGGCATCGTTGCACGCCACCACCTCCCCCGTGACCGGCGCGAACACGTCCGACACGCTCTTGGTGGACTCCACCTCACCAACCGGGTCTCCCGGCGCAACCGAGTCCCCGACCAGCGGTAACTGCACATGGACGACGTCCCCGAGCTGCGTTTGCGCGTAGTCGGTGATGCCGACCCGCGCAGTGCCGTCCGTACTGATCAACACCCACTCGTGTTCCGGCGTATACCGCAGCTCCTCTGGGACCACGTGTGTTCCTCCCTCACCGGGCCTCACCGGCCTGTCGGCTGAGCGTATCCCAGCGGGTGGCGACGATCAGTCACGGTGCGCCTGCCTCGCGGCGCGCACGGTGAGCCGAACCTGGAGGAGGTACAGCACCCCCGACCAGAGGTACAGTGCGCTGCCCCATCCGGTGAAGGCCACCGCGAACGACCGCGCCACCACCTGCAGCCAGCCCCCGACATTGTCGGCGAGCAGCAGCAGCGGGAAGGCGTAGAGCAGGCACAGCGTGGCGGACTTACCCAGGTAGTGCACCGGCAGCGGGCCGTAGCCGTGGTGGCGCAGCACCGGCAGGGTCAGCGAGAGCACCAGATCCCGGCCGATCAGTGCGGCCACCACCCACCACGGCAGGATCTCGCGGACACCGAAGGCAAGCAGCGTGCTCAGCGCGTACAGCCGGTCGACTGCCGGGTCCAGCAACGCGCCCAGCCTGCTGGACTGGTTCAGCAGGCGAGCCAACTTGCCGTCAAGCCAGTCGGTGAGACCCGACAAGGCCAGGACGAGCACGGCGAGCAGGTCGTAGTGCGGGCCGAGCAGCAGCCACAGCAGCAGCGGTATACCGGCCAGCCGCAGCAGGCTGAGCACGTTGGGCACGGTGAGCACCCGGTCGGCCGGATCCCGCGCCTCCGGCCCCGAGTGGCTCGGCTGCACCTCGGGCCCTCCTGATGACTAGAACCGGGTGTGCTCCAGCCAGTGCTCCAGCACCGCCGGGTCACCCAGCACGGTGACCGGCGCCTCGCCGGGTGGGACGCGGCGCAGCAGCACCAGCAGCAGGTCCACCACCGCACCCCGGACCGCGACGTCGCCCTTGGCGTGGCCGTGCTCCCAGGCCGGGCCCGACGGCGTCCGGCGCACGATCCACTCCCCCGCCTCGCCGAGCCCGGGGTCGGTGGAGTGCAGGTGCAAGATCTGGCCCTCGCCGCGCAGCTCGGCGAGCTCGGGCCGGAATGTGATCGCCTGCGGCAAGCTGAGCAGGCCCAGCCACTCGGAGATCGCATCGGCGGCGAGATCGGCCTCCAGCGCGAACTCGCGGCCCAGAGCCAGCTCGGCGTCGGCTCGGTGCACGGCGGTCTCGTGCGCCATCCGGCGGGCCCAGAACCCGACGCTGTGGTCGTCAGCCCAGCTCCACACAGGGATCCGCGGGTCGGCTGCCCGAATCGCGTCCGCCAGCTCACCGGCGCCGTCGCGTAACCAGCCGGCCAGCCCGTCCGGGTCAGCAGGCGCCCCGGCCACGCCCAGCCCAGCCGGGTCGACCGGGGCAGTGGCGCGCCGGGCGATAATCGCGGTGACCCACCGATGGACCTGCCCGACGTGCTCAGCGAGCTGGTGCAACGTCCAGTCCGGGCAGGTGGGCACCCGCTGCTGCAGGTCGGCGCCGGGCAGCGCCGCGGCGAACAACTCAGACTGGCAGGGGAGCGCATCAAGGTAGCGGTCACCGCGCAGCGGAGCCATCAGGTGCCCTCCCGTGGTCGTTGACGACGTCGCAGCCTAGGTACCTGCCAAGTCAGTAGTGCGGCGACGCACCGGGTGGTGTGCACTGTGGTCTATGACCTCACATCCCGCCCCGCATCCGCAAGACACCGTACAGCGCGCGGCCGGCGGCAGCTGGGGTACTTTCCTGGCGGCGGCGATCCGATCGCCCCGCGACGTCGGGACGCTGCTGCCGTCTGGACCTGAGCTAGCCCGCCGGCTGGCCGCGGTGGTGCCCGGAGCCGGCCCGGCTGGCCGGCCCGCGGTGGTGGTGGAGATCGGTGCCGGGGCCGGGGCGGTCACCGGGGCGATCGCCCAGCAGGCGGACGCCGACGCGGTGGTGATCGCGGTCGAGAAAGACCCCGAGCTCGCCGAGCGGTTGCGGTCCCGCGAGTTCGGCGTGCGGGTGGTCACCGCGGACGCCGCCACGCTGCCGGCCATCCTCGCGGCACACGGCGTGGACCGCGCCGACGTGATCGTCTCGGTACTGCCGTGGACCCTGTTCGGCCCGCAGCGCCAGCGCCAGTTCCTGACCACCTTCGCCGCCGCGCTGCGCCCCGACGGGGTGTTCACCGCCGCCGCGTACAGCGTGGGTTACTGGACGCCCGCGGCCCGCCGGTTCCGCTGCGAGCTGGAGCGGGCGTTCGGCGAGGTGCTGCCCACTCGCACCCTGTGGCGGCACCTGCCACCGGCGATGACCTACGTCTGCCGGCGCCCGGCGCCGCCCGGTGAACACCCCGACTCCGGCCTCACCGGGGGTCGGAGTCGATGAGCAGCTGGCCGTCCAGCCGGGTCACCCGGAGCTGCCGCTTCACGACCTGCGTGCCGCTGGCCGTGGTGAAGGTGACGTCGACGGGCACGTTCACCGTGCCGTCCGGGTTGTCCGTGACCCCGGACGCGTTGCGAGCGCTGACCGGGGAGTACTGACTCCAATGCGCCCGGAAGCCCGGCTCGGTACCGAAGAACGCCCTCGCCGTGGGCGACAGCAGCTGCCAGGCCGACGACAGGTCGTCCAGGCCGTTGTAGTATTTGATCACTAGCTGCCCGGCGTCGCGCCAGGCGATCGACCCCTGGATATGGTCCACCGGCTGCACCTGTGGTGGCGCGGGTGGGGCCACCGGGGTCGGCGTCGCCACTGGTCCCGAGGGGGCGGGCGGGCTCCCGGAGGGCACCCGCTGCTCGGCTGGGCCTCCCGACAGCAGCACCCCGGCACCGGCCAACGCGAGCATCGCGAGGACGGCCCCGACAACCACCGGCGCTCTACCAAGACTGTGCTCCGGAGGACTGTGCTCCGGAGGCGGCTGGACGCGGCCGACGGGTGGGGGCCCAGCAGGTTGAGAATCAAGCGGTGGCGGGGAGACTGGCACCGGACTCCAGGCCTCGGTCGGCGGCGACGCTACGGGTCCGGCCACCCGGGTCGGCATGGGCGTTGCGGCAGCCGGCAGGTACACCGGCTGGGTGGTCCGCACCGCAGCCAGCTCCCGGCTGGCCCGATCCATATCGGGACGTGCCGCCGGGTCGTTGGCCAGCAAACTCATCAGCACCGCGAACAGCGCGCCCGCGTGCCGCGGCGGCGGCACCTCTCCGGTGGCTACCGCGTGCAGCAGCGCGAGTGGGTTGTCGCCGTCGCCGAACGGCGCCCGCCCCTCGACTGCGGCGTAGAGCGTGGCGCCGAGGGAGAAGACATCCGAAGCCGGCGTCGGGAGCTGCCCGCGGGCCACCTCCGGGGCGAGGTAGGCCGGGGTGCCGGCCATCATCCCGGTCTGGGTGACCGTGACATCGCCCGCGGCCCGGGCGACACCGAAGTCGGTGATCTTCGCGATGCCGCCCTCGGCGATCAGGATGTTGCCGGGTTTGACGTCCCGGTGCACGATCTGTGCGGCATGCGCGGCGGCCAGCGCCGAGGCGACCTGCTTGCCGATTGCGGCGACCTCGGTCACCGGGAGGCGGCGGCGCTCGGCCAGCACCGCGGCGAGGCTGCGGGAGGGCAGGTACTCCATGACCAGGCAGGGTTCGCCGTCGTGCTCGGCCACGTCGTAGACGACGATGGCGTTCGGGTGCTGCAGCCGCGCGGCGATGCGGGCCTCGCGCAGCGCCCGGAGCCGGGCTTCCTCGGTTTCCCGGGGAGTCAGGTCCGGCTGCAGCAGCAGCTGCTTCACCGCGACCAGCCGCTGCAGCCGTTCGTCCCTGGCCTGCCAGACGACGCCCATGCCGCCGCTGCCGATCCGATCGAGCACCCGGTAGTGCCCTGCGATCAGTTGACCCGTGTCGATCAGTGGTACTCCCCGTCTGCACTGGCTCCGTATGCACTGGCCCCCGACCGAGGACCAAGGCTACCCCGCCGACTCTGGGGGAGCACTCGCCACCGGCTGGCCCCGCCGCACCCCGGGTGCGGGGCCGCGGGCACGATCGTGGGCATCATGACGCTCACGCAGGCGCTGCCCGGCGGTTCCGGGCCCGACGAGCTGTTCGACACCTTTGTCACCTGGGTCTCGGGTCAGGGCTTGACCCTGTATCCCGCCCAGTCCGACGCGCTGATCGAGATCGTCTCAGGCTCGAACGTGATCCTGGCTACCCCGACCGGATCCGGTAAGAGCCTGGTCGCGACCGGGGCGCACGCGGCCGCGCTGGCGCAGGGCCGCCGCAGCGTCTACACCGCGCCGATCAAGGCACTGGTGTCGGAGAAATTCTTCGCGCTGTGCGAGGTGTTCGGCGCCGACCAGGTCGGGATGCTGACCGGTGACTCCAGCGTCAACGCCGGGGCGCCGATCATCTGCTGCACCGCCGAGGTGCTGGCCAACATGGCCCTGCGCGGCGGGCCGGATACCGACGCCGGGCTGGTCGTGATGGACGAGTTCCACTTCTACGCCGACCCGGATCGTGGCTGGGCCTGGCAGGTGCCGCTGCTGGAGCTCCCGAAGGCCCAGTTCCTGCTGATGTCCGCGACGCTGGGCGACGTCACCCGGTTCGAGCAGGACCTGACCCGGCGCACCGACCGCCCTACCGCGGTGGTCAGCTCGGGCGAGCGCCCGGTCCCGCTGCATTTCCGGTACGTGACGACGCCACTGCTCGAGACGCTGGAAGAACTGCTGGCCACCAGGGCGGCGCCGGTCTACGTGGTGCACTTCACCCAAGCCTCCGCGGTCGAGCAGGCGCAGGCGCTGACCAGCATCAACGTCTGCAGCCGGGCCGAGAAGGACGCGATCGCCGAGCTGATCGGCGGGTTCCGGTTCGCCGCCGGTTTCGGGCGGACGCTGTCCCGGCTGGTCCGCCACGGGATCGGCGTGCACCACGCCGGGATGCTGCCGCGGTATCGCCGGCTCGTCGAGCGGCTCGCCCAGGCCGGCCTGCTGAAGATCATCTGTGGCACGGACACCCTCGGCGTGGGCATCAACGTGCCGATCCGCACCGTGCTGCTCACCGCGCTGGGCAAGTACGACGGGACCCGCACCCGCCACCTCACCGCCCGGGAGTTCCACCAGATCGCCGGCCGGGCGGGCCGGGCCGGCTACGACACCGCAGGCGATGTCGTCGTGCAGGCCCCCGAGTACGTGGTGGAGAACACCAAGGCGCTGGCCAAGGCGGGCGACGACCCCCGCAAGCTCCGCAAGGTGGTGCGCAAGAAACCCCCCGAGGGAGCGGTGTCCTGGAGCGACCGCACCTTCGACCGGCTGGTCGCGGCCGAACCGGAACCGCTGACATCCAGCTTCGCGGTGAGCCACGCGATGCTGCTCAACGTCGCCGGCCGCCCCGGCGACGCCTTCGCCGCCATGCGCCACCTGCTCACCGACAACCACGAGGACCGCCCGGCGCAGCGCCGGCATATCCGCCAGGCCATCGCGATCTACCGGGCGTTGCTCGCCGCCGGTGTCGTCGAGCGGCTGGCCGTCCCCGACGCCCACGGCCGCACCGTGCGGCTGACCGGTGACCTGCAGCTGGACTTCGCCCTCAACCAGGCGCTGTCCCCGTTCGCGCTGGCCGCGCTCGAGCTGCTCGATCAGGACTCACCGGACTACCCGCTGGACGTGCTGTCGGTGCTCGAGGCCACGCTGGATGATCCGCGCCAGATACTGGGCGCACAGCTGTCGAAGGCCAAGGGCGAGGCCGTGGCGGCGATGAAAGCCGAGGGCATCGAGTACGAGGAGCGGATGCGGCTGCTGGACGACGTCACCTACCCAATGCCGCTGGCCGAGCTGCTGAACGCGGCGCTGGACACCTACCGGCGGGGTCACCCGTGGGTGGCCGACCACCCGCTGTCACCCAAGTCGGTGGCCCGTGACCTGGCCGAGCGGGCCATGACGTTCACCGAGTACGTCGGGTTCTACGGCCTGGCCCGCTCGGAGGGCCTGGTGCTGCGCTACCTCGCCGACGCCTACCAGGCGCTGCGCCGCACGGTGCCCGAGGAGGCCAAGACCGACGAGCTGCGGGACCTGCAGGAGTGGCTCGGGGAACTGGTCCGTCAGGTCGACTCCAGCCTGCTGGACGAGTGGGAGAAGCTGCGCGACCCAGACTCGCAGCCGGGGGCGGCGCCTGCGCTAGGGGACCACCAACCACCGCCGGTGACCGGCAACGCACGGGCTTTCCGGGTGCTGGTGCGCAACGCGCTGTTCCGCCGGGTGGAACTCGCCGCCCGCCGGCACTGGGACGAGCTCGGGGAGCTCGACGCCGACACCGGATGGGACGCCGAATCTTGGCGCCACGCCATGGAACCGTACTTCGATGACCATCTCGAGATCGGCACCGGCGCGGACGCCCGCGGCCCGCACCTGCTGATCATCG
This sequence comes from Pseudonocardiaceae bacterium, assembly GCA_050699815.1. Lineage (GTDB taxonomy): Bacteria > Actinomycetota > Actinomycetes > Mycobacteriales > Pseudonocardiaceae. The sequence continues at coordinate 39,156 of JBOHFT010000002.1, read as the reverse complement.
ACCAGCAGCCCGGCCGGTGGGTGGTGCGGCAGATCCTGGACGACCCGGCCGGGCACCACGACTGGGGCATCAGCGCCGAGATCGACCTGCCCGCCTCCGACGAGTCCGGGACGGCGGTCGTGAAAGTGACCGCCGTCGGCCAGCTCTGACCCCGGATGGGCAGCGCCGACAGCAGCCGGCGGCGCGGGCGGGCCCTCCAACCTCCACCACGCCCGGAGTGGTGGACGCGGTGTCGCCAGCCGGGCAGGACGGCAGCCCGGGACAACTCTGATCTTGGGTCAGAGTCGCTGCAGGCCAGCGAGCACCCGCCGCATCAAGGCGACGTCCGCTGGGGCGTCAGCGGAGCCGGCCGTGCGGTGTACCGCGATGCTGCCCGCATCGGCCAGGTCTCCCAGCAGCACTCGGGCTACTCCCAGCGGCGTCTTCAGCAGGGCGGCGATTTCCGCGACCGAGCGGGGAATGGCGCACAGCCTGAGGATCGCGCTGTGCTCCGGACGGTCCGCAGGGTTGCTCCCCTGACCCGTCGCCGACACCAGGGTCTCGACCTCAAGGTCGACGCGCGACGCGGTCCGTCCGCCGGTGAGGGTGTAGGGACGCACCAAACCGTAGGTCTCCTTGGGCACGTCCCAGCCGACCCCTTCGACCCAGTCCGGCTCAGGCAGCAGGTCCGGCTCGGGCAGCCGGTGCGGCTCGGAGGCCGGCAAGGCGATCTCCGGCGGCGGGACGGCCTGCTGCTGGTCGAGCGGGCGCTGCGCGCCAGTGGACTCCGCTGCCTGCTGCTCGTGGTCCTGCTCCTGGTGCCGCCTACGCCGGAACAGAGACGGGAACCTGGCGCCGGTCTGGCCGACGGCCAGGTCTGCGTGGGGGGCGTGGGCCGCACCGGCACCGTCGTCCTCCGGCGGCTCGACCACCGTCCGCCTACGACGGCCGGCCGAACCGCCGAATCGGGCGCCAGTCTGGCCGACCACCGGGCCCTCGGCGCCGCGGCGATCCCGCGAGTTGCGATCCACTTCCACGGCTGCGCAGATTAGGCGGCCAGTATCACGACCACGTAACGGGGGGTACCACGGTGGCTACTTCCCATCAGTGGTATAGGGAGACAGTGCGGATGCACCCGTAATTCAGGACGGCTCGTTGCCCGGCTTCCACTTGATGCCGCACCCCACGCTGGGCACCTGAGGCTCGGGTACCGGCTGCCCGGCCCGCACCAGGTCCAGCGCCGCACGCAACGTCTTGCCGGTCACCGCAGCGCCGTTGCGGGGGCGGGACTCATCGAACTCGCCCCGGTAGACGAGCTTGCGCCCCGCGTCATAGAGGAAGAAGTCCGGCGTGCACGCGCCCCGGTAGGCCAGTGCGACCTCCTGGGTGCCGTCGAGCAGGTAGGGGAACGTGAAACCGGCGCGGCGGACCTGTTCGGTCAGCCCGTCAGGGCCGTCGGCGGGGTACGTCTCGGTGTCGTTGCTGCAGATCGCCACCGCGGCTACATCCCGGGCGTACTCGGCGACCAGCGAGCCGAGCTCTCGCTCGATGTGCCGGACATAGGGGCAGTGATTGGACAGGAACATCACCAGCAGTGGCCGACCGGCGGCAAGGCCGTCGGTGGTCACGATCTGGCCGTTGAGAGACGGCAGGGCGAACGGCGGTGCTGGCGTGCCGAGCGGGACCATGAAGGAGTTCACTGCCATGGCCGTCAGTATCCCATCAGCTGCCCAGTCACCGCCGTCCGTCGAACCCCGCTACTGAGGACGCGGGCTGGTGGCGTCCTGGACCTTGCGCACCGCGCCGTCGATCTGGCTGTGGAACCTGCCCTTGGTGCGCTCGTCAACGAAGTGGCCGACCTGGTCCGCGATCTTGTTGACCTTGTCGGGGTTGTTCTTGGCAAACCGGAACACGGCCTGGGCGATCCCCACCAGAGCCACGAGCCTGCCGAGCTTTCCGAACATCAGTGTCCTCCCTTTGCGTCCCCAGCTGGACCACTGAGAAATTGCTCGCGAGGATACCGCGCGCGGTCAGGGCTTGGAGAGCTGCTGCACCATCGCCAGTCACCGCGCCGATGCGAGCGGCCGACGTCAGAACCCCATTGCTTGGGCGCGGCGCTTCACCTCGCGGCCCCGATCGGTTCGCAGCGCGCCGATAGGGGTACCGGGCAGTGAGTCCTCCGCGGTGAACAGCCAGCGCAGGATCTCCTCGACGGAGTAGCCGGCGTCGCGCAGCAGGGTGATCGTGCCAGGCAGTCCCTTGACGACGGCGTCACCGCGGAGGAACTCCGCGGGCACCATCACCACGCCCTGCCTGCGCACCCCCAGCAGTTGCCCGTCGCGCAGCATCTGGTGCACCCGGGTTACCGGTAGCGCGAGCCGCCGCGCCACGTCGGGTAGCGGCAGCACCGCCACCTCGGGATCGAGTATGTCCGGGGCGATGGGGATGTCGCTCACAGTGGTCACCATGCCACATCCGTTGGCCGGCGCCCTTCCGCCGTTCGGGCAGTGCCGGGATCCGGGCCAAGTCCGGACGATCCGGACCGAGTCCGTACGATCCGGGGGCTGTGGAACGACAGGGGCCCAAGCACGACGGACACCTGGTCGGCACCCTGCTCGAGGGGCGCTACCGGGTTGGTCCGGTGCTGGCCCACGGCGGCATGTCCACGGTCTACCGGGGCACAGACACCCGGCTGGAACGTCCGGTCGCGATCAAGGTGATGGCCCCCCGGTTCGCCGCCGACCCGATGTTCCTGCAGCGCTTCGAGAGGGAGGCCCGCGCCGCCGCGCGCTTGCACCATCCAGGGATCGTCGGGGTCCATGACCAGGGCGTCGACTCCTCCCCCACCGGCGACTACGCGTTCCTGGTGATGGAGCTGGTGGAGGGTGGGACGCTGCGGGACCTGCTGCGCCAGCAGCACGGCAAGCTGGCGGTACCACTGGCGATCACGGTGGCCGACATGGTGCTCTCGGCGCTGGCCGCGGCGCACCGGGAAGGGCTGGTCCATCGCGACATCAAACCGGAGAACGTCCTCATCGGGCGCGGTGGCGTGGTGAAGGTGGCCGACTTCGGGCTGGTTCGCGCGGCGGCCGAGGTCAGCACCACCGGTGACGTCATCCTCGGCACGGTGGCCTATCTGTCGCCCGAGCAGGTCGCCACCGGGGCAGCCGACGCCCGCAGCGACGTCTACGCCGCCGGAGTGCTGCTGTTCGAGATGCTCACCGGGACACCGCCATACACGGGCGACACCGCGCTGTCAGTGGCCTATCGCCACGTCAACGACGACATGCCGGCCCCGAGCACGGCAGGTGCCGCAGTACCCGCAGCGCTGGACGATCTGGTCGTGCGGGCCACCCGCCGGGACCCGGCCGCCCGCCCGCCGGACGCGTCGGCGTTCCTGCGCGCACTGCGGACGGTGCGCACCGGCCTGGGCATCAGGCCAGTGCCAGTACCCGTGCCCGCGATCGCCGCTGAGCTGGCCGGAGCCGCCGCGGCGCCCCGCACCGACCCCTATGGCACGGCGGCGGCGATGGCCCCCGCCGGCGCACCGACCGCCGTGGCGGCCCCGCCCACCGACCATGGACCACAGGGGACCCGGGCCCTGGCCAGAGTCGATGTGACGACCGACGAACCCGACGATCCCTACCTCCGCGAGCGCGCTCGCAACCGGCGCGCCTTCATCGTCTGGATGGTGATCGTGCTGATGCTCGCGACCGCGGCCGGGGTGGGGGCGTGGTGGCTGGGCAGCGGCCGATGGACCGTGGTGCCCAACCTGACGGGTTTGCCGAGCAGTGCCGTGCAGGCCAGGCTGGCCGCCGCCGACCTCACACCCAACCTCACCGAGGACCACAACGACGCTGTCCCGGGGGGCACGGTAATCAGCAGCGACCCCGGGCCGGGCCAGCAGGCGGTGCGCGGCTCAGGCATCACTGTGGTGATCTCGCTGGGCCACCCGGTGGTGCCCGACCTGGCGGCAGGTATCACACCGGAGGAGGCCGAGGAGGCACTGCGCGAGGCGGACCTGAGCCCACGGCGCAACCCGGCCGAGGAGTTCAACGGCACCGTCCCAGCGGGCGCTGTGATCGGGCCGCGGCCGGGGCCGGGCACCGTGCTCACCGTCGGCGCACCGGTAACCCTGGTGATCAGCAAGGGCCCGGCGCCGGCCACCGTGCCGGACGTGCGGGGCCGACGCGAGGCCGACGCGGTCGCGGCGCTGGCCCGCGCAGGCATGACCGCGCAGGTGCGGCGCCAGTTCGACGGCCAGATAGCCGGTGGGCGCGCGATCGGTACCGACCCGAGGGCCGGTACCGGCGTTGCCCGTGGCACCAGCGTCATCCTGCTCGTGAGCACCTCGCCGGTGGTGCCCCAGGTGGTCGGGCTGTCCATCGCCGAGGCCCGGCGGGTGCTCGCCGACGCTGGGCTCAACAGCACCGTCAGCCAGTCTTTCGGGTCCTTCGGGGGATTCGGCCTTTTCGGCGGCGGACGGGTGATCTCGCAGTCACCCGGGGCGGATCAGCCCGTCCGCCCCGGCACCACCGTCGCGCTGACGACACTGTGACCATTCAAGAACTGTGACCACTCAACAGCGGAGCATCTCGGCGACCAGGAACGCCAGCTCCAGGGCCTGCTGGGTGTTCAGCCGCGGATCGCACGCGGTTTCGTACCGACCGGACAGGTCAGCGTCGGAGATGGCCTGAGCGCCGCCGAGGCACTCGGTGACGTCCTCCCCGGTGAGCTCCACGTGGATCCCGCCGGGATAGGTACCCAGCGCGCGGTGCACCTCGAAGAAGCCCTGCACCTCGTCGACCACCCAGTCGAAGTGCCTGGTCTTGTACCCGGTGGAGGACTCGATGGTGTTGCCGTGCATGGGGTCGCACTGCCAGATCACCTGGTGGCCGGCGGCGGTGACCTTCTGCACGATCCCCGGCAGCACATCGCGGACCCGCTGCGACCCCATCCGGGAGATCAGCGTGAGCCGACCCGGCACGCCGTGCGGGTCAAGCCGCTGGACGTACTCCACGGCCTCGTCGGGCGTGGTGCTGGGACCCAGCTTCAGCCCGATGGGGTTGGCCAGCAGCTCAGCGAATGCGATATGCGCCCCGTCCAGCGCCCGAGTCCGCTCCCCCACCCAGAGGAAATGCGCCGACAGGTCGTAGAGCTTGGGCTCGTCAGCAGTGTTGTCCAGGCGGAGCATGGCCCGCTCGTAGTCGAGCACCAACGCTTCGTGACTGGCGTAGATCTCGGTGGAGTGCAGCGACGAGTCACTCACACCGCACGCCGACATGAATCGCAGGCCCCGGTCGATCTCCCCGGCCAGCGCCTCATAGCGCGCCCCAGCCGGGGATCGCAGGACGAAGTCCTTGTTCCAGTCGTGCACCCGGTGCAGGTCCGCCATGCCGGTCAGGGTCAGTGCCCGCACCAGGTTCATCGCCGCGGCGGCATTGGCGTAGGCCCGGATCAACCGCGACGGGTCGTGCACCCGCGCCTCGGCCGAGGCAACCAAGGAGTTGATCATATCGCCGCGGTAGGACGGGAGGCCGAGTGCATCGACCGGCACGGACCGAGGCTTGGCGTACTGCCCGGCCACCCGCCCTACCTTCACTACCGGCATGCTCGACCCGTAGGTGAGCACCACCGCCATCTGCAGCAGCGTGCGGATGTTGCCTCGCAGGTGCGGCTCGGTGTTGTCGGCGAAGGTTTCGGCGCAGTCCCCGCCCTGCAGCAGAAACGCCTCTCCACGGGCCACCGCTGCGAGCTGATCCCGCAGCCGGTCCACCTCAGGGGGCACGGTGATCGGCGGGACGCTTTCCAGCACGGTGCGCACGCTGCGCACGATGTCCGGGTCAGGCCAGCTCGGCTGCTGCCCGGCGGGCCGCGCCAGCGCAGCGTCGAGCTTGGCGTGGAGCTCGGCGGGCAGCGGCGGCAGCTCCGGCAGCGCGTCGATCGGGACATCCACAGTCCAGTTCACGATGCTTCAGCCTATGCGGTGATCCCCCGGGCCAGTCCAGCGGGACCGTCAGCCGAAGAAGACCTCGGCCTCCGCATGGCGCTGCCGGGGCACCGTCTTGATGGCCGCGGTGGCCTCAGCCAGCTTCACCCGGATGATGTCGGTGCCGCGGAGCGAGACCATCACGCCGCTCTCGCCCTCGTGCACCGCGTCGACTGCATGCACGCCGAACCGGGTGGCCAGCACCCGGTCGTAGGCAGTGGGAGTCCCGCCACGCTGGATGTGCCCCAGAACCACAGCACGGGACTCGGCACCGGTTTGCCGGGCGATCTCGTCGGCCAGCCAGATGCCGACACCGCCGAGGCGCTTGTGGCCGAACGCGTCGGTCTTGGCATCGGCTACCAGCTCCGCGCCGCCTTCCGGCACCGCACCCTCGGCCACCACGACGATCGCGGCTGATTCCCGCTCGAGGCACCGGATGACCCACTTGCACACCCGGTCGGTGGAGAACGGCCATTCCGGCATCAGGATGGCGTTCGCCCCGCCGGCCATCCCGGAGTGCAGCGCGATCCAGCCCGCGTGGCGGCCCATCACCTCCACGACCGCCGCCCGGTGGTGCGACTCCGCGGTAGTGCGCAGCCGGTCGATCGCCTCGGTCGCGATGTGCACCGCGGTGTCGAACCCGAAGGTGTAGTCGGTGGCACCCAGGTCGTTGTCGATGGTCTTCGGCACGCCCACCACGACGACCCCGTCTTCGCCCAGCCGGTGAGCCACCCCGAGGGTGTCCTCCCCGCCGATCGCGATCAGGGCGTCCACGCCGTGCTCGGCGAGTGTCCGCTTGACCTGCTCCGCACCGCCGTTGCGGTACGGGTTGGTGCGCGAGGTGCGCAGGATGGTGCCCCCCAGCGGGAGGATGTGTTCCACGTCGGCCAGGCCGAGCGGCTGGACCAGCCCCTCCATCGGCCCCCGCCAGCCGTCCCGGAATCCGATGATCTCGTGCCCGTAGACCTCAATGCCCTTGCGGACCACGGCCCGGATCACCGCGTTGAGCCCCGGGCAGTCCCCGCCCCCCGTGAGTACGCCGATACGCATAGTCAGTGTCACCTTCCTCACTCGCCTGCTTGACGCCGTGAGAGTGGCACGACGGGGATCGGGGCAGCAAGGCGGCAGGTCAGCGGGGGTGACCCCGTTGCGCCGCGCGGTGCTGCTCGATCACCCGCCACCTGGTGAGATTGTGCCGGGCGTCGGCCACCGCGTCGTGGGCGTCGCTGGGCGACGGGGGCAATGGCGGCTTGCCGGCGTCCTCCCAGTACTGCCGCAGTTCCCGGGTGAACCGGGGTAGCGCCCGGGGTAGCGTCGGCATCGGTCCCCACAACTGGGCGAGCGCGACGTGGTCGTAGGCGGCGAGCCAGGCCCACAGCTCCACCCGCTCGCCGGGCGCGGTGAGAAACTGCAGCAGCGTGTCGCGGATCGCCGCCCGGCTGCGCCATGCCTGGTCACCCGGTGGAGGTAGCTTCGGCAACACGTGCGAGCGCACCCAGCCGCCAGCCCGCCCGGGATCGAACTCAGTGGATACCGCGTAATACTCCCGGCCCTGCTCGTCCACCACCCCGATGGAGATCAGCTCGATGGTGACGCCGTCCTCGATGAACTCGCAGTCGTAGAAGAACCGCACGACCGGCCAGCCTACGCAGCGCCCTGCCCGGCGATCAGGATGCCTTGAGGGCCAGCCGCGGCGGCACCTGGCGCTCCTTGACCGACGACGCGTACTTGTCGACGTACTCCTGGCCGGAGAGGTCCATCAAGGAGTACATGATCTCATCGACCATGGACCGCTCAACGAACCGGTCCCTGGCCAGGCCCGCGTACCGGGAGAAGTCCAGCGGGGGGCCGAAGCGCACTTCTACCGGATGCGGCCGCCACATCTTGGTGCCGATGGGGCTGACCTTGTCGGTGCCCACCATGACGACCGGGATCACCGGCACGCCTGCCTCCAGCGCCATCCGGGCAACACCGGTCTTACCCTTGTATAACCGGCCGTCGGGCGATCGGGTGCCTTCCGGGTAGATACCGAGCAGGTTGCCCGTGGCCAGCAACCGCACTCCGGTATCGAGGGCGGCCTGGGCGGCCGAGCCGCTGGAGCGGTCGATCGGGACCTGGCCCGCGGCGCTGAAGAACTGCCGCTTGAGCCACCCCCGCAGCCCCGGCGTGGTGAAGTACTCCCGCTTGGCCAGGAACGTCACCCGGCGGCGGATCACCAGGGGCAGGAAGAACGAGTCGGCGACCGCGAGGTGATTGCTGGCCAGAATGGCGCCGCCGCGCGCGGGGAGATGCTCGGCGCCGTGGACCTGCGGGTGGCATGCCAGCCGCATCAAGGGGCCGAGCAGCAGGTGTTTGAGCAGCCAGTAAAACACCGCCTACCGATCCTTCCCTTGCCCTCGCGGGCCACAGCGTCAGCCATCCTACGGATCACGGTATCCGGGGCACAACGGCCCTGCGTCGGCCACGGACGGTAGGCGGCGTGGCGTGGCTGTAGCACCCACCCCGGTGGCCCCTCAGCGCTCCACCCGGCGCTTGAGCTCCTTCAGGGCAGTGTCCAAGATCACCCTCTCAGCCTTCCGTTTGATCAGTCCAATCATGGGTATTGCCAGTTCAACTGTGAGACTGTATGTCACTGTGGTCGTCGGCCCGGAGGGTTGGAGAACATAGGAGCCATGCTGCGCCTTCTGCATCTGGCCTTCGACCAGTTCCCAGCTCACCATCAGCCCGTCTGCGGACCAGGTGTACGCGAGCACGTACTCATCCTTGATGATGCCCGCATCCAGCTGGAAACGGACCCGCTCAGCGCGGCCGACGCCGGGAACGATCACTTCGGCCTTCTTCACCGCCAACGCCCACTGCGGGTAGGCGGGGAAGTCGGCGATCACGTCCATGATCGCCTCGGGGGCGGCATTGATCACGATGGACTGGGTTGACTGGTCGGCCATGGCGGGCAGGCTACCGTTGCGCGAAACGTGTCACGACGTCTCGTGGAGCCACCGCCTCGCGGGGGCGTCGGCAATTCGGGCGCTACCGGGTCTGTCGGACGAAACGCTGCCGCGATACGTTCGACAGACCTGGCCGGCCGGCGGCCTGGCCAGGCAGCAGTGGAGCAACCCGAGCTGCGGAGGTAGCCGTGCGGGAGTTCACAGTTCCTGCCACCACCACGGTGGCCGACGAGGAAAACCTCACCGACGCGGTGTGGGCCAACGCCGAACGGTTCGCCAGCAGCGTCAGCTTCCGACGGCGGGTCGACGGCGGCTGGGTGGACGTCACAGCGAGGGACTTCGCGAAGCAGGTCACCTCGGTGGCCAAGGGCCTCATCGCATCAGGCATCGAGCGTGGGGACCGGATCGCGCTGCTCTCCAAGACCCGCTACGAGTGGACCCTGCTGGACTACGCGATCTGGGCGGCCGGCGGATCGACCGTGCCGATCTACGAGACGTCCTCCCCCGAGCAGGTGGAATGGATCCTGTCGGATTCCGGGGCCAAGGCGGTCTTCGTCGAGACCTCCGCCCACGGCGAGCTGATCCACGGTCTGGCTGGCCGCCTGGGCGGGCCCGCTCTGGTCTGCCAGATCGAGCCGGCGAGCAGCAGCGGGGCCCCGGGCGCAGCGATCAACGAGGTCATCGAGCTGGGTGCCGAGATCAGCGACGACGCCGTGCGGGAGCGTGCTGCCGCGGTCGGTGCCGGGGACCTGGCGACGCTGATCTACACCTCGGGGACCACCGGGCGGCCCAAGGGCTGCGAGCTCACCCACCGCAACCTGCTCGCCGTGACCCGCTCGGCAGTGGCAGAGTTTCCCGGCCTGATGCAGGCGGCCAACTCGATGCTGCTGTTCCTCCCCCTGGCGCACGTGCTCGCCCGAATCCTCCAGTGCTGCTGTGTGTACGAGCGGATCACCCTCGGGCACACCCCGGATGTGAAGAATCTGGTCGCCGAGCTGGCCGAGTTCCGGCCCACGTTCGTGCTGGTGGTGCCGCGGGTGCTGGAGAAGGTCTACAACTCGGCAAAGCAGAAAGCGCATGCCGACGGCAAAGGCCTCATCTTCGACATCGCCGACGCCACCGCCGTCGAATGGAGCCGCGCCCACGATGCCGGCGGGGCCGGGCTGGTGCTGCGGGCCAAGCACGCCTTGTTCGACCAGCTGGTCTACTCCAAGCTGCGGGCGGTGCTCGGCGGCCGGTGCGTCGCGGCGGTCTCCGGTGGCGCCCCGCTGGGCGAGCGGCTCGGGCATTTCTTCCGCGGTATCGGGGTGACGGTGCTGGAGGGCTACGGGCTGACCGAGACCAGCGCTCCCGCCACGGTGAACACCGAGAAGAACATCAAGATCGGCACCGTGGGCCCGCCGTTGCCCGGCGTGACGATCAGGATCGACGAGGATGGCGAGGTGCTGATCAAGAGCCCAGGTGTGCTGCGCCGGTACTGGCACAACGAGCAGGCCACCGCCGAGGCCATCGTCGGCGGCTGGTTTCACACCGGCGATCTCGGAGAGCTGGACGCCGACGGGTTCCTGCGGATCACCGGCCGCAAAAAGGAACTCATCGTCACGGCGTCCGGCAAGAACATCTCCCCGGCCGCACTGGAGGACCGGATCCGAGCCCACCGGCTGGTCAGCCAGTGCATGGTGGTAGGCGACAAGCAGCCCTTCGTGGCCGCCCTGATCACGCTGGACGCCGAGGCCCTCCCGGCCTGGAGCGCCGAGCACGGCAAGCCGACCGGTATCTCCGCCGCAGATCTGATCGATGACGAGGACCTGCGCGCGCACGTGCAGGGCGCGGTGGACGAGGCCAACAAGGCCGTCTCGAAGGCCGAGTCGATCCGCGAGTTCCGGATCCTGCCGGTCGACTTCACCGAGGAAGGTGGCCAGCTCACCCCGAGCCTCAAGATCAAGCGCGCGGTGGTGGCCAAGGACTTCGCCGCCGACATCGACGCCATCTACTCGTGAGCGGGTAACAGCAGGTCGGCCAGCCGCCGCGCCCGGCACGCCCAGCTCCAGTCCTGGAGCATCCAGCGTCGCCCGCGCCGGCCCATCGCCGCGGCCCGGTCGGGATCGGCAAGCAGCGTCCCGGCGGTCCGGGCCACTGCCGCCACGTCACGGCCGTTCACCAGGTCACCGGTGTCGCCCGGGCGGACGGTCTCCCGCGCCCCGCCGGCGTCACCCGCGATCACCGGCAAGCCGGTCGCCGCGGCTTCGAGGAACACCAGGCCGAGCCCCTCGACGTCCAGCCCCCGACCACGGGTCCGGCAGGGCATCGCGAAGACGTCGCCCGCGGCGTAGTGCGCGGGCAGCTCGGACCAGGGCACTGATCCCGGGCACACCACGGAGCCGGCGACGCCACACGACTCGGCCAGCCGGTGCAACGCCGCCCGCCTGGGCCCATCCCCGACGAGCAGCAGCCGGGCACCGGGCACCTGGCGCCGGATCGCGGGCAACGCCCGCACCAGCGTGTCCTGCCCCTTGCGGGCCACCAGCCGGGCCACGCACAGCACGACCGGGGCCTCCCCCAGCCGGTGGCGTCGCCGGATCTCGGCCCGCGCGGCGGGATCCGGGCGAAACGCTGCGCAGTCCACACCCGGCGGAAGTAGCTCCAGAGCGGCCCGGGGGCCGAACGCGGCAGCGACGCGGCGGCGGGTATACCGGCTCACCGCGGTGACCACGTCGGCATCCGTGCCGATCCGGCGCAGCGCCAGCCGTCCCGGGGGCAGCATCGACCACCCCACCTCGTGCCCATGGCTGCTGGCCACCACCCGCCGCACTCCGTCGCGGCGCAACGCCGGACCCAGCAGTGCCAGCGGGGCGGCGGCGCCGAACCAGACGGTCTCGTAGCGCAACTCCCGCCGCAGCCCGGCCGCCCGCCGCAGTACCTGCGGCGTGGGCAGCATGAGAGATCCAGCCTGCCGGACGACCGGGAACGGCAGCTGGGCGTCGAACATTGCTGCCCCCGGCCAGTCCGGTGCATAGACAGCGACCTCGCCCGCGGGCAGCGCCATGGCAAGCTCGTGCAGGTAGGTCTGGATGCCGCCGGCCCGGGGCGGGAAGTCATTGCTCACCAGCAGGATCCGCGGCACCGCCAGAGGGTAGCCGTGACCGCACCCGAGGGGTCTTAAAGCTGGCGCCGGGGTGGGCCCCCGGTGCCGCTCAGGCGATCCGACTCATCGCGGTGACCTGGCTCCACGGCACCGGGACGACCTTCACCACATCACCGCTCTGCGGTGCGTTCACGTAGAAGCCGCCACCGACGTAGATACCGATGTGGCTGATCGGGGAGTACAGTGCGATGAGGTCGCCCGGCCGCAGCTGCGACCGGCTGACGCTGCTCCCCATTCGCGCCTGCTCCTGGGATGAGTGCGGCAGACCCGACACGCCGGCCTGCTCGAAGGACCACTTCACCAGCCCCGAGCAGTCGAACGTGATCGGGCCGTCACCGCCCCAGACGTACGACGAACCTTGCTTGCTCAGCGCGGCCCGCGCCGCCTGGACCGCGGCACCGCTGCCGACCAGGTTGATCGGGAAGCGGATGCTGCCGCCGGAGGTGTAGGCAGCTTGCTCCTGGCTGGTGAGCGCCGCGAGGCGCTGCTTGACCACCTGGATCTGGCGATCCATCTCCGCGCGGGAGCGGGTCAGATCGCCTGCCAGCAGCGCCGCGTCATGCTCGGCTCGGACGGCCCGCGCCGCCGCATCACGAGCCGACCGATCGGCCTGCTGGGCCTGGGCGACCGCGCCGGTGAGGCGGTCCAGAGCCTGCTTGCTGTCCACCGCGAGCACGTCCAGCGCTGACATCTGGTCCAGGAACTCCTCGGGGGAGTCACTGACCAGCAGGGCGGACAGCCGGTTGAGTCGCGCGCCCTGAAATGAGGCGTTGGTCAGCAAGTCGACCTGTCCGCGGTACTGGTCCTCGACCGCCCTGGCATGTTGCCCCGAGGCAGCCGCCGCGGTGGCGTCAGCTCTGGCCCGCTCCAGCTCAGCTTGGCGGGCATTCACTTGATCTCGGGCGTAGTGCCACCGCTCAGTCAGCACCTCAGCCTGCCGGTTCAGCGCGGCGAGCTGCTGCGCGGCCGCTGGGGCGTCTGGGGGCAGTACGGGGTCGGCGGTGGCCGACGTGGGGATCAAGGTCAGCAGGACAGCCATCACTGCGATGGTCATCGCTGCTGGCACGCTGCGCTTCAGACGGTGCGACGACACGTCGCGTCTGTCTCCTCTTCCCTCGGGCCGCCGACCGGGCTCGCTGATGGGTTCGGGCCAGGATGCAGACGCAAGCCCTACCGGGTGGGCGCGAAGCCCACCCGGGTTCACCCCAACAACGTCGATCCGTTCGGCTGTCGTACGACAGGCACCGCCCGTATGGCAGGCCCGACGCAGCCGATTCGGCAGCGACCTGCGTTGCCGCCCAGCTGGGAAGCAGTTACCGCAAAGTCGCGAAAAGGTTACGAAAGGTGACCTGCCACTGTCCACCGCCCACCGGCCCACATGTGGCGAAGTGGCTGCTGGGCGCGATCGGCGTCACGGCAACCCCACCGATATTCGGCTGCACCGATCAGCTCACCTGCCGCCTTGACCGCCCACCGTCACTGGCAGACCGCTCAGCGCAGCCATGCGCGGAGGCACTGATACCGGGCCCTGCCTGCGGCACACCGTGATCTTCGCGACGATCCACTAGCTGCAACCGGGGCACCAGGCCAGCCTCGGCCAGGGTGTGCAGCGCCCTTCGGTCAATGCCGTCCAGCTCGACTCCCTCTGGCGGCGCTCCGAGCAGCACGGTGATGACGCAGTCCTTGCAGGCGCCGCCACGCACCTCACAGCGGTCGCAATCCACGATCATGCTGGGCTCCTGTCTGGCTCGTGATCTCATCACGACAGACGTTAGAACGGCCCACTGACAATCTTGGGGCGCTACTGGCGCACAGCTGGCCCGTCCCGATCCAGTCCCCCGAGAAGAGCCGGATCAACCGATCCGGCGGATCGCCGTGACGTCATGCCAGGGCACTCTGGCGACCTTGACCACATCGCCGCTCTGCGGCGCGTTGATGTAGAGCCCGTTCCCCACGTATATGCCGATGTGGCTTACCGGGGAGTACAGGGCGATCAGATCACCTGGCAGGAGGCCCGCGGCCACTGCGGTGCCGATCTTGGCCTGGTCCCAACTGCCCCGTGGCAGCAGCACCCCGGCCTGGCGGTAGGCCCACATGACCAGACCTGAGCAGTCGAAGGTTCCCGGCCCTTCGGCGCCCCAGATGTACGGTGCTCCCTGCCTGGTCAAAGCCGCCCGCAAAGCCCTGATGCCGACCCCGTCGCCCGCTATGTCGAGCGGGAAGTCGGTGAATCCCTCGGAGGCGTAACGGGCGAACTCATCAGCAGTGAGCGTGCCGAGCCGAGCCTGCACCAGGCTGATCTGGCGACCCATTTCGAGCCGAGCCTGGGCCACGTCGCCGGCTATCCGGCCAGCGTCCAGCTCGGCGACGGCGGCCCGCGTCTCGGCGTCGGTTGCAGCGAACTCCGCCTGCTCGGTACGGGCGACGGCGGCCGAGAGCTTGTCCATTGCCTCTCTGTTGCTCACCGCCAGCACGTCCAGGGCAGACATCTGATCCATGAATTGCTGGGGGGAATCGCTGATCAGCATCGCGGTCAGGCTGCTGATCCGGACACCCTCGAAGGTGGCACTGGTCAGGCGATCGACCTGAGCGCGAAACGCACGCTGAGCCGAGCGGGCCTGGTCGGCGGTGGCTGTCGCGGCCGCTGCCTCGCTGTGCGCACGGTCCGCATCGGAACGACGGGCCAGCAGCCGATCAGTAGCCAGGTGCCACTGCTCGGTGATCACCTCGGCCTGGCGACTTAACTCGCGGACCTCAGTAACAGTCCTCGCCGGGTCGGGCGGGGGGGCTGGATCGGCCACCGCGGGAGCTGAAGGAATACTGAGCGCGGCAACGACCACGGCACCAGCCACCACACTCCCACAAGCGCGGCTCAGAGGATGGGACACCACCCGCGGCTGTCTCCTGTTCTCGGACCCCAGTGTCCGGTGCCTGACCGGTTGCGGGAGATCATCCCGCGACTGGCGTAACGGTCCTCCGGACGAATGGGCACGGATCGTCCCTCGAAAGGAGTAACTTCGCCATCCGAAAGTGAGATCTGGGGTCATCGCGGGTGCGTCCCGTTCGCACGACGCGGAGTGCTTGGCGGGCCTTTACAGCTCCGCGGTCAGCTTCGCCCAGCGCTCCAGCAGGGCGGCTGCAGCCCCGGAGTCAAGAGCGTCCGTGGCGCGCTGTGCCGTACTCAGCAGGTCGCCGACCAGGTCATCGGTCGGGCCGCGGTGTGCGACAAGCGCCGCGGCGGCATTGAGCAGCACGGCATCGCGCACCGGGCCGGGATCGCCCGCGACCAGGCGCCGCACCACCTCGGCATTGGTCTCGGCGTCCCCGCCTCGCAGGTCGTCTCGGCGCGCGACGGGCACCCCCAGCGCCGCTGGATCCAGCTGCTCCCGCCGCACCGCGCCGCCGTCGATCACCCAGACCGAGGTGGTGGTCGTGGTGGTGATCTCGTCGAGCCCATCGTCACCCCGGACCAGCAAGGCGCTGGCCCCTCGGCCGGCGAGCACCTGGGCCAGCACCGGGGCCATCCGCAGGTCCGCGCAGCCGATCAGGCCGGCCTCCGGCTGCGCCGGGTTGGTCAGTGGCCCCAGGAAGTTGAACGCCGTGGGTATCCCGATCTCACGGCGCACCCCAGCCGCGTGCCGCATCGCCGGGTGAAACAAGGGCGCGAAGCAGAATCCGATTCCCACCTCGGCTACGCACTGGGCTACCTGCGCCGGGCCGAGGTCGATCGACACCCCGAGTGCCTCCAGCACGTCCGCGGTGCCGCACTGAGAGGACGCCGCGCGGTTGCCGTGCTTGACCACCGGCGCGCCGGCCGCGGCGGTCACGAGTGCGGCCATGGTGGAGATATTGACGGTGTGCGCTTGGTCACCGCCAGTGCCGACCACGTCGACCGCCCGCTGGGGCACCTGCAACCGGCGGGCGTGGGCAAGCATGCCGTCGGCAAGCCCGGCGATCTCTGCCGGAGTCTCGCCTTTGACCCGCATCGCCACGACGAACGCGGCCATCTGGGCGGGGGTGGCCACACCGGACATCATCTGGTCCATCGCCCACGCCGTGTCGTCGGTATCCAGGTCGCTCCCGGCCATCAGCTCGGTGAGCAGGGCTGGCCAGCTGCGGGCATCAGCCGTCGGGACCATGCCAGGCAGCCTCAGGTGTTCGCCACCGGCAGCCGGTGCGCGCGCAGCACCTCGGCCACGGTCTCGGCGGCGACCAGCGGGTCCAGCGGGTGCACGAGCACCGCGTCAGCCTGCGACCAGACAGCCAACCAGCGGTCATCCCTGCGCTGCACAGACACGATGACCGGCGGGCACTGCGCAATCTCGTTCTTGAGCTGCCGGGACAGCCCCATCCCTCCGGTGGGCTGTGCCTCGCCGTCGAGGATCGCCAGATCCACGGCCCCCGCGTCGACCTCGGTCAGCACCTCGGCGATCGTTGCCGCCTCGACGTAGCGCAGCCGACCGACATCTGCCGCAGGACGCCGCCCGACAGCGTTGATGATGGCCTCACGCACCCCTGGCCGGTGGCTGAAGACCAGCACAGTGGTGGTGTCACGCGGAGCATTCATCTAGTGGTCGAGGTCCTCGGCGTCGGTGCCCACGGGCTCGTGGCGGCCGGTCAGGTGCGCCGCGCGAGCAGTCGCGTTGATGGTATCTCCGACCATCCCCTGCGGCGCGGGACGGTCGAGGCACTCTGGCGGGCATCCAGTCGCCCCCGGCACAGGCAAGGCAGGCGCCTTTGGCCATAATGCTTGACGTGACCCCCTCGTCCAGCCTGGCAGCGCCCGCCATCAGCCAACGGGTGCACTCGCTGAACCGGCCCAACATGGTCAGCGTCGGCACGATCGTGTGGCTGTCCAGCGAGCTGATGTTCTTCGCCGGTCTGTTCGCGATGTTCTTCACGGTGAAGGCGCAGAACGACGGCCCGTGGCCGCCGGTCCTGGAGTCTACCGGTGAGCCGATCCATCTCGACATTCCCTATGCACTCGTAGTCACGATTATTCTGGTCTCCTCGTCGTTCACCTGCCAGTGGGGCGTATTCAAAGCCGAACAGGGTGATGTATTCGGGTTACGGCTCTGGTACACGATCACGCTGATCATGGGCACACTGTTCGTGCTGGGCCAGGCCAACGAGTACCGCAACCTCGTCCACGAGGGCGTCACGATCCCGTCAGGTGCCTACGGCACTGTGTTCTACCTCACCACCGGGTTCCACGGCTTGCACGTGACCGGTGGCCTGATTGCGTTCATCTTTCTCATCCTCCGGACCAAGCTGAGCAAGTTCACTCCGGCACAGGCCACTGCGGCGATCGTCGTGTCGTACTACTGGCATTTCGTCGACGTGGTCTGGATCGGCCTGTTCGCCACTATCTACTTCTTGCCTTAGCACCCTCGGCATTGGAGCCACCCAGCGCAGGCCCCGATCCGACCAAGCACCGAACGAGACAGCGGGGTAGCCGAGACCGATGGCCAGCGCCAAACCCGAAGACGGATCGAGCCCAGAGGGAACGAACCCTGCCCGGCTGGGGCGGGGAGGGCACCGCCGACTGCATCGTCGGGTGTCAGGGATGCTCACACTCGCCGTGGCGCTGCTGTCGGCCGGCGGGCTGTACACGGTGCTGGCCCCGCAGCCGCAGATCGCGCACGCGGCCCAGGACGACCCTGCGCTGGTGCGTCAGGGCGAGCAGCTCTACAACAACGCCTGCATCAGCTGCCACGGCGCTAATCTGCAAGGGGTAACGGACCGCGGGCCCAGCCTGATCGGCACCGGTGAGGCTGCAGTCTTCTTCCAGGTCTCCACCGGACGGATGCCCGCGGTGCGCCAGGAGGCGCAGATTGCCGAGAAACCGGTCAAGTTCACCCCTGAGGAGATTGACGCACTGGGCGCCTTCGTTCAGGCCAACGGTGGCGGCCCGGTCGTGCCGACGGCGGGCAGCCTCGCCGGTGGTGATCCGGCTCGGGGTGGCGACATGTTCCGGCTCAACTGCGCGTCATGCCACCAGTTCACCGGACGTGGCATCGCGCTGTCCTCCGGCAAGTTCGCGCCCGCGATCAACGACGTGAGCCCGCGGCAGATCTACGCCGCAATGACTACCGGGCCGCAGAGCATGCCCAAGTTCTCCGACCGGCAGCTCACCCCGGACGCGAAACGCGACATCATCGCCTACGTCGAGTCGGTCACGGAGGAGCGCAACAACGCGGGTGGCTACTCCCTCGGTGGCTACGGGCCGATCTCGGAGGGCCTGATCTCCTGGATCGTCGGGATCGCGGCGCTGGTCGCCGTCACGCTGTGGATCGGGGCCAGGGCATGAGCGGCGACGGTACGCCTGCCGGAGGGCCGACTGGGCAGCGACAGCCCCCAGGTGACGTCGATCTGTCCACGTTGAGCCGCGAAGAACTGGTCCGGCTGGGCCTGGCCGCCGACGGGGTGACCATGGCGCACCAGGAGGACCCGTTCCCGGTGCCGGGCACCCGCGCCGAGAAACGCGCCCAGCGCAAGGTCGCGTGGTGGTTCATTATCGCGGCACTGGCTGGCCTGGGATTCCTCGCGGCCTACCTGCTCTTGCCTTACGAATACGTCCCACCCGGCAGCCCGGACAGCGGCCATCTGCTCTACCAGCTCTACACGCCGATCATCGGGGTCTTGCTTGGGCTATCGGTATACGCCCTCGGCGCCGGGACGATCGCCTACGCCAAGCGCCTGCTGCCGCACGAGACTGCGGTGCAGGAACGTCACATGGGTGGTTCCGCAGCGGTGGACCGCGTGACGACCACCGCGATCCTGGCCGACAGCGGTACCCGAAGCGCTATCGGGCGGCGGTCCCTGATCAAGCGAGCGGCTGGGGCGGGTGCTGGCGTCCTCGGTGTCGGGGTGGGAGTCCTCGCCTTGGGCGGCCTGGTGCGCAACCCATGGGAGGGCGGCGCCAACGCCGCGCTGTGGGTCACACCCTGGCGCCCGGACGACGGCGAGCCGGTGTTCCTGCGTTATGACGCCGAGCGGCTCACGCTGGCCCGGCCCGAGGACCTCGCCGCCGGGAGCATCGCGACGGTCTTCCCGTACAAGCGCTCCTGGTCGGCGGAGGAGGCGCACAAGGCGCTGCGCGCGTCCGACAGCCCCGTGATGCTCATCCGGTTGCGGCCGGACCAGGCGGCGCAGGTGATCCAGCGCAAGGGGCAGGTCGGCTTCAACCACGGCGACTTCTACGCGTACTCGAAGATCTGCACCCACCTGGGCTGCCCAGCCTCGCTGTACGAGGCGCAGACCGCCCGGCTGCTGTGCCCATGCCACCAGTCACAGTTCGACATGCTGGAGTATGCTAAGCCGATTTTCGGTCCGGCCACCAGGGCCTTGCCTCAGCTGCCCATCGACGTCAACGATGAGGGATACTTCTATGCCAACGGTGACTTCATCGAACCGGTAGGACCGGCGTTCTGGGAGCGGAGGTCGTGAGTGCGATGACGACGCCGAGCAAGCCGTCGGGCCTGGCTGCCAGAGCCGGCAAGACGGCCGACGAGCTCGACCAGCGGTTCCACCTGGCCGCCGGCCTGCGCCGGCAGATCAACAAGGTCTTCCCGACGCACTGGTCGTTCATGCTCGGGGAGATCGCGCTGAACAGCTTCATCGTGCTGTTGCTGTCCGGGACGTACCTGGCGCTGTTCTTCGACCCCTCCATGGCGGAGGTCGAGTATCAGGGTCCCTTCCAGAACCTGCGCGGGATCGAGATGTCCCGGGCGTACGAGTCGACCCTGGAGCTGTCTTTCGAGGTCCGTGGAGGGTTGTTCATCCGGCAGGTGCACCACTGGGCGGCGCTGCTGTTCGTCGCGGCCATCGTCGCGCACATGTTCCGGACCTTCTTCACCGGCGCTTTCCGCAAGCCGCGGGAGACGAACTGGATGATCGGCGTCGTCATCGCGATCCTGGCCGGGTTCGAGGGCCTCACCGGCTACTCGCTGCCCGACGATCTGCTGTCGGGAACCGGACTCCGGATCATCTCGGCGATCACCATGTCCCCACCGGTGATCGGCACCTGGGCGCACTGGGCGTTCTTCGGTGGCGAGTTCCCCGGCGAAGTGATCATTCCGCGGTTCTTCATCCTGCACGTGCTGGTCGTCCCCGGCATCCTGCTCGCGCTGATCGCGGTGCACCTGGGGCTGGTCTGGTACCAGAAGCACACCCAGTTCCCCGGCCCCGGCCGCACCGAGCGCAACGTGGTCGGGGTGCGGATCATGCCGATCTTCGCGGTGAAGGCCAGCGGCTTTGCCATGGTGAACATCGGTGTGATCTGCATCATGGCGGGGCTGTTCCAGATCAACCCGGTGTGGAACTTCGGCCCGTACAACCCGGCTCAGGTCTCGGCGGCCTCGCAGCCCGACTGGTACGTCGGCTGGCTCGACGGCTCGACCCGGCTGTGGCCCGCCTGGGAGCTCTACCTGGGCGACTATCTGATTCCCGCGTCGTTCTGGCCGACGATGGTGCTTCCCATGATCATGTTCACTCTCGCGGCGACGTATCCTGCCATCGAGCGCAAGCTGACCAAGGACAACGCCACCCACAACCTGCTGCAGCGTCCCCGGGACGTTCCGGTGCGGGCCGGCCTGGGCATGATGGCGATCTCGTTCATGTTCGTGCTGCTGCTCTCGGGCGGCAATGACGTCATCGCCTACGTATTCGACATCTCGCTGAACGCGACCACCTGGGCGGGGCGCATCGGTCTGCTGTTGCTGCCCCCGATCGCCTACTACGTCACCTACCGGATCTGCCTCGGCCTGCAGCGTGCGGACCGGGCGATCCTGGAACACGGCATCGAGACCGGCATCATCAAGCGCCTGCCGCACGGTGAGTTCATCGAGGTGCACCAGCCGCTGGGCGGCGTCGATGAGCACGGCCACCCCATCCCACTGGAATACCAGGGTGCCCGGGTACCCAAGCGGATGAACCAGCTGGGCTCGGCCGGCTCACCAGTGCCGGGATCCCTGTTTCAGCCCGACCCTGCCGAGCAGACCAGGGCGCTGGAGCAAGCTCGCCTCGAGGCCGCTTCCGGCAACGGCGCCAGTCCCGACGGCTCAGACCGGAAACTGGCCGGTCGGCCGCAACAGCCTAGCGACTAGTTTGTCACTGTTTCTCACTCGGGCTTGGGGCCAATGTGGTACTCGAAGATCAGCCCACCCACCGTGATGAGGACCACAGCGACGCCGACCGCGACCATCCACCACTGTTCCAAAGCGAGCGCGAACCCGAGCACGCTCGCCGACAGGGCCATCCCGAACGGCCAGTAACTGCCGGGTGAGAAGAAGCCAAGCTCGCCGGCACCATCAGAGATCTCAGCATCGGCATTGTCCTCCGGGCGCATCCGTACCCGCCGGGAGACGAACCGGAAGTAGGTGCCGACGATGAGGGTCAGCCCACCGGTGAGGATCAAGCCAGCCGTCCCGACTGGCTCACCGCCTGACCACAGGCCATAGACCACGGCGGACAGGAAGAAGAACGCCGTGATGACCTCGAAGATCCGCGCCTCGACCCTCATGGGGCTGCCTCGCTCTCGAACCTGCCGACGGGACCCTGCCGGACACCCGCAAGATTAGTGGCCCCCACTGACCTGACGGGCCTCGCGGGCGGTGCGGTCGGTGCCGAACGGGGTGGTGGTCACTGCCTCGGGCACGCACAGCTCACCGCAGTTCAGCTGCGCGAGCGCCTCGCCGGCGGTGTAAGGACGTTGGGTCTGGGGGTTGGTCTGGGCCCGCAACACCAGGTATCGGTCGAACAGGCCTTCCGGCAAGGCCCGCAGCTCGAAATTCATCATGGCGTGGTAGGTGCCGCACAGCTCCGCGCAGCGACCGACAAAGGCACCCGGCCGCTGCACCGTGGTCTGGAACACGTGGTCGGTGCTGTTCTTCTCCGGTCGCGGGAAGACGTCACGCTTGAAGAGGAACTCCGGGATGAAGAACGCGTGCAGAACGTCGGTGGACTCGATCCGGTATTCCACTACCCGATTGGTCGGCACTACCAGGATCGGGATCGTGGTGGACGAGCCGACGGTGGACAGCGGTGCGCCTTCCACGGTCCGGCGGGCTTGGTAGACGCCGTCGGTGCCCGGCCTGTCCTGCAGGTATTGGAACTCCCAGTTCCATTGGAAGCCGACCACTTTCACCCGCAGGTCAGGGTTATCGACTTTGGCGTTGACGAAGTTCTGCGCCGTCACGGTGTAGTAAAAAAGCACGGCCACGATCACGGACGGGATGACCGTGTAGACGATCTCCAGCGGCAGGTTGTACTGGGTCTGCCGGGGTATCTCGTCAGACCGCTTGCGGTGGAAGGCGACCGACCACATGATCAGCCCCCCGACGATCGCCCCGACCGCCAGCGCGGCTACCGTCGCCCAGATCCACAGTGCCCGCATCGTCTCGGCCTGCGGGGTGACCCCCTCCGGCCAGCCGAACGCGAACACCTCGTGCACCGAGCACCCAGTGGACAGGAAGGCGACCACCCCGGCCAGACCGGCCACCTTCAGCAGCCGGACCGCACAGGAACCGACCACACCGATCACGCCTGGTTCCTCCCCGTCGCCCGTGCCTGTTACCCCGTGCCTGTTACCTCGTGCGGCCATCAGCTCATTTCACTGGAGCGTAAACCAGCGCCACGGCCACAGCTCCCCCGGGGAGTGAGTGTCCCGCGCGACGGTCGGCATACTTCATCGTGGGCCGCCATGAGCGGTCCGGCCACCGACGAGAGGGCGAAAGCGTGTGCGGGTTGCTGGGACTGGTGGCGGCACAGCAGGACGCGGCGGGGCGGGTCGCCGACGTGACCGCGGCGTTGCGCTGCCAGCGGCATCGCGGCCCCGACGAGACCGGGACCTGGTACGACACTGACGTGGTGCTCGGATTCAACCGGCTTTCCATCATCGATCTGGAGCACTCCCACCAGCCCCTGCGGTGGGGTCCGCCCGAGGCACCCGAGCGCTACACCATCCTGTTCAACGGGGAGATCTACAACTACGTCGAGCTCCGCGAGGAACTTCAGAGCGAACCTTACGGCGTGAGCTTTGCCACCGAGGGCGACACCGAGGTCATCCTGGCCGCTTACCACCGCTTCGGAACCGCTGCCGTGCAGCGGCTCCGGGGAATGTTCGCGTTCGTCATCTGGGACACGCAGTCGCGGGTCGCCTTCGGTGCCCGGGACCCCTTCGGCATCAAGCCACTTTTCAGCTGTGCCGGGCCGGACGGCGTGGCGTTCGCCAGCGAGAAAAAGAGCCTCCTTGAGCTGGCGCCGTCGCTGGGTGTGTCCATGGAGGTGGATCGCCGGGCGCTGCAGCACTATCTGACGCTGCAGTACGTGCCCGAACCGGCATCCCTGCACACCGGGATCACCCGGATCGAGTCCGGCACCTCGTTCACCCTCTCCCCCGGCGGCGAGCTGCTCACCGAGCGCTACTTTCATCCCGATTTCCAGACCCGGCCGGTCCGCTCCAAAACGCAGGCGCAGGCCCTGCACGACGAGATCACCGCGGCGCTGCGTGACTCGATGGCCAAGCACATGCGGGCCGACGTCACCGTCGGGGCCTTTCTGTCTGGTGGAATCGACTCCACCGCGATCGCCGCGCTGGCCCGGGAGCACAATCCGGATCT
This sequence comes from Pseudonocardiaceae bacterium, assembly GCA_050699815.1. Classification (GTDB taxonomy): domain Bacteria; phylum Actinomycetota; class Actinomycetes; order Mycobacteriales; family Pseudonocardiaceae. Next base: position 15,477 of record JBOHFT010000002.1, on the reverse strand, counting down.
GATCACCTTCACCACCGGCTTCGAGCGGGACGGCTACTCCGAGGTGGACGTGGCTGCGGAGTCGGCGGCCGCGATCGGCGTCCGGCACGTGATCCGCACCGTCTCGGCCACCGAGCTGGCGGAGGCGCTGCCGTTGATCGTCTGGTACCTCGACGACCCGGTGGCCGACCCTGCGCTGGTGCCACTGTGGTTCATCGCCCGCGAGGCCAGGGAACACGTCAAGGTGGTGCTGTCCGGGGAAGGCGCCGACGAGCTCTTCGGCGGCTACACCATCTACCGGGAACCGCTCTCGCTGGCGGCGTTCGAGAAGATCCCCGGCGGGTTGCGCCGGACACTTGGCCGGATCTCTGCCCGCATCCCGGACGGGGTGCGCGGCAAGGACCTGCTCCGTCGTGGCTCACTGACGCTGGAGCAGCGCTACTACGGCAACGCGCGGATCTTCCCGGACGGCCAGCTGCGCGCCGTCCTGCGTGGATACGACCCCGCCATCTCGCACGCCGACGTCACGGCGGCGCCCTATGCCGCCTCGAGCGGCTGGGATCCGGTAGCCCGCATGCAGCACGTGGACCTGTTCACCTGGCTGCGCGGCGACATCCTGGTCAAGGCGGACAAGATGACCATGGCCAACTCGCTGGAGCTACGGGTGCCCTTCCTGGACCCGGAGGTGTTCCGGGTGGCCGCCACCATCCCGCTCGAGGAGAAGATCACTCGCGAGACCACCAAGCACGCCCTGCGCCGGGCACTGCGCGACATCGTGCCGACCCACGTGCTGAACCGGCGCAAACTGGGTTTCCCGGTGCCGATCCGGCACTGGCTGCGAGAGGACCTGCACGACTGGGCCCGTGGCATCATCGACGAGTCCGGCACCACGGAGTTCCTGGACCTGCGGGCAGTGCACCGGATGCTCGATGAGCACCGCGCGGGTCCGCGAGATCACAGCAGGCGAATCTGGGCGGTGCTGGTCTTCATGCTCTGGCACGGCATCTTCATCGAGCAGCGGATCATCCCCAAGGTGCCCGAACCGCACTATCCGGTTCAGGTTTAGGCCGGTTCAGGTGTGACGGGCTCAGTTGAAGGAGTCGCCGCAGGCGCAGGAACCACCCGCGTTGGGGTTGTCGATGGTGAAGCCCTGCTTCTCGATCGTGTCCACGAAATCGATCACCGCGCCCTGCAGGTAGGGGGTGCTCATCCGGTCGACAACGACCGCGAGGCCGTTGAAGTCCCGCTTGGCATCGCCATCGAGCGTGCGCTCATCGAAGAACAGCTGGTAGCGCAGGCCTGCGCAGCCACCCGGCTGCACGGCGATGCGCAGGTGCATGTCAGTCCGGCCCTCCTGGTCGAGGAGCGTCTTCGCCTTGGCGGCAGCGGCATCGGTGAGCTCGACACCATGGGTCGCCACCTCGGTGTCGGCGATGTTCTCGACGGTCATGGTTCTCCCCTGGGATCGGCGCTGGAACTGTCTGCACCACGGTAACGCCCGCGACCGGCGGGTGATTCCCGCTCCCTGCCAGGGGCGGGAACCCTCACCGCCCGCCCCACTGACGGGCGGCGTGCTCGGCCACCGCTTCCAGGGTACCCGCCGGGTCAGCCAGTGCGGCCTGCACCGAGCCGGCCAGGTCCGCCGCGGCGTACGCGGCGGTGATTCCGGCCGCAGCCGCCTCCCGCCGCCCGACTGATACCTGCCCGGCCAGCACGATGCAGGGCAGCCCACGGGCAGCGGCGCCGTCGGCGAGCGTGGTGACGAGCTTGCCGCGCAGCGACTGCCAGTCGAAGCTGCCCTCACCGGTGATCACCAACTCCGCGGTGTCCAGCGCGTCGCCCAATCCGGTGCGTTCGGCCACCAGCTGCGCACCGGAGACCCGCTCGGCGCCGAGCCCGAGCAACGCCGCACCGAGGCCTCCCGCCGCCCCGGCCGAGGGCAGTCCCCGGACCGTCCGCCCAGTTGCCTCCTCCAGCACGTCGGCCCAGCGGGACAGTGCCGCCTCCAGGGCGCGCACCTGTTCGGGCCCGGCACCCTTCTGCGGGCCGAAGACCTCGGCGGCGCCGTGCCGGCCCAGCAGCGGGTTGGTCACGTCAGCGGCGGCGACCAGCCCCAGACCATCCACCACCGCCCGGCCATCGAGCCGCGCGCACCGGACGAGGGCGGCGCCACCGGCTGGCAGCGGCTGGCCTGCGGCGTCCACGGCGACTGCGCCGAGTGCCGCGAGCGCTCCGGCTCCACCGTCGGAGCTGGCCGAACCGCCCAGGCCCACCACCGCGGTGCGCAGGCCGACGTCTCGCACCGCGGCGAGCAGCTCCCCCACCCCGCGGCTGGTCGCAGCCGTCGCGTCGCGCCGCCCGGAAGCCACCAGGTGCAGGCCACACGCTTGCGCAGCCTCCACGTAACCGGTCGTCCCGTGCTCCAGCCAGCGGGCGGTCACTGGGTCGCCTGCCGGGCCGGTGACCCGGGGACTGTGCATAGTTCCGCCCAGCGCGCCGTGCAGCACGTCCACGAAACCCGGGCCTCCGTCGGCCAGCGGGCGCAGCATCAGCTCGTCGCCGGGGGTGGCCCGCCGCCATCCCCTTCCGACGGCTTCGGCCGCCTCCGTGGCGCTCAAAGTCCCGCCGAAACAGTCCGGGGCGATCAACACGCGCACAGCCGCCGACGCTACGCCCCGCTGCGTTGTCCTAGGCTGGCCATCGTGAGGTTCCTGCGCGGCAAGACCGGCCCCGGAGCCACCGATCCCGAGCCGGAGCCGACGGACGAGGTGGCACCCGACGCCGACGACGTGACGCACCGTGCCCACACCGCCGGCAAGGGCCGACCCACGCCCAGCCGCCGGGAGGCCGAGGGGCGCAAGCGCGGCCCGGCCCCGCCCCCGCCGCGGACCCAGCGGGAAGCACTGCGCCGGATGCGCGGATCCAAGGAGGAACGCCGCACCGCCGCGGCGGCGCGGCGCGAGCGGATGATGGCCGGGGACGAGAAGTACCTGCTGCCTCGCGATCGCGGCCCGGTGAAGGCCTACGTGCGGGACCTGGTGGACTCCCGGCGCAACCTCGCCGGCCTGTTCATGCCGCTGGCGCTGCTGGTCATCGTGGCGATCCTGGTGCCGTCTCCGGTGGTGCAGCAGTACGTGTCGCTGGTGTCGATGGCGATGCTCGTCACGATGATCGTCGAGGGGGTGCTGCTCGGCCGGATCGTCAACCGCCGCGTCCGCGAACGGTTCCCCGACGCATCGGGGTCCCGCGTGAGCCTGGGGTTCTATGCGATGACCAGGGCTACCCAGCTGCGTCGGCTGCGGGTACCCAAGCCCCGCGTCAGTCCCGGCGACCCGATCCCGTAGGCGGGCCTTGCCGACTACGGTTGCAGGCTCATCGGCCCGTACACCTCGTCCAGACCGTCAAGCAGGGTGACCGCCGCCACGCCGCGGTCGAGCAGGGCCGACCACTCGCGGCCGAGCCACTCCTCGGCGTCGGCCTGATCCTCGAAGGTGATGTCAGGGCCGGAGGCCGGGTCGCCGTCCCGATCCTGGTAACGCCACCGGAGGCTCATCCCCTGACGGTAGCGTCGCCGACGACAGCAAGGAGGTCAGGTTGCGGACGCTGGTGCTCGGTGGGGCGCGCTCGGGAAAGTCCGCGCACGCCGAGGGGCTGCTGGGCGATGCACCACGGGTGGACTACCTGGCGACCGCCCGGCGACCGCCCGATGACCCGGACTGGACGGCGCGGATCGCGGCTCACGTGGCCCGCCGGCCACCGGGCTGGCACACCGTCGAGCCGCCCGACCTGCCCGCTGCGCTGCGCACCGCAGGGCCGGTCCCAGTGCTGGTCGATGACATCGCCACGTGGCTGACCGGAGAGCTGGACGACACGGGTGCCTGGGACGGCGGGCTGGAGGCGGCCCGCGCCCGGTGCGCCGAGCTGGTATCGGCAGTGGCGGCCTGCCCGGCCAGGCTGGTGCTGGTCAGCGCCGAGGTCGGGCTTGGCGTCGTGCCCGCGACCCACTCGGGGCGGCTGTTCCGCGACGAGCTGGGCGCGCTGAACGCCGAGCTCGCCGCGGTGTGCGACGAGGTGCTGCTGCTGGTGGCGGGCCTGCCCGTGCGGCTGCGCCACGCTGGAGCGCCCGTCGCCCCGGCGGGCAGGATTGCGGCAGCCGGAGAACACCGAGACCTGCCCGCAGGGTCAAAGCAGCAACACCGAGCATCCCAGGAGCGCCGCGTGGAGTTCCCCACGATCACGCCACCCGATCAGCAGGCCCACCGGGCGGCAGTGGCCCGCCACGCGCAGCTGACCAAACCGGCGGGTTCCCTGGGTCGGCTGGAGGAGCTGGGGGTGTGGGCGGCCGCGTGCCAGGGGGTCTGCCCGCCGCGCCCATTCGCCCGGCCCCAGGTGGTGGTGTTCGCCGGGGACCACGGCATCGCCGCGCACGGCGTCTCCGCCTATCCCAGCGAGGTGACCCGGCAGATGGTGAGCAACTTCCTGGGCGGAGGGGCGGCGGTGAACGTGCTCGCCGCCCTGGCCGGGGCCGGGGTGCGGGTGGTCGACATGGCCGTGGACGGCGAGGCAGCCGACCCGGACGCCGACCCGTCGCCGCTGGTCACCCGGCACAAGGTCGGTCGCGGCAGCGGCGCGATCGACCGGGAGGACGCGCTGACCGACGCTGAGGTGGCCCAGGCACTGGCCGCCGGGGTGGCGATCGCCGATGAGGAGGTGGACCGCGGCGCCGACCTGCTGATCGCGGGCGACATGGGGATCGGCAACACCACCCCAGCCGCGGTGCTGGTGGCGGCGCTCACCGGGGCGGAGCCGGTGGCGGTGGTCGGCAGCGGCACCGGGATCGACGACGCCGGCTGGATGCGCAAGACCGCGGCGATTCGCGACGCGCTGCGCCGGGCCCGGCCAGTTGCCGACGACCCCGTTGCGCTGCTGCGCACCGCTGGCGGCGCCGACATCGCGGCGCTGGCCGCCTTCCTGGCCCAGGCCGCGGTCCGGCGCACCCCGGTCATCCTCGACGGCGTGGTCGTCGGGGCAGCGGCGATGCTTGCCGAGGAGCTCGCGCCCGGAGCGCGGCAGTGGTGGGTGGCCGGGCACCGCTCGGTGGAGCCCGCACATACCCTGGTCCTGGAGCATCTGGAGTTGGATCCGCTGCTGGACCTGGGGATGCGGCTGGGGGAGGGTTCGGGGGCGGTCGCCGCGCTGCCGCTGGTGCAGATGGCCGTTCGGGTGCTCGCCGAGATGGCCACCTTCGACGACGCCGGCGTCTCCGGGCCCGCGGGTGATCCAGTGCCCACGCGGTGATCTCCGGCCTGCGGCTGGCGGTGTCGTGGCTGACCGTGCTGCCGGTGCGGGCACCCAGCGAGGTGAACCGGGCGGCCGCCCGCCGGGCGCTGTACTGGGCGCCGGTGGTCGGCGCCGGGCTGGGCCTGCTGGCCGTCGGGGTGCTGGCCGCGCTGCCCGCGCTGGGCGCTCCACCGCTGCTTGCCGGGCTGGTCGTGGTGGCGGCACTGGCGGGGCTGACCCGCGGGATGCACCTGGACGGGCTCGCCGACACCGCCGATGGGCTGGGCTGCTATGGCGGGCCGCAGCGGGCGCTGGCGGTGATGCGCGACGGCTCGACCGGCCCGTTCGGAGTGGTCGCGCTGGTGCTGGTGCTGACCACCCAGGCGGCCGCGTTAGGGGCGCTCGCCGAGACCGGCCGGTGGTTCGCCGTGCTGCTGGCGGTGACCGCTGGGCGGGTCGCCATCGGCTGGTGCGCCCGGACGGGGGTACCGCCGGCCCGGCCCGAAGGCATGGGTGCGCTGGTAGCCGGTAGCCAGCCGCCCGCCGTCCCGGTGGCCTGGTCGGTGGTTCTGCTGGCCGGCGGCCTGGTGGCAGTGCCCGGACGGTTCTGGCAGGGCACACTCGCGGTCGCCCTAGCCGCCCTGGTGGTAGTGGTGCTCTCCGCGCACACCCACCGCCGCCTCGCCGGCGTCACCGGCGACGTCCTCGGCGCCGCCACCGAACTGACCACCACCGTAATCCTCACCATCTGCGCCCTCACCTGAGCTCCGCTCCCGCATTCAGCGGGCTGAGCGGGGTTATTGGGCGCTTATTTACCCCGCTCAGCCCGCTGAATGCGGGAGGTGGGGTCAGGTGAGCGGGACCATCCAGGCGTGGGTGTCGGGGGCGGCGCCGCGCTGGATTGCGGTGAGGGCCGCACGTAAGCGACTCGTGACTGGGCCTGGGTGGCCGGTGCCGATGGTGAACTCACCGCCGGAGTACGCGACGCGCCCGACCGGGGTGATCACCGCGGCGGTGCCGCAGGCGAAGACCTCTGAGATGTCGCCGGTCTCCACACCCTTTTCCCACTCCTCGGTGGAGATCCGCCGTTCCTCGACACCCATTCCGTGGTCCCGGGCCAGGATGAGCAGGGAGTCTCGGGTGATGCCGGCCAGCAGGGTGCCGGTGAGCTCCGGCGTCACCAGCCGGGCCTGCTGCCCCCGCCCGAAGACGAAGTAGAGGTTCATCCCGCCCATCTCTTCCACCCACCGCCGCTCGACCGCGTCCAGCCAGACGACCTGGTCGCAGTTCTTGTCGGCGGCCTGCCGCTGGGCCACCAGCGAGGCGGCATAGTTCCCGGCGAACTTGGCCGCCCCGGTGCCACCGGGAGCGGCCCGGACGTATTCGGTGGACAGCCACACGCTGACGGGCTTTGGCCCGCCACGGAAATACGGGCCCGCCGGGCAGGCGATGAGCAGGTACTGGTAGGTCGCGGCGGGCCGTACCCCGATGCCCACCTCGGTAGCGAACAGCAGCGGCCGCAGGTATAAGGAGTCCTCGCCGCCGGTGGCGGGCACCCAGTCAATGTCGGTGCGCACCAGTTCGCGCAGTGCGCCGAGGAACAGCTCGTCGGGCAGCTCCGGCATCGCGATCCGGCGGGCCGAGGAGCGGAACCGGGCGGCGTTGGCCAGCGGCCGGAAGGAGGACACCGTGCCGTCTGGCTGTCGATAAGCCTTGAGACCTTCGAAGATCGCTTGCCCGTAGTGCAGCACCATGGCGGCCGGGTCCATCACGAGCTGCCGGTACGGGCCGATCTCGGGATCGTGCCAGCCGATACCGTCAGTCCATCTGATCTCCACCATATGGTCGGTGAAATAACGGCCGAAGCCCGGCGCGGCCAGGATTTCCGCCCTCCGCTGCGGCGTCGCCGGAGACGGGTGCGGCAGCCGGGTGAACTGTGGCGCGGCGTTCATGCACTGCACGGTATCCCGTCATGCGCAGAAATGGCCACTACCTTCTCGACGGGGCCCGCTCGAGCTCGGAGAAGGGGGTGACGAGGCCGTCGCGGATCAGCTGCAGTGCCTGCTGGCGGCGCCGGACGAGCTGCCCGATCGCCAGCGCAACATAGACCGCGGACAGCGCGATGATCACTACCTGGTTCACCGACGGCGGCGCCGTGATGCTCACCACGAACTGCACGCTGAACAGCGACAGCAAGGTCAGCGCGCCGGAGACCGTCAGGCTCAGATTCACCAGGATCGCCACCGCGAACAGCGACTGCGCAGCGGTCAGCAGCAGCTCCAGGCGCTGCTGGGGGTCAATCGGCAGGCCGTCGGTGGTCACCGAGGACAACGCGAACACCACCGGGATGGTGCCGACGAGCAGGGTCCACTGGTTGACCTTGCTGGACAGCAGGGTGCCCAGCGAGTTCGACGCGGCCAGCCGCCAGGCGTACAGGCACGCCACAATCAGCTCGGGTGACTCACTGGCCAGCGGCGCGACCCACTGCACGAGCAGGAACTGCTCGACGCCCAGCTGCTGCCCGGTGGACACCAGCGACTCGGAGAAGTGCTCGGCGGTCGCCAGGATCACCAGGGCCGCCACGGCGAAGAACGTGATGACAAGCGTACGCCGGCGCCAGCGGGGCTGCTCGCCGACCCAGGCGGACACCCCGACCAGCTCGGGTTCCTCCGGCGGCGCCTTCGACAGCCGCCAGGCGTACAGCACGAAGATCGTGACCAGCACGCCGGCGTCGACCAGGGTGAGGGTGCTGCGCAGCGCAAAGTGGAGCGAGTACAGCGTGGCGATGCCGAGGAAGACGACCTCGGCCGACATCGTGGGGGCGAGCCTGACCTCGCCGGGCAGGGTGTCGTCAGCCGGCTCACCACCGGCCCTCCGGTTGCGCAGCGCCGCCCAGGTCGCGACCAGCACCACCAGCGGCCAGCCCACCCCGACCAGCACCCGGTTGGCGCCGGTCATGTTCGCCAGCGCCAGCGAGCACGGGTTGGCGCCGCCCTCGTTGGGCACGCACGCACCGTTGCGCCCGTAGACCTCCCCGGCCTGGTAGGTGAACACGAAGTCGACCGCGTACTCCGGCAACACCGCCAGTAACGCCAGCACGGCCAGCGCCAGCCCGGCGCTGATATCGACCTGCGCCGCCTCGGCGGCCCAGGACAGCACAAACGCGGCACCGATGATCGCTATGCCGAAGACCACCGCGGCCAGCAGCGGTGACATCTCCAGGTGCGGCAGGCCCAGATAGTCGGCGGCGCCCAGGTACGCCCCGGGAAGGCTCGCCGTCAACGCGAGGATCAGTTGCAGCGGTAACCACGCGCGCCCCGATGGCCCTGCCGTCACACGGTAAAGTTTCCCAGATCATCTCCCGGGCAAACCTGCGCTCTCATACGCGCAGCTCGGGGAAGTCTCGTCACGCCACTCGCCGTCAATGATGGCGTTCGCAGCAGAATGCAGGTCGTTCTCCCGGCCGCGTAGCTCGACCCGCCGGATCTTGCCGGAGATCGTCTTGGGCAGCTCGGCGAACTCGAGCCGGCGGATCCGTTTGTAGGGCGCCAGGTTCTCCCGCGCATAACGCAGGATTGACAGCGCGGTCTGGTACTGCGGTGGCGGCTAGCTGCCGAAAATCCCCGAAAGGACCAACGCAGCAGCTTGTCTAGTATGTCACAAGGGGCGCTGTTGACTCCCCTTCACGTTTCCCCCTGCCCTGATCACCTCGTACGCCGTCGACCCACCGCGAAGCTGAGCAGCAACCCCCGCATGGGAGCGCGATACGACTCGGGCAGCGTCGGGTGGCCGAGGTCGAGCAGGGCGATGTAGAAGTCGCGGGACTCCTGGAGCAGTGCGGTGCAATGACCGGATAGAAGCTGGTCAGCGGAAGTCGCGGGCGACCTTGAACGCCTCGGCCGCCGGGGTCAGCTTGACCACTTGGTACTCCTCAGGACGTGGCATCTCCACTTACGCAGCAGTCATACTGTGCACGACAGTCCGACACACCGGCAGCAGGATCATGACCGCGGGGCGGCGACAGTCACGACGAGCCCATCGGGCTCGCTGCTCAAGCAGCAGAGGCGGTGAACGAGACGTTCACCGAGCCCGAGCTTGCTCGGGGATCGGACGGCCGGCCTTCACCGTCTGGCTCGGTGAACGACAGAAGGAACTCACGCAGCGCGTCGAGCAGCAACACCTCCGCCTCCTGACGGGTCGGCGCAGCGGTGATGACCCCGGGGATCTCGGCAAGACGGGCTTGCACCCACCCGTCGTCCACCGGCTCGTAGATTGCTGTGAAAGTTACCGACTCGCTCACAGCGCTGAGCGTACCGTGTCGTAGCCACCGTCAATAATGCCAAGGTGATCAGCAAGCGCGCCATGGAGCGACATCTCCGGGATCAGGGCTGCGAGCTTCTGCGCCAGGGCGGCAACCACGAGGTGTGGTGGAATCCCCTCTCACGCAAGCGCAGCAGTCTCCCACGCCACCGGCAGATACCGCTCACGACAGCACGCGCGATCTGCCGACAACTCGAAGTGGCACCGATCTGACCTTGATCTGTGTTACTCCTCGGGGTGTGGTATCTCCACTGACACAGCAGTCATACCGTGCACAACAGACCGACACACCTCCAGGAGGAGCATGACCGCGTCCCGGGTCCGTCTGCTGGTGGCCGGGCTGCTGCTGGTCACGATGGTGGTCGCAGCGCTGGTGCTCCCGTTGCCCAGCCCAGTGCAGATGCGGTCTTGGGCGCAGTCGGTCGGCGTCGCCGCACCGCTGCTGTTCCTGCTCGGGCAGACCCTGGTGACGGTGGCGCCGATCCCCCGCACCGTGTTCACCCTCGCCGCGGGGTTGCTGTTCGGACCCGTCCTTGGGGTAGCACTGTCACTCACGGCGACCACGTTGACCGCGGTGCTGGCCTTTGTTGTGGTCCGCCAGCTAGCGCACGATCTGGTGGCACCCCACCTCGACCGGCGGGTGCTGCGCGCGGTCGACGCGCAGCTGCGCCGTCGTGGCTGGCTCGCCGTGGCGTCGCTGCGGTTGATCCCGGCGGTACCGTTCTCGGCGCTCAACTACTGCAGCGCGGTGTCGTCGATCCGGTTCGGCGACTACCTCGTGGGCACCGTGGGCGTGATACCCGGCTCGGTGGCGATCGTCGTGCTCGGCGACGCGTTGACCGGGAGCACCTCACCGGCGTTGCTCGCGGTGTCGCTGGGGGGCGCGGCAATCGGGATGGTCGGACTGATCGTCCAGGCTCGCAGTGCGCCTGCGGAGCCCCCCACGCCCAGCAATCCGTGAGCAACGGGCAGCCCTCGTCGAGGTAGTGTTCGCTGTCCTGCCGGCAGCTGTAGTGCGCGTCCAGCGCCGCGGTGACCCTGGCCCGCAGCGCATCCAGCGGAACAACCTGCCCGCCGGGCCGGTCGCGGCCGACCGCCACCAGTGCACTGCGCACCGCCTCCACCGCGCTGTCAGTGTTCCCGTTGGCCGGTGCCGGCACCGGCAGCCTGATCAGCTCGCCCGGGGCGACCTGGAGCGCGTTGGCTAAGGCCACGATCTCCGAGATGCTGTCCAGGGCGTGCTCACCGTGCTCGATCCGCCACAGCTTCGTGGTGCTCATCCCGGCCAGCCCCGCGATCACCCGCAGCGACTTGCCCCGGGCATCACGGATCTGCCGGGCCCGCCGACCGATCGTCCGCGCGTCCTCAACGTCCACCAGTGCCCCCTCCTCGCCGGAACCCTCACCGATGCCCCGGGGCCGTCGCCCTGGGGCAAACACTCCGGTGAGGGGCGCGAGCGCCAGGTTACGCGGCGCAACCCCAGCCCGCCGGAGCGTGCCGTTGTCACGGCCGCGAGTAGCTCGGCATACGCGGCGCCGAACGGCCCATGGAGGTGCGGTTTGGGCCCAGGGACGCAAGACTCTCCAGGGGTGATGTCACGCAACCAGGGAAGGGCCACACCACGATGAGCACTGCCGACCGTGAGCGCGCCGTCGTCGACGCCGTTGCCACTGGGCTGTTCATCAACGGCCGGTGGCGACCCGCCAGCGGCGGGCAGACCTTCGATGTCGAGGACCCGTCCACCGGCAAGGTGCTGTGTGCGGTCGCCGACGCCGCCCCGCAGGACGGGATGGCCGCGCTGGACGCCGCGGTCGCCGCCCAGGCCGGGTGGGCTGCGCATCCACCCCGGGAGCGTGGCGAGATCCTGCGCCGCGCCTACGAGCTGATGATGCAGCGCCAGGACGACCTCGCCCTGCTGATGACACTGGAGATGGGCAAGCCGCTGGCCGAGTCCCGGAGCGAGATCGCCTACGCCGCGGAGTTCTTCCGATGGTTCGCCGAGGAAGCCGTGCGAATCGACGGCGGGTTCGCCACCGCACCCAACGGCTCGGGCCGATTCCTCGTGATGCGCCAGCCAGTCGGGCCGTCGCTGCTGATCACCCCGTGGAACTTCCCCGCTGCGATGGGTGCCCGCAAGATCGGCCCAGCGGTGGCGGCAGGCTGCACGATGGTGCTGAAACCGGCCGGCCTGACCCCGCTGTCGATGCTCGCGCTGACCGGCATCCTGGCCGAGTGCGGCCTGCCCGACGGGGTGCTCAACGTCGTGCCCACCGCCAGCTCGGGCCGACTGATGGAACCGCTGATCCGGGACGGCCGCGCCCGCAAGCTGTCCTTCACCGGCTCCACCGAGGTGGGTCGCATCCTGCTGGAGCAGTGCTCCGAGCAGATCGTGCGGACCTCGATGGAGCTCGGTGGCAATGCGCCGTTCCTGGTCTTCGCCGACGCCGACCTCGATGCCGCGGTTCAGGGCGCGATGATCGCGAAGATGCGCAACATCGGCGAGGCCTGCACCGCCGCCAACCGCTTCTACGTGCACGCCGACGTCGTCGACGAATTCTCCCACCGGTTGGCCGAGCACATGGGCTCGCTGCGCATCGGTCGTGGCAGCGACGAGGATGTGCAGGTCGGCCCGCTCATCGAGGCCAAGGCGCGGGACAAGGTGGCGCACCTGGTCACCAACGCGGTCGCCCGCGGCGCCCAGGTGCTCGTCGGCGGGGAGCCGGTGGACGGTCCGGGTTACTTCTACCGCCCGACCGTGCTCGGCGACGTGCCGCCGGATGCCGAGATGGCCAGCACGGAGATCTTCGGACCGGTCGCGCCGATCACCTCGTTCACCACCGAAGACGAGGTGCTGGCGGCAGCCAATGACACCCCCTTCGGCCTGGTCAGCTACGTCTATACCAATGACCTACGCCGTGCCCTGCGGGTCTGCGAGCGGCTGGAGGCCGGCATGGTCGGCCTGAACCAGGGCCTGGTGTCCAACCCGGCAGCACCCTTCGGTGGCATCAAGCACTCCGGGCTGGGCCGCGAGGGCGGCACCATGGGCATCGAGGAGTTCCTCGAGACCAAGTACGTAGCAGTCGCCACGACTCAAGGAGAGCGTGCTGGTCTACTCACGTAGTCAGGTGCGCCCCTGCACAGTCACCCATTTCGGCATCCGAGGCGAAGCCTCTGTAGAGTTAGGTCCTTACAGACGTTGGGCCAGGCCAGACGTGCCCTGACTACTTACGGTGAATGAGCCATTGACTGCGCCTTATAGAAGTCGACTGTTCTTGCCTGCTGACCGGCGAAGTCGAGGAGTTGTAATGGACGGTCCGGACCGACCGTTGGCAGCCCGTAGCTGCTGGCGAATCCGGGAAGTCCACGACGGTCTCGGGGAGCACCGGCGCGTAGCCGTAGACGGGAGTTAGACCGGGATTCGTTGTACGCGGTGTGCCCAGACGGTGAGGAGGGCATCGTCGTGACTGATGGCGAGCACTCCGGCGCCGATCTGGGCGGTATGCGTGGTGACCACGTCGACCAGCGCTGCGGTGGTGGAGGCGTCGAGCATCGCGGTCATCTCGTCGCAGATCAGGTACCGCGGTTGGAGGATGAGGGCGCGGGCGAGGCAGGCTCGTTGCAGCTGGCCGTCGCTGACTTCGTGTGGCCGGCGGCCGAGCAGCTCGGTGGTCAGGCCGACCCGGTCGGTCAGCTCTGCGGTCTGGTCCTCATCGACCGGCCGCTGGCAGGCCCGGAGTGGTTCGACGATTGCTTGGCGGAGCGTGAGCCGGGGGTCGACGGACAGGCGGGGTTGTTGGAAGACCACGCCGATCGCGGTGCGCTGCTGGCGTGGCGCCCGGTAACGCACCCCCGCCGCGGGTACTCCGTCGATCTCCACCCGGCCCGACCACGGGGCCAGCAGCAAGGCCAGCACCCGGGCCAGGGTTGATTTGCCGCAGCCGCTGGGTCCGGCGAGCCCGACGACCTCGCCTGGTGCGATCTCGATGTCGACCGCTCGCAGCACGGGATGACCCCGGAGGTAGCCGACGTCGATGCCGGTGCCGGTCAGCATGGCGGCGGGTGGCAGGCGAGCTGCCGTGTGCCGTGTCGGCGCAGCTCGGCGGTGTTCGTGCACTGGTCGCGGACTGGGCAGCGGGGCCGGAATGCGCACCCGGCGGGCAGCGCGGTCAGCGCGGGCGGCTCCCCGGGGATCGCGGTGAACCCCCGGTCGGGCAGCGCGGCCAGCAGCCCACGGGTGTAGGGGTGCCAGGGGTCAGTGAATATCTCGTCGGCGGGGCCGTGCTCCACGAGTCGGCTGGCGTACATCACGGCCAGGTCGGTCGCTACCCGGCGGGCGGCGCGCAGGTCGTGGGTGATCAGCAGTACCGCGTGCCCGTCAGCGGCCAGCGCGGCGAGTTGGTCGACGGTGCGGTCCACCAGCGGACGGTCCAGCCCGGCGGTGGGCTCGTCGGCCAACACCACCGACGGATTCCCAGCCAACGCGGACGCAACCCCGACCCGCTGCGCCATCCCCCCCGACAACTCATGCGGATATCGCCCCAACACGTCGAGTTCCAGCCCAGCCCGCACAACCAGCCTCTCAACGGCATCGCCATTCGGCTCCGAATAGCGCCTGGCTCGGGGCCGAAACCGCGATTCGGCTCCGAATGGCGCTGCGGACAGCTCGCGGACTGCCTCTGAGAGCTGAGCGCCGATGTGGCGGACGGGGGTGAGGTGGGTGGTGGCCGACTGCGGGACCAGGCCGATCAGCCGACCCCGGACTCGGCTGCGCAGCAGTTGCTCCGGGGCGTCGAGCAGCTCGATCCCAGCCCCCTCGCCGGTGGCGAGCATGGCCCGGCCGCGCACCTCGGCGTTGGCCGGCAGCAGCCCCAGCAGCGACGCGGCGAGCACTGATTTGCCGCAGCCGGATTCCCCGACCAGGGCCAGTACCCGCCCCGCGGACAGCTGCACCGAGATGTCGGTGACCGCGCTGACGAGGCCGTGCCGGCCGTGCGGGCCGAGCAGGAACCGCACCGACAGCGCCTGGATGTCCAAGAGCGCGGTCACAGGGCGAGCTCCGAGCGCCGCCGGGGTACCGAGCGGTCCCGCCACCAGCCGCCGAGTGCGGCCACCGCCAGGGTGGTGGCCACCAGCAGCGCCGAGGGAAACAGGACGATCCACCAGGTGCCGACCAGGACGCCTTCGCGGCCTTCGGTGAGGATGTTGCCGATGCTGGCCAGGTGCGGGGGCAGGCCCAGCCCGAGGAAGCTCAGCGCGGTCTCGTGCCACACGGCGTGCGGCAAGATCAGGACCGCGGACAGCGCGGCCTGGGGCACGATGGCCGGGAGCAGGTGGCGGCGCAGCACGCGGGTCTGGGATGCCCCGCCGGAGATGGCCGCGTCGATGAAGGGGCGGTCGCGCAGCGAGAGCACCTCGGCGCGCACGATCCGGGCTATCCCGGTCCAGTGGGTCAAGGCGATCGAGGCGACCACGGTCAGCAGGCTGCCCCGGTACAGCGCCACGATGATGATCCCGAGCAGCAGGTGCGGCACCGAGTTGATCGTGTCCACCACCCGCATCAGCAACCGGTCGGGCCAGCCACCCAGCACCCCGGACGCGGCGCCGACCACAGCACCGATCAGCGTGGAGATCACCGCGCATAGCACCGCGACCAGCAGCGATACCCGGAGCCCGGCCAGGCTGCGCAGCAGCACGTCGCGGCCGGCCGCGTCGGTGCCGAACGGGTGCTGCGCACTCGGCGCCAGCCGCACCGCACCGTAGTCGATCAGCGACTGGTCCAGCCCACCCAGCCAGGGCCCCAGCACCGCGGCCGCCACCAGCCCGATCAGCGACACCACGCCGACTGCCAGCCGCGCGCGGGCCCGCCCGCGGGCCCAGCGGCCGCGGGGTGTGCCGGCG
>JBOHFT010000001.1:0-94423 GCA_050699815.1 Pseudonocardiaceae bacterium | reverse complement strand
CAACCGCTCCAAGCGGTTCATACACCGGATCGGCACGCCGGTCACGGTCTCACCCACCCGACCGGAGCCCGCTCACCCAAACCGACCACCCACACGCTTCGTCGGGCTGGGGCGCAGCCCCGTTAGTGGTGATCGTAGTTAAGCCACCGCGAACCACCCGTCACGCGACGGTTACCGACGGGACGGATCTTAATCTCCGGTCCCTCAACCAGCAGGGTTTGGTTCTTATGCTGACACGTTAGGTCCACCGCATTAACAGCGACGACGCTCTCTTCAAGATCGATAATTGCGATCTTTGTCCATGGGATCGTCTTGGAACCGCTGTCCACGTTGACCTCATCGTGCAGCATGAGGCCGGGACGTTGGTGGGGAATGCTGCGTAGCGCTGCAGTTCGTTTGCACATCGGCCGGTTTGCGTTCGAAGATCGGGACGGCCACCCTGCGCCCAGCCGACCGAGCCGCTGCTGCACCGCAGTCTTGCTGCATAGCAGCGATACAGCAGGTACACTACACGACATGGCCGAGTTCCATGTGAACGTTCAGGGGCGGGGGACCCTCGCCCTGCCGAGCGAGATCCGTCGACGTCACCGGCTTGACGAGCCGGGAGCCCAGGTGCGGCTCGTGGAGCGGGACGACGGTGTTATTGAACTACATCCGCTTGTTGCGGTGCCTGCCGACCAGGCCTGGTTCTGGAGTGAGCGTTGGCAGCTTATGGAGCGGGAGGCGGAGGCGGACGTCGCCGCCGGGCGGGTTGCCGTGACCGACGGACCTGACGAGTTCCTCGGGGAACTCGACGCGACGGCGTGAAGTTCGCTCGGACTGACAGTTTCACATCAGACTGGCGGCGGCTGTCCGGCGCCGAACGCAAATTATTCCGATCTGCGATCAAGCATTTTCACGATGCTGCGGAGCGTCTCGCCGCGGATCCGCGGGTAGCTTGGCCGGGGAGCCTGCGAGTTAAGCGAGTTGTGAGTGCTCCCCGAATCTGGGAGATGACTTGGTCGTTTTCCGGGCCCGGCGGTCGTGTCACGTTCGAGTGGGCCGAGATTGACGGCACATCTGGCATCAGGTGGCGTCAGATCGGTACTCATGAGATTTTCCGCGAACCATGAGGACCGTCCGGCGAAGGTGAGGTGGGCAGCGGGAAGGCCTGTCATCGTCCCGGGTTGAGGCAACCCAGGGAGTCCCGGATCGGGCATCCCCGCCCGGATGAACCTGTCCATGGATCTGTCCATGAACTCGGTGCCACGGGTGCCTCCGTTGCATGCTGAGTGGCCGAGCCAGACACAAGAGTCGCTGGTTGTCTACTCCTGCCGGGTGAATTCGGAGACTCCTAATCCGTCAGGTCGTGGGTTCGATCCCCACCCGCCCCACCACCGTTCGTGACCTGCGGCTTTGCCATGGCAATCGTGTCGCTGCGCGAACCACAGACTATGATCCGGGGGCTAGATACTGGGTCGTGCCAGGTAGTGTTACGTAGCTGGACGCGCGTTAGCTAGCCCGATGCGCGGCTGCCGAGGCTTGCTGCGTTGCTCTGTCGATACCTCCAGAGGGAGTCTGCTTTGGTGAAAAAGAGATCGATGGCCGATGAGTTGCATATCGGAGAGGTAGACGATGGTGAGTTACGAATAATTCTTGCATCAGTATTGCCACGCGGAGCTCAATTTCGCCATGACGAGGTCGAGTATCGCACCATGGCTGATGAATGGGCGCTTAGCCTGCAATATCAACGCGGACAAGTAGTCGATGCTGTCGCCGGACCGGCTATGATCCCAGAGCTATCGCTGAAGATTATCGCCGCGATCAAACAAGCGCTTCTGGCTCCTCGCGTCAGCAGTGTTTGGCGTTGGACGTTGTTTAGTTCAAAACCTGTCGAGGGTCACTGGCGGTATCGGGATGAGTTTCAGATTGGTTCAGCGCCGCCGAATGCGCCAAGACCTAATGAACTAATGGCGCAGTATCCGTTCATTCTGGACTTCCGGTTTAACGACTCACCAGACTTTGAGATTCGGCAACTTCGATGGCTGCGGCGAGCATCGAACTATACGCTGATATTAAACCTCCTTCTGGGGCCACGCATTGACTCGCCGTCTGCCCGTGTAAGGAAACATTGGGTTTGGACCGAAACGGGCGGCTCACCGCCCGTTAGGTGGGCGCAAGAGGGTTATATAATTCCCGGTCTTCGACACCTCGTTGAGGACTTGCCGTCGCCGGAGTTCGCGCCATTGAACGAGGTGCCAGCTGAGCAATACTACAATTACAGAGTTCACTACTCAGATCACTTGACGGTTCCGGCGGAACTCACTCGTCTGATCGACGGAATCAACGGGATGAATCATGACGATCAGGAACGTCTGCTCCGAGCTTGCTTTTGGTACAGCACTGCGTCAAAAGTCTGGGATCATTCGCAGTCATTGCATTTAACATCGCTAGTGAACGCGGTCGAGTGTCTTGCAAGCATCGGTCCGGAGCGGTCGAAACCCGAGGGTCCAAGTAAATTATTCGTCTCATTTATGAAGAAGTTCGCTCCTGGTAATCCTAGTGGGAGACAACTTAACAAGATCTACGGTACCCGTGGAAAAATCACGCACGGTGAAAGATTACTTCACCTTGACCAATCATCGCCGACGGGCGGATTAGATCAAATATCCGCTAGGGACCGGGAGGTGGGTGACAACGCCAGCTTCCTGTGCCGTGGCGCTCTTATCAATTGGGTTTGGAGCCACACGTACAAAACCGATGAACACCTCATTCGCGAAGGGTTGCCCCGTACGCCACCCACGTGCCCTGGAACGAAGAGTGGCGTCACCATAGTAATTCCATCATAACTGGCCACAATTTCGGAGCTGGGAGTCCCAGAAGCTCATGCAGCCAACGGTAATCGGAGCGTGTGATGAGCCTGTACTGCACCCGTACTTGATCAAGACCGTCAGGCGCAGCCGTCCCTCATCAATCTTGAACTTAAATGAAGATCATCTTTCGCTCCCGTGCTCGGTTACGACCGCATAGCCGCTGCCCGTTTGCGGATGCCGTGGTCGCCTAGCACTCGTTGCACACTGGACACGCTGATACCGAACCGCTCGGCAACCTGTGATCTGGTAGCCCCTGAGATGTACAGATCGATCATCACCTGAAGCTCCTCAACACAGAACCGTTCACGCATACTCCACTGTCGAGCACCAACCGGACGGATCATGATCGTCGGCCCCTCAACCAACAGGGTCTGGTTCTTATGCTGACACGTTAGGTCCACCACCGTTCGTGACCTGCGGATTGTCGTGGCAACTGGGTCGGTGTGCGAACCGCAGACCATGATCAGGACCGGCTACGGTCGTCTGTTTAGTTTGAGGCGTGATCAAGGGCAGCGGGGATGCGTTGCTGCCAGCGTCAGGCCGCATCGGGCAGTGCTCTTGATCGACCGCACCGCCCCAGTCTCGCGGGTTGCTGGCGGTGGATGAGACTGGAATGCGTGCGTGTCGCCGAGCATCTCGACTCGCTCAGTGAGATTAAAGATCACACACCGCCAGCGTGAAAGATTGAGGCTAGTCGTCGTCGGGACTGGTGGAGAGGGTCGGCTCAGCAGTGCGTGGGTCCACGACCCGCTTCGCCATAGTCCCGATACCCGGTCCTAACGTGATCGTTGGTCGCGCCCGCGTCGTGGTGGTAGTAGGACGAGACCAGCGAACGCTCTCGACGTCGTACCACTGCCGACGTTCGTCGTCGGTCTCGTCGCACAGTACTGTGACCCGCACCGTGCCCGCGACGGCGTCAGGCTGCACCTTGACCTCCATCACCATCTGATCGTTCTTGGAAATGCTGTAAACCCACAGGCTCTTCTGCGGCCTTGAGTGCGCTCTTCGTCGCGTTGCGCATCTTCGGGGTGGTCGCCTGCGTGCTGACGCAGGCGCTCGGGGTTCACCGCAACGGGAGGTGCCGAACGCGTACTGCTGTCGGGGTGAGCACGACGAACGCCCCTGCGTCGAGCGCTGACGCCACAGCAGGTGTCAGGTTGGCGAGGAGCAGGGCGGTGACGTCCGCCGCTCGGACGACATCGGGAAGCTGCCGCAGAAGGACCACCGACGGCTCGACGGCGCGGGTACGCGCAAGCTCGCGGCCGAAGTCGCCTCGGTCAGCGGTGATGAGTGTGAGCCCCTCGGTGGCTGCCTTGGCGAGCACTTGCGGGTCGCTGGCACTGGCCATGCCGTGGTCGCGAATGTGGGTGGCATGATGCCCACCGGCGATCAGCAGTGCGCAGATTCGGGGCGAGAGGTTCTCATCGATCAGAAACCTCACGCAGGCGGCCTCAGTGGGTAGTAATGCTCGGCGAGCGCTTCAGCGGCGTAGTTCAGGGCCGCCGGAATGTCCTCGGGTTGGAGGTCGGGATGCTCGCCGATGATGTCGTCGACACTCATCCCTCCAGCGACCATCCGCAGCACGGTGACGACGGGGAAGCGAAGACCCCGGATACAGGGCTGGCCGTCCATCTTGTCCGGCTCGATCGTGATGCGTTCGTACGCCTGCGTGCTCACGGAGATCACCCCAATACCCGGTGTCAGTCCACCCACTGTAGCCGCAAGCACTCGAGATCAATCTTTGTCCGTCCGGATGTCAGATGCCCGTCGGATGTCGGGTTCGGCGGATGCCTCGGGTGCCTCGTCGCCACCGCCGCCCGTCCTCGAGGAGGTGGTGACCTAGCGGCGGGGGCGGCGATCGCACCGCCCGCGCGGTGGCGGTGAATCTGGCCGCCAACGTGTCGACCATGATCTGGATGCCGAGGTGCCCCTCCTCGCGTGCAGGTCCACTGTGGACGCCGTGGGCATGGGATTGGGCATGAACGGTGGTCCAAGGGTACCCCTCATGCCCACAGTAGCGCCCTCGTAGTGCCTGTTTGCCCAGGTAGTAGTGCTGTGCGTGTGAACCTTGCCGCCTCATAATCCGTCAGGTCGTGGGTTCGATCCCCACCCGCCCCACCGATTTAGTCATTGTGCGAGCCACTCCGTTCGGGGTCGTTTCCGCTGGTAGGGCGGGGGCGGCCCCGTCGTTGTTGCGGGGTTGGGGGATGCGGAAGACCGGGCGGAGCCGGTCGGGTCCGGTGATGGTGACCGTGGCGACCAGGGCTTCCACGAGGGCCTTGGTCTGGTTGTGGGTGCCGCTGGTGATGATCTCGGCGATGTGATCGGCCACCGCCACGAGGGTAGCGGGCTCGGGCGTGGTCGGTTCGTCGTCCAGGGCGAGGGTCAGTTCGTCGCGGCGGACGCGGAGTTGCTTGGTCCTGGTGCGGAGTTCGGTGAGCCGGTCGGCGACGAGTTCTTCGTCCATGGTGCCCCGCTCGAACGCGGTCAGGTAGCGGTCGATCGCCTGCCCGGTCATGGTCAGTTCGTTGTCGACGGCGGCGAGTTCGGCGTGCCGGTCGGCGTGCGCCGCCCGGTGCTGTTTCTGTTCGTGGGCGATGGCGTCGGCGATGAGGTCGCGGCGGGTGCGGTAGAAGGTCGCGAGGGCGTCCAGGACGGCGGCGTCTACGGCGTCGGCGTTGAGCCGGCGGAAGTCGCACTTGCTGGCGTCGTAGCGGGCGAGGTTCCAGCAGGTGTAGTAGCGGTAGGTCTTGTTGCGTCCGGTGGCGCGGGTACCGATCATGGCCTTGCCGCACTTGGGGCAGCGCAGGCGGCCGGTGAGCACGTAGTCGGAGCCGGACGCGGCCCGGTGGGCGTGGGACTCGCCGCGCGCGTCCAGGATGGCTTGGGCCTGTTCCCAGACCGTGAGGTCGATGATGGGTGCGTGGGTGTCGGTCACGGTGGTCTCCCGGAAGGTCAACTCCCCCAGGTACACGCGGTTGTTCAACGCACGGATGACTTGGTAGCCGGACCACTTGCCACCCGAGCTGGTGCGGTGGCCCCGGTCGTTGAGGACCTTGGCGATGGCGCGGGAGCCGAGCCGGTCGTTGGTGTAGAGGTCGAAGATTAGCCGCACGATCACCGCCTCATGCTCATCGACCACCAACGTATGCGTGGTCTTGTCCACCTGGTACTTCCAAGCGGGTGTCCTGAGCTTCGATCGAGTAGGGCTGGTGCTCGTCATCGGTGGACCGCCGCACGTAGATCCCCACCCGCACATCGTCGCCGAGTGTGGTCATCGCGGCTTTCTTGGTGCGCTGCGCGGTCGTCGATCGCGCCATTATCCAACCCCCTTGTTTCGGTATTTCCGCATGCCCTGTAGTAGCTGTTTCTCGGCTACCGCAGGGCGACTACGGCTACTAGATCACTACCAACGTCGACTTAAAACCGCAGCTCACGGGCGGTCCTTTGTCTTTCCATTATCGCTCATCAGGCGCAGCAAGGGAAGCGAAATAACGGCCTTCTACGCGGCCTTTTTGCGGGCCGCCTTCGTGTTTTCCTGGTTGTTTCTCCATTGGCTGATAAGGGTGGCCAGGGTGGTGACGGCGAGGTCGTACTGCTGGGCGGTCATCGGTTCGGTGTCGATCCGCTCCACATGCCAGTCGTCCTGTATGGATGATCGCGTGGTGCGGAACGGAAGCACGCTGGCGTCATCGCCACCATGCTCCTGCTCGTGGTCGGCATGGTCGGGTGTGTGCTCGGGCATGGTGCACCTCGGGTGCCCGCGAGCCCGCTCTCTGGGCGGGAGGTCGCGGGCGGCTGTCGGGCGGTCACTGGGCAACCGTCGATCAGCAGGACCCGCCAGCCCTCTGGTCACCAGCACCCCGGAAGCCTCCACACAGGAGGGTTCGTGATGGGGGTGATGGCCGCGCCGCTACGCGCGATTCAAGAACCGGCTGGGTCAGAACTGCTCCAACCATGTGCCGCTTCGGCTCCCCGACTGCCGTAGCATCCATCGGGGCCAGCGATCACCGGTCGACTGAACCCTTCCCACTGTCCACCCGAGACATCCGGCGAGACCGCCGCCGAGACCGCGAGACCGTCCACCATGATCACCACCGCCTTCCATTCGGAGCGGCCGAGAGATCCCCGGCACCCCTGAACTCCGGATTTTGGCCCCGAAATTGACAGTGGTAATCGAAAAGTGACAGAACCGTGCTCTCGCTGTGATCAGCCGTGCGGTGATCGCGTCTCGTCGATGTTCAGCGAGTGGTGACCATGATCGGCCGTCCCTTCCATCGTGCCAGGAAACCCCTGCACCGCAGAAGGCCGATCTTCGGCCGATTTTTCGACACCAAGCTGCCAACCGAGACCAGGCCGTTACCTCAGCCCACCCGGACGCGGACCACAGCGCCGAGTACCCCAATGCCTGTGCGGACAGCGCGCCCTCTGGCGTGTCCGCCGTTGGATCTGCGGATGTCGCGCAACGCCCCGATGCGCCCCACAGGGCCTTCGAACTGCCGAAACAGGGAGCCATGCCGGGCCAGGGAGCGGCCAGTCATAGGCGGCCCGCTCAGCGGCCGACCGGTGGCCCGCCGAGTAGTCCGGTGACTGACCAGGCGCGGGTTGCTGTCTCTTCAGTCACGGCCGTGCTTCTTGAGCCGGTCCGCCCCCCAGGCCAGGCCGACTGCATGACGAGATCGCGCACGACTTGGGGAGGGCGAGTGGTGGTGTGAACCGAGTTGTCCAGGGCGTCGGTGAAGGACTTCCAGGCAACGGGTGTGGTGTCGCCGACCGGCGGAATTGCCTTGTCGGCAGCCTCATTGGGCAGGATGCCCACCAACGGTGACGCGGCGACACACCAGAGGTTCGCCGCGAGGCGCGGCGCGGACGCGGCGAGCGAGAAGCGTCCCGACCATGCACCGACGAATGTGGCGTCCAAGCGTAGCCAGGGTGCCGTGGATATGACGGCGCCGTCGTCACCGGTCGATCCGGTGCTGCTGACGGTCCACGTGAGGGTGGCGGTTGTGTGCTTCGCCAGCCAGATACCGCCCCGTTCCTGGAGAAGGTGGACCAGTCGTCCGATCGTGTCCCCCACGGTGACCTTGCTCCAGCGCACGGCAGCCACGGTGAGGAAGGGGACCGTGGCGATCCCGGCGTGTCCCGAACGGCCGCGTGGTGTTTGGACCGCGATCGGGATGATCCGGACGAGCGGGGCCGCACCAGCCTTCATCTCTTGGACCTGGGCGTCGTGGCTGATCACCCCGTCGACGGGCACCAGCCCAGGGTCGCCCGGCGGTGTGGTGTCCCCGGCTGTCCTCGGCTGGTGGTCGTCCTCGGGGGTCATTCAGTCCTCGCCAGGCGCGGCCAGCGCCCGCAGACGGCGTAGAACTTCGTCAGCGCCGAGTGCTTGGGTGATGGCGTGTAGGTCAGGGCTGCGGGTGGAACCGGTCAGGGCGACGCGGACGAGCTGGGAGGCTTCGCGGATCGAGCCGGTGTAGGCGTCGGGGTTTTTCTTGTATTCCTTGGCGTTGGGGGCGAAGCCGTGTTTTGCGGCGAGTTCGCGGATCTGGTTGAACCATTCCTGGGGGTCGGTGAGGTGCTCGTAGCCGTCCGCGAAGTCACGGGCGAAGCAGGCGGCGACTTCGGGTGCCACCCCGAGGGGCGCGAGGCGCTCATCGCTGGCGCCGGAGAGCGGAGCGAACAGTTGGGGGAAGAAGAACCCGTAGGCGGGCCGGAAGTCTGACCATTTGCGCAGGTCCTTGCGTGGGTTGTCGACGCCTTCGCGCTCGACTGCGAGGGCGCGGAGCGCAAGGTCGGTTTCGGTGTCGAGCACGGCGACCAGGTCGGGGTCGTGCTCGGTGGCCCAGGTGCGGACGGCGTCGAAGACCTGGCGGCTGGTGAGGGTGGCGATGTGGTCGGCGCTGATGTCTTCGAGTTTGACCAGGTCCACCAGCGGGCCGGCGACGCCGCACTGGTCCAGCTGGATCGGGGTGGTCAGCGCGGCGTCCATGGGCATCTCGGCCAGGCGCCCGTTGGCCAGCCCGCGCAGGTAGTACAGGACCGCCGCGGCGGGGTAACCGGCGTGGATGTAGAAGTCGACGCTGGCTTCGGGGTCCTTGCGCTTGGAGAGTTTGCGCTTGCCGCCGGAGATCTGCTTCATCAGCGGCGCGATGTGCGCGTAGGTGACCGGCTCGAATCCCAGGGCGTCGAACAGTTGCTGGTGCAGGGGCACCGAGGAGATCCACTCGTCACCGCGGATGACCAGGTTCACGCGCATCAGGTGGTCGTCCACGGCGTGCGCGAAGTGGTAGGTGGGCAGCCGAGGCGACTGGTCGGAGGACTTCAGGATGACGGTGTCGTTGCGGTTGGCTTCGTGCTCCAACTCACCCCGGATGGCGTCGGTGAAGCGGGCTCGTTGCCCTGCGGCGTCATCGGGGGCGCGGAACCGCACGACGTACGGGGCGCCTTCGGCGAGCTTGGCGGCCACGTCGGCGGGGTCGGCGTTGCGCCAGATGGCCCACGTCCCGTAGTAGCCGGTGGGTAGTTTCGCGGTTTGTTGGCGGGCGGTGATATCGGCGAGTTCGTCCTTGGTGGCGAAGCACAGGTACGCCTTGCCCTGGCGGAGCAGGTGCCGCACGTAGGTGAGGTAGATGCGTTCGCGTGCGGACTGGCGGTAGGGGCCGTACGCGCCGCGCTCGTCGTCTTCGTCGGGGGCGATGCGGAAGTAGTCGAAGGCGCGAGCGAACTGGTCCAGGGCGCCTTCGACCTCGCGGGATTGGTCGGTGTCCTCCACCCGCACCAGGTAGACGCCGCCGGAGTGGGTGGCGATGTCCCGGTCGATGGTGGCGACATAGATGCCGCCGATGTGCACGAACCCGGTGGGTGAGGGGCCGAATCGGGTGACCTGGGCGCCCTCGGGGAGCTGACGGGGCGGGTACTGCTGTTCCCAGTGCTCGGGTTCGGGCAGGTCAGCGGGAAACAGGGCGTCGATGACCGCGCGGTCCAGCATAGGGTGGTCAGTCTCGCTTCCGGGGTCGAACTCGATCACGAATTAGGGCAGGCGCAGCCGTCTCAGGTTAGCAATCGCGGCTGTCCGTCACGCGCCTGCCGCAGGTCAGCGACCGATTGTGGCGGCTCGTCGAGGTTGCGCATGGTGTTGAGCAGCAGGTGGCGCCAGGCGCTGGTGAAGTAGGGGACGTCGAAGGCGGCGAGGCGTTGGCGAGCCTCGGCGGTTACCGCGGCGGGAGTGCGAGCGCGGGCATGGAGTTGCTCGGCGAGCCGTGGCAGGTCGGCGATGGGCTGGTTGGTGAGTCGTGCGAGGTCGCCGAGGCCGGCGGTGCCGCTGGTGATGCAGGGCAGGTCGAGCAGGATGGCTTCGGCGGCGCAGCGGCTCCAGCCCTCGTGCAGGGTGGACAGGATCGTCATCGTCGAGCCGGACACGTCGAAGAAGCTGGACGCGACCTCGACGACGAACCCACCGCGCCCGAGCCCGCTACCCTCGCAGCCGTAGCCGATCACGTCGCCGAGATCATCACCAGCGGCACCCACAACCAGACCAAAGCGCTCGTGGAAGCCCTGGTCGCCACGGTCACCATCACCGGACCCGACCGGCTCATCCCGGTCTTCCGCATCCCCCAACCCCGCAACAACGACGGGGCCACCCCCGCCCTACCAGCGGAAACGACCCCGAACGGAGTGGCTCGCACAATGACTACATCGGTGGCTCCCGCCGGGACATGGAGGAAGTCGCCTGAGGAGACGTCGATGACGTCCCGCAACCCGCACCCGGTCAGCCCTGGGCCATGTCGCTGAAGCGGCTGTAGTGCAGTTGGTGGGCGACAGTCACGGTCGTGGTCGGACCGTTACGGTGCTTGGCGAGGATCAGGTCCGCCTCACCGGCGCGGGGGTCGTCCCGCTCCCATGCGTCGGGCCGGTGAATCAGCATCACCATATCGGCATCCTGCTCCAAAGATCCACTTTCGCGAAGGTCGGCCAGCATCGGCTTCTTGTCGGTGCGCTGCTCTGGGCCACGGTTGAGCTGGGAGATCGTGACCACTGGGACCTCCAGCTCCTTGGCTAGCAGCTTGAGATGCCGGGAGAACTCGCTGACCTCCTGCTGGCGGGACTCGACTTTCTTGCCCGACGTCATCAGCTGCATGTAGTCCACGACAATCAGGCGCAGGTCGTGGCGCTGCTTGAGCCGCCGCGCCTTGGCCCGGATCTCCATCATTGTCATATTCGGCGAGTCATCAATGAACAGCGGAGCCTCGCTGACCTCACCCATCCGCCGGGCCAGCCGGGTCCAGTCATCGTCGCTCATCCGACCGGATCGCATGTCCGCCAGCCGGATCCTGGCCTCGGCGGAGAGCAATCGCATCACGATCTCGGTGCGGCTCATCTCCAGCGAGAAGATCACACTGGTCATGCCATGGGCGACCGAGCAGGACCGCGCGAAGTCCAGCCCCAGCGTCGAATTGTGGGTGGGAATCATCGATTCCCCCGCCAGGTAGAGGTGGTCACTGTTGTCCACCTGCACGCAGCGGACCG
Organism: Pseudonocardiaceae bacterium; assembly: GCA_050699815.1. GTDB lineage: Bacteria > Actinomycetota > Actinomycetes > Mycobacteriales > Pseudonocardiaceae. The sequence continues at coordinate 83,042 of JBOHFT010000001.1, read as the reverse complement.
GAGCCGACTGAACCGGTCGCACGTCAACGATGTAGCGCGCGCCCGATCTCACCCGCGAATACCGTCGACGTTGTTTGTGAGCCAGCCGTTTGCGCTCCAGCCGGAACACGTCGTCCTCGGTACTGAACGTGATCGTATAGGCCGTCGCGGACTCCTCGGAGCGGCCACGAACCTGCTTGGTGGAGATTCCGCACCGGTAACCTAGACTGACCACGAGTTCGCGAACATCGCGCGCGAGTCGGGCGCCGGTGACGGTGAGCTGCACGGATCCCCCGGGCGCCACTGTGCCGTCGGTGTCCAGTAAACCGGCGAGCAGGGCCCGCCGCTGCTTGAGCGAAGCCCGTAAGTAGACCGGCGGGATGTGCATGTTCCCCACCAGATCGAGCGTACGCAGCCTCGTCTTGACGGTGCCAGCATCCAGTCCCTCAGCCTCGACGTGGATGGCGATCTCGGGATCGGCGCTGGTGAAGTTCGCGGCGCAGCTGGAGCCATCACCGAGCCACCCACCGAGCGAGTAAGGCGGAATGAGCAGGTCCTGGTCAGGGAGGTCGAGCGGCCGGCAGTTGACCACCGAGTGATTGAGCCGCTGGTCAGCGGTGCGGCACCGGAGCGTCGCCGCGATCTTCTCGGTAGTGCGCACTTCGGCGGCTGAGCGGCGTGATGCGCGGGTCTCAGTGAGCCACTGGTGCTGACCATCGGCCACGATGATTGTTCCGTCGGAGAACTCGACCTCGTAGCAGGGTCGACCACGCATCACGTCGGTCGCAGCCACCACAGTCGTCGGCCGGCCGGTCGCACCCAGCAGCCGGTCGCCCACGGCGACCTCGCCCATCGTCGTCCAGCCGGTCGGCGTGGGCAGCGGGGTGTCCAGGGCAAGTGCCTTCCCGATCCCGGGGCGCGCCGCGATGATCACCATCTGGCCGGGGTGCAGGCCGTTGGTCACCGCGTCGAGGTCCACGAAGCCGGTCGGGACGCCGGCCGAAGCGCCGCCCCGGGACGCGATCGCGTCGATCTCGTCCATGGTGGGCTGCAGCAGTTCCTCGAGCGCGATGTAGTCCTCGCTCATCCGCCGCTCAGTGACCTCGTAGACCGCGGCCTGGGCGCGGTCCACCACCTCGTCCACATTCGCGCCGTCGGATCCGTGGTAGCCCAGCTGCACGATCCTGGTGCCGGCCTCCACCAGCCGCCGCAACACCGCCTTGCCCGCGACGATCTCGGCGTAATAGCCAGCATTGGCCGCAGTCGGCACGATCGAGATCAGCGTGTGCAGGTACGGCGCCCCACCTACCCGGAGCAGCTCACCGCGACGTTCCAGCTCGGCCGAGACGGTGACCGCGTCAGCCGGCTCACCACGCCCGTACAGATCGAGCACGCAGTTGAAGAGAGCCTGGTGGGCAGGCCGGTAGAAATCTCCGGGCCGCAACACCTCGACCACGTCGGCGATGGCGTCCTTGGACAGCAGCATCCCGCCGAGCACGGACTGCTCGGCAGTGATGTCCTGCGGCGGCTGCCGGTCGAAAGGCTGCCCGATCTCCTCAAGCCGCACGCCACGGTCGTCCACCAGTGCCACCCCTGGGTACCTCCCCTTCCCCCGACTGCCCGACCTGATCGAACACAAGTTCTATCCGATGGCACTGACAGTTTCGTTCGGACGGGCCACAGCCCGTGTCCGCCAGCCGCGCCGGGTGAGGTTAGGTCGGCCTGACAGGTTGAGCAACAGCGCATGGGGACAGCCTGAGGACATTCGGAGGACGGAGCGCCCGATACTGCTCACGGGGCGGTGCAAGACTAGGGGCAACCTGGGGAAAGCTTGCCGAATTTTCCCCATCCTGGCTGTTCAAAACCCTGGACGGGGATGTGGACAAACTTCTCCGACCTCGGCCCGGCGTGTCCCCCCGGATCCCCAAGACCCCGGCGTGTCGGTCCCGCCGCCGCAGCTGGCCAGGTTGCTGGCCTCGCTGCAGCTCGATGATGCGCGCCTTGTACCGGCGGCGGGCCTGGGCTATTGCTTGTCGCCCATGTTCACTGTCCAGTGCACCTTGCCGGTGGCGGCCCGGGCGATCCCGATTGCGGTGACGCGCGGGTTGAGCAGGGCCGCCCGGTGCGGCGGCGAGTTCTTCCACCAGGCCACCGCCGCGGCACCGCTGCCCCGGCCGCCCCAGCCGTAGTAGTTGACCTCCGACGCCCGGCGGTAGCCGGTGTAGCCACACTGCCGCAGCCGGGTCGGGATGTCGCGGCCGAGCGAGTCGATGTGGTTCGACGGGGAGAACCCGCGCTGCGCGCTGTCGTTGCTCGCCCAGGCGGCCGGCCGGTTCAGCCGACTGGTGAGCCGCAGCGCGGGCCGCCCGTGCTTGGCGCGGAACGCGTTGATCAGCCTCATCGTCGCGAACTCCTCGCCGTCCACCGCAACGGCTCTCTCATGCTGGACCGGATCCGCCGAGATGGTGCAATGGGTGATGGCGGCGGAGGCCGGCGAGGCCAATCCAGTCAGCAACCCGGCGACGAGCATCCCGACCGAGACACGGCGGATCCGCTGGCGCTTGGTCATGGGTGCCGCGTTGCTGGTCGCTGGCTCAGCCAGCGGTAGCCGTGACCTCGAGCGGGACCGTCACCGAGACCTCGGGATGCAACCGCACAGTCACCTGGTAAGCGCCGGCGGATTTGATCTGCCCGCCAAGGTCGACCGCCCGCTTGTCCAGCGGGGGACCGCCTGCCAAGCGGACCGCGTCGACGACGTCGGCCACGGTGACAGAGCCGAACAGCTTCCCCCCGGACCGGCCGGCCTTGGCCGCCACGGACACTGTGCCCAGACCGGACAGGGTGCCGGCGATTTCCCGAGCGTGATCGAGGCCGCGGATCTGCCGGGTCTGCTGGGCCCGGCGGATGGTGGCCACCTGCATCTGGGCGCCCTTGGTGGCCACGATGGCCAGACCGCGAGGGAGCAGGTAGTTGCGGGCGTAGCCGTCCTTGACCTGCACGAGATCACCGGGAGCGCCGAGGTTCGGCACGTCAGCGATGAGGATGAGCTTCACGTGATCGGTCCTTCCCCGGTTCAGCGGGCAGTCGAGGTGTAGGGCAGCAGCGCTACCTCGCGGGCATTCTTGACCGCGACCGCGACGTCTCGCTGGTGCTGGCTGCAATTGCCGGTGACTCGGCGGGCCCGGATCTTGCCACGGTCGGATATGTACTTCCGCAGCATCCCCGTATCTTTGTAGTCGATAGCAGCGTTCTTGTCCTTACAGAAGATGCAGATCTTCTTCTTCGGTTTACGAATCGGTGGCTTGGCCATGATGTGGATACTCCTGAATGGGTCGCGCCGAGACGGGTGAGGGTCAGAACGGGGGCTCTTCGTCGTAACCGCCTGCCCCGTTGCCAGATCCGGCAGGCGCACCCGCCTGCGGAGCCGAGCTCCACGGGTCGTCGGCCGGGCCAGGGGAGCCGGAAGAGCCGTAGCCTCCGCTCCCCGATGCGCCGCCCTGGCGGGTAGCCTTGTTGACCTTGGCGGTGGCGTAGCGCAATGAAGGGCCGACCTCGTCGACCTCCATCTCGACGACGGTGCGTTTCTCGCCCTCGCGGGTCTCAAACGAGCGCTGACGCAGCCGTCCGCTGACAATCACCCGCATGCCGCGGGTAAGCGACTCGGCGGTGTTCTCCGCAGGCTGCCGCCAGACGTTGCACCGCAGGAAAAGCGCCTCGCCATCCTTCCACTCACCCGTCTGGCGGTCGAAGGTGCGCGGCGTGGAGGCCACCGTGAAGTTGGCCACTGCCGCCCCAGATGGGGTGAACCGCAGCTCCGGGTCGGCGGTCAGGTTTCCGATCACCGTGATAATGGTCTCGCCAGCCATGTCAGCCCTTCTTCCTCTCGCGCCGCAGCACCTTGGTGCGCAGGACCAGCTCACTGAGCGACAGCTGGCGGTCGAGTTCAGCGACCGTGGCGGGCGTACAGGAGAGGTCGAGCACCGCGTAAATGCCCTCGGCGCGCTTGTCGATCTCGTAGGACAACCGGCGCTTGCCCCAGACGTCGACCTTCTCGACGCTGCCGCCCTGCGTCTTCACAACACCGAGAAACTGATCCAGCGACGGTGCCACGGTGCGCTCATCAAGCTGCGGATCGAGGATGACCATCATCTCGTAATGACGCATGAAGACCACTCACCTCCTGTGGACTGGTCGGCCACGGACTCTCCGCGGCAGGAGGGGTCTTGTTGCCGCGCGGTGAGCACCGGCGCGGCGATGCCGAAAAGGATAGCAAAGAGCTGCCCCGCGATCACCATCGCGGGGCAGCTCTTTGCCGGAACTGCGGGATTCAGCGCCTCCCGAGCACCCAGCCACGCAGCAGCGCGGCACTGACGCTGGCGAGCAGCAGCACTGCCACCAGCACCGGAAGGGCGATCTGCTCGACACCGCCAGCGGGCAATGCCGAAGCCCGGCCCGCGGCCGCGACGTCGTTGGCCGCGGCGCTCTGCTTGCCGAGGCCCGGCCCGTTGCTCACCGACGGCGTCCCGAACAGGTCCGCGGTCAGCATGCCGGCCGTGAGCCGCCCGAGCGCACCGCCGGGACGGCCGATCGCCAGCAGATCGGCGTAGTTGTAGTGGGGCAACCCGCTGCTGTAAAGACCCAGCGCGTACGGGAAGCCCGCCGCCGCCGGCCCGAAGAACGGACCGAAGCCCGAGCCCATCAACGCGGATGCCCGGGGCGCAGGCGGCGGTGGTGGCCCCGGCGGTGGCGGTGGCGGTGGCGGCGGCGGTGGCGGCGGGGGCTGGTTCAGTACGGGCATCGTGCCGAGCGCGCCCTGGGCGGGGGCCAGCACGGACGTGACCACTGCCTCGACCGACTCGGTAGGAGCAGCGAGCGGCGTGACGGCCTCAGCGTTGATCTTGCAAGTCGGGGCCACCGTCCCCACCATCTCCCGCAGCGCCGGGGTGGCGTCAAGAGTGCTCGACCCGCTGGGGGGCACCTTGCCGACGTCGACCACCGGCAGACTTGCCACCCGCGCACCTACCCGCTGCCCCGGAGCACCACGCACCGTGTCCCCGCAACCGCCCACCAGCATCGGCGAGGGGGCCTCTGCCGCGTGGGCCGTCGCGAGGCGAACGGTAGAGGGCGCGGCGAGGGCCGAAAAGCCCACGCCGAAGGTGCTCGCAGCGCACAGTAACGTGGTTGCTCCCGCAACCACAGTCACCCTCGCCCGTGTGGCCATAGATCCCTCCGTGTCACTCGGTACCAGGTTGTGTCCTCAGGGTAACGACCATAGAGCCTCTCTGTGATGGCGACCAGCACTTTCAGCAGATCGAGGTGACGCTGTGTACTCACCGTGTCCCTTGCAGGTGCGCCGAGCGGCCCCCTGGCAGGCCGGTCTAGGCTGCCGCCATGCGCATCGGCGCCCACGTCAGCAATGACAACCCGGTCCAGGACGCTACCGAGCGCAACGCTGCGGCGGTGCAGTTCTTCCTTGCGGATCCGCAGAGCTGGACGGCGCCCCGCGCGCATCCCCACGCCGACCAACTGCGCGCCGCTGACCTGGAAATTTATGTGCACTCACCGTATGTCATCAATGTGGCATCGCTGAACAACCGCATCCGCATCCCGTCGCGCAAGCTGGTCGCCCAGCACGCCGCGATGGCTGCCACGATTGGTGCACACGGATTGGTGGTGCACGGCGGCCATGTCACTAAGGGTGACGATGCTGCTCACGGCGTCGAGAACTGGCGCAAGATGTTTGCCCGGCAGTCGGCCGACGGTGGTTTCGGCACCCGGATCCTGGTGGAGAACACCGCAGGCGGGGACCACGCCATGGCGCGGCGGTTCGAGTCGCTGGCCCGGCTGTGGGACGCGATTGGTGCCTACGACGTCGGCTTCTGCCTGGACACCTGCCATGCGTTCGCCGCCGGGGAGGACCTGGCCGGCGTCGTCGACCGGGTCACGGCCATCACCGGCCGGATCGACCTCGTGCACTGCAACAACTCGCGCGACGAGTTCGGATCGGCGCGGGACCGCCACGCGCCGCTGCGCCAGGGCACCATCGAGGCCGAGCAGCTGGTGGCGGTCTGCGCCGCAGCGAATGCCACCGTGGTACTCGAAACGAATCCCGCTTCCCAGGCCGAGGACATCGCCTGGCTACGGGACCAGCTGGGCCACCGCTGATCAATCGCGTCGGGGGCGCCGGTGAGGACGCCACCGTGGGGGTCGTCGTCGCCGGTGGCACGGACCGGGTCGTGGCCGGGGCGCCAGATGTCCCGCAGGATCAGCGCACAGAGCACCAGCACGGCCACGTCGCGCACCAGCACCGCGCCGAGGAACGGCTCGATGGGCAGGCCCTTGTTGTCCGTGCCCAGGTAGTAGGCCATCCGGGGGGCCCAGACCAGCGCATCGAGCACCATCCAGGCCAGCACCGGTTTCCACCGGGGGATCGCCAGCACCGCCAGCGGCACCAGCCACAACGAGAACTGCGGGCTCCACACCTTGTTGACGAGCAGGAACGCGCACACCACCAGGAAGCACAGCTGGGCCAGCCGCGGACGGCGCGGTGCCGCCAGGGCCACCCAGCCGATCGCCGCGCAGGCCAGCACGAACAGCGTCACGCTGACCAGGTTGAGCACAACCGGGACCTGGCCAGGCTGCAGCACCCCGTCGAAACCGGGCCAGCCGGTGAAGGTGGACACCACGGTGTACAGCGAGTCCGGGTCGGCCGGACGCCGGCCGGACAGCCGGAAGAACTCCGACCATCCGGCCGGGAACAGCACCGCCACCGGCAGGTTGACGGTCACCCAGGCCGCCGCCGCCGCGGCGGTGGCGGCCAGCCCGGCGCGCAGCCGCACGGACCGCAGGCACAGCAGCAGGATCGGGCCCAGGAAAAACAGCGGGTAGAGCTTGGCGGCCCCACCCAGCCCGAGCAGCACACCGGCAAGCACCGGGCGCCGCCGGGCCCACGCCAGCAGCCCCGTCGTGGCCAGCGCGGTGGCCAGCGCGTCGAAGTTGGTGAACGCGTGCACCACGACCAGCGGCGACAGCGCGGCCAGCGCGGCATCCCACGGCCGTCGCGGCGACAGCAGCACCAGCGCCCACACCGTCACCAGCCAGGCGGCCGCCAGCCACAGTGCGCTGAGGTCGAAATGCACGACGGCGGGTGCCGATGCGGGCAGCCAGCCCAGCTCAGCACCCGCCACCCAGGCCTGGGCGAGCTTGGCGACGGCCCACTGGTACATCCCGGTGATCACCGGGTACTCCATGTACCGCACCTGCTCGTCGGGCTGGCCCGGGTTCTCGATCCACGAGGTGGCATACGGCAGGCCCGCCAGCCCGGGCTGGTCCAGCCGCTCCAGGGTGTAGAGCGGGATAGTGTCGGAGTAGCACATCGCCCGGTACTGGCGGCCGTCTGACCAGTCCACCTGGAGGGCACCGGCGCTGTCGGAGTAGGTCTGCAGGCACGGTGCCTTGCCCAGCCAGCCGAGCGTCAAGGTGATCGTCGCGAGGAGCAGCACCACCCGCAGCGGGGTCCAGAACCAGTGCCGGCCCAGCACCGCGTGGCGGCCCAGCGGACCGCCCACGATCCGGCTGGCCAGCCGGGGCACCGGGTCGGCCCAGCTGGGCAGCACGCGCTGCGACGGCGTCAGGGAGCGCCGATCGACCCGGCGAGTCACGGTGGTGATGGTACGAAGCCCTGGTCAGCGCCCCCGTTCAGCGCCCCGGCCGCCGCGCTCGTCGTCATCATTTTCCTCATCTTCCGAGTCGTCGCAGAACGGGAAACACCTGGCCCGCCGCGGCCTGTCCGGTTCCTCCGAATCCGAAGGCTCGCGCGGCGTGCGCAGGAAATCCTCGAAACCCGGTTCGGGGCGTTGCGGAAACGGCCTGGCTACCCGGGGCTCACGCCGCGGCGCCGTCCGCGGGGGCGGCTGCTCGACGACGGGCGGCGGCGCGGCCGGGCCGATCAGCGTGAATGCGGGGAAGGTCTCCAGGGGAGTGTCCGCAAGGTAGGTATTCATGAACCGCTGCCAGATCGAGCCCGGCACACCCCGCCCGAAGATGTTGCCGCCGCTGGAGTTCTTGATCGCCGAGTTTGCCGGGTCGCCCACCCAGACCGCAGCGGAGATCGAGGGGGTGTACCCGACAGTCCAGGCGGCGGAGTTGGTGCCGGTCTCGCCACGCTGGTGGGTGCCGGTCTTGGCGGCAACCTGACGGCCACCCGCCAGCGGGATCTGCGAGCTGCGGGCGACATCGGTCATCGTCGCGGTGAGGTTGCGCGCCAGCTGCGAGTTGCGCTCGACGTCCGTCTGGTCGAAGGCGGGGTGCGGCTTGTCGACATGCTGGTAGCCGACGCCGCCCTGGGCGTTGAGGTATTCCCGGACGAAGAACGGCTCGCGCCGCATCCCGTCGGCGGCGAAGGTCGCGTAGGCACCGGCCATGTCGATCGTGCGCACCGGGTACTGGCCCAGCGTGATACCGAGCGCAGGCTGCCCGCTGTCCGGCTCGACCATGGCCGGTTTGCCGTTGATCTGCTCCGGGATACCGGCCTGCACCGCGGCGTCTCGGACCGCCTGCGGCCCCAGCTCCTTGGCCAGCCGCACGAAGGCCGTGTTGACCGACTCCGTCATCGCGTCGTGCAAGGTCAGCTGGCGGTAGTTCCGGCTCTCCGAGTTAGCGTAGGAGATACCGGCGATGACCAGCGGGGATTCGCCCTCGTAGATTGAGTTCAGGCCGATGTCGCGCTCCAGCGCGGCCATCATGGTGAACGGCTTGAAAGCCGAGCCCGGGTTCCAGGCCGGCCCACCGGCCAGGTCGAAGCCCGCCCCTTCCTGCCCGCCGTAGTACGCGGTCACCCCGCCGGTGCGCGGATCGATCGCGACCAGTGCCGAGTGCAGGTTGCGCGGCTGCCCGCGCAGCTCGGTGAGCACCGCGTCGCGGGCCAGGCGCTGCGCCCTGGCATCGACGGTGGTGCTGATCCGCCCACCGTCGACGGCCAGCTCCTCGCGGTTGATGCCGTGTTTCTCCAGCTCCTCGAGCACCTGGTCGACGATGTGCGCCCGGTCGTCCGCCGGCGAGCCCGGGGCCTGCCCCGGCGCGATGGTCTTCGGGTACGGCACTGCCGCCTGCGCCCGGGACAGCCAGCCTTGGGCGATCATCCCGTCCAGCACGAAGCTCCACCGCTGCTGCGCCTGCTGCGGGTTCTTGGCCGGGTCCAGCCGGGAGGGGGACCGGATCGCGGCGGCCAGCACCGCCGCCTCCGACACGGTCAGGTCCTGCACGTTCTTGCCGAAGTACGCCTGGCTGGCGGCCTCGATGCCGTAGGCCCCGCGGCCGAAGTAGATCGTGTTGAGGTAGTCCGCCAGGATCCGGTCCTTGGAGTTCTGCTTAGTGATCTTGGCTGCGATAATCACCTCACGGAACTTCCGCACGACGCTGTACTCGTCCTGGCCGGTGACCACCTTGACGTACTGCTGGGTGATCGTGGAGCCACCGCCGCTGCCACCGGTGAGCTGCTTCCACGTGGCCCGCGCGATGCCCGTGATATCGAACCCGGGGTTGGACCGGAAGCTGCGGTCCTCGGCGGCCAGCACGGCGTCCTGCACGTACACCGGCACCTGCCCGAGATCGACCGCGATCCGGTTGCCATCGTCGGGCACGTAGCGGCCGATCTCGGTGGTCCCGTCGCTGGCCATGATCATGGTGACCTGCTTTTGCTGCGCCGCCAGCGCCGCGGGCGACGGCACGTCAAGAAACAGCCACCCGGCGAAGAAGGCCAGCACCGGCGTCAGGACAGCGAGCAGCAGGCCCACCAGGGCGATCGTGCGCCAGCGGGTGAGCCACCCCCGCCGGTGACCGTCCCCGGGCAGATCACCATACCGCTGGCCATGGTCGCTGGGACGGGACCGCAGCGGGGCGTGCGTGAGCAGCTCAGGCTCGGGGTCGGCACTCGGACGACCGTTGTCTTCTCGCTGGTCGCTCACGCGTTGGCCTCCCAGACCAGTACTCGGGTCGCGAAGGGTCCGGCTATGGGGTTGCTATGGGTACGGCCAGCTGCAGGCGGCGCGGGTCACTGCCCCGCGGTCCTCCTGCTCCCCGCACCCCTGGTTCCCAGGACGTATGACTGCACGAGGTGGTTCCAGCTGCACGTCCGGCAGACCTCGACGACGTACACGCTGAACTCCTCGAACAGCGTCGCCATCCGGTTGAGCTCCTCGGTGGTGCGGGCGGAGCCTGCCGCATGCTTGAGCTCGTCACCGTACACCCACGAGACCAGCGTCAGGGGTTCCTTGCGGCACACTGGGCAGGTGACCACGCTGGGCTCGCCATGGAACTTCGCGGCCCGCAGCAGGTACGGGGTGGCGTCGCAGACGTCCATGACCCCGACCCGGCCGGAGTAGACCCCGGCGAGCAGCGCACGGCGCTGCAACGCGTAGTCCACCACCTGCCGTTGGGTCCGCACGCCAGACAGCCTACGCAACCATTTCGTGATCTCCGCTGGGGCGTTCGGATAGGTAAGCCGTCCTGGCGCCGATCTGGTGAACGGCTGCAGATGTATCGGCGCGATATAGTGGTGGACTACATCGGTGCGCCCTTCCAGGAGGTGCCGCGTGCTGGAGCTGGCGGTGCTCGGGGCGCTGTACGACGCTCCGATGCACGGCTACGAGCTGCGCAAACATCTCACTGGCCGGCTCGGGGCGTGGCGTGCCTGCTCGTTCGGGTCGCTGTATCCGACGCTGCGCCGGTTACAGTGCTCCGGCTTCATCGTCGAGGAAGGCGAATGCGAGGAGGACCTGCGCGCCGACCGGGGCAAGGCGTGGGCCCGCCGCGCCCGGCGGGTATACCGGCTCACCGCCGACGGCAGGGAGCGCTTCGCCACCCTGCTGGCCGATGCCGGCCCCCAGACCTGGGAGGACGACGGGTTCGGAGTGCACCTGGCGTTCTTCTCGCGGACCCCCGCCGATGTCAGGATACGCATCCTGGAGGGGCGGCGGCGGCGGGTCGAGGAACGCCGGGAGGGGCTGCGGGCCGCGCTCGCCCGAACCGGCGACCAGATCGACCGCTACACCCTCGAGCTCCACCGGATGGGTCTGGAGACCAGCGAGCGCGAGGTGCGCTGGCTCAACGAACTGATCGCCCATGAGCAAGCGAACCCCGAACCATCACCCGACGACACAAATTAAGGACGGACCATGACTGATGGCCGCGTCGAGCGTCCCGCCGGTCCCGGTATCCGGGTCGCTGTCGTGGGCGTCGGCAACTGCGCCGCCTCCCTGGTGCAGGGCGTGCAGTACTACCGCGATGCCGACCCCACAGCCCGCGTGCCCGGCCTGATGCACGTGCAGTTCGGCGACTACCACGTCGGTGACCTTCAGTTCGTCGCCGCGTTCGACGTCGATGCCAAGAAGGTGGGCCGCGACCTCTCCGAGGCCATCGTGGCCAGCGAGAACAACACCATCTCGATCTGCGACGTGCCACCGCTGGGGGTCACCGTGGCGCGTGGGCACACGATGGACGGCCTGGGCGAGTATTACCGGGACATCATCACCGAGTCCGACGAGAAGCCCGCCGACGTGGTCGGTGCGCTGCGCGAGTCCGGCGCCGACGTGCTGGTGTCCTACCTGCCGGTGGGCTCGGAGGACGCGGACCGCTTCTACGCCCAGTGCGCGCTGGACGCCGGGGTCGCGTTCGTCAACGCACTGCCGGTGTTCATCGCCTCCGATCCCCAGTGGGCGCGCAAGTTCACCTGCGCCGGGGTGCCGATCATCGGTGACGACATCAAGTCCCAGGTCGGGGCGACCATCACGCACCGGGTGCTGGCCAAGCTGTTCGAGGACCGCGGGGTGGAGCTGCTGCGCACCTACCAGCTCAACTTCGGCGGGAACATGGACTTCATGAACATGCTGGAGCGCAAGCGGCTGCAGTCGAAGAAGATCTCCAAGACCCAGTCGGTGACCTCGCAGGTGCCGCACGAGATGGACAAGGCGGCGGTCCATATCGGCCCGTCGGACTACGTGCCGTGGCTCGACGACCGCAAGTGGGCGTACGTGCGGCTGGAGGGCCGGGCGTTCGGTGACGTGCCGCTGAGCATGGAGTACAAGCTCGAGGTCTGGGACTCACCCAACTCCGCCGGCGTGATCATCGACGCGATCCGCGCGGCGAAGATCGCCAAGGACCGGGGTATCGGCGGCCCGATCGTGTCCGCGTCGTCCTACTTCATGAAGTCGCCGCCGGAGCAGTACTCCGACTCCGACGCCTACGCCGCCGTCGAGGCGTTCATCCGCGGCGAGGTGGACCGGTAGCGGCGCCACTGGTCCGCTTCTCGCCCGATCTACAGTACGGTGACTGGTATGGCAACCAGGAAGATAACAGTCTCCCTCGACGCCTGAGCTTGTTCGCCTGAGGTTCACGTATCGGCCCCCCTGGGCGCACCGGAGCGGCTTAACGTCATCGTGTTGCCGCCTGAGCGCGACCGGAGGCCCCGTGAGCAACCAGCCGGACGCGGACGCCTCAGCCCCGCTCCCGGTGCACCGGTCCCATCAGCGTGGCCGGCAGGCTGTCACCTGCAGGTATCGGTGTGACGATGCCTGCTCCCAGCAGCCGCCCAACACCTCCGGCAACGAGTACTTCGGTGATGTCGTGGCCCGGGTGGTCAGCCGTCGCGGCGTGCTCACAGCGCTGGTCGCCGCCGCCGTCATCGTTCCGGCAGGCGGCGTCGCGCTGGCCGGGTGCGGCCCAGCGCGTGGTACTGGGCGGACGCTGGACTTCCGGCCAGTGGCGCCGAACACCCTCGACGCCGTCGTGGTGCCCGAGGGTTACCAGCACGCCGTGGTGATCCGGTGGGGCGATCCGGTCCTCCCCGGCGCCCCGGAGTTCGACTTCGGCGCCCAGACACCGCAGGCCCAGGCGGGCCAGTTCGGGTACAACTGCGACTTCGCCGCACTGCTGCCGTGGCCCGGCGACCGGGACCGGTCGCTGCTCGTGGTCAATCACGAGTACACCAGCGAGTCGTTCATGTTCCTCGGCTACGACGAGGCAAACCCCACCCGCGAGCAGGTGCAGACGGCCTGGGCGGCGCACGGCCTGAGTGTCGTGCTGGTGGCGCGCGACCCCGCCTCGGGCCGGCTCACCCCCGTCCAGGACCCGGTGAACCGCCGGATCACCGCCACCACGCCGATGCAGCTCACCGGTCCTGCGGCCGGCAGCTCACTTGTGCAGACCACCGCCGACCCCAGCGGCCGGGTCGTGCTGGGCACCCTGAGCAACTGCTCCGGTGGCGTCACCCCGTGGGGCACGGTGCTGTCCGGCGAGGAGAACGTCCACGTGTACTTCGGCAACGCCGATGCGCTCACCGACGCCACCGCGAAGGCGAAGCTGGCCCGTTACGGCGTCAGTGGCGGCGCCTCGGTACGCCAGTGGGAGCGTTTCGACCCGCGTTTCGACGTCTCCCGCGAGCCCCACGAGCCCCACCGGTTCGGCTGGATCGTCGAGCTCGACCCGTTCGATCCCGCGTTCGTGCCGCGCAAGCGGACCGCGATGGGCCGGTTCAAGCACGAGGCCGCCACCGTCCGCGTCGCAGGCAACGGCACGGTGGCGTCCTATATGGGCGACGACGAGCGGTTCGACTACCTGTACAAGTTCGTGTCGTCGCGCCCGATGCGCCAGGGCGAGCGGGCCCATAACCTGGGCATCCTCGATGAGGGCACGCTCTACGTCGCCCGGTTCACCAGCGGCTCACCCGGGCAGATCGGCGGGACCGGGCGGTGGCTCCCGCTGGCCCGGTCGGATGCCGGCGGCACGGGGGAGTCCTTCGTGGCGGGCAGATCCGTGCCCGACGTCCTGGTGCACACCCGGCTGGCCGCCGATGCGGTGGGCGCCACCAAGATGGACCGGCCCGAGGACGTCGAGCCGCACCCCCGCACCGGCAAGGTGTACGCCGCGCTGACCAACAACACCCGGCGCGGGGTCGATGGCGTTCCGGCCGACGGGCCCAACCCGCGCAACGCCAACCGGCACGGGCACGTCCTGGAGCTGGCCGAGGACGGCGGCGATCCGGCGTCGACCACGTTTCGCTGGACGTTGCTGCTGGTCTGCGGCGACCCGGCCGACGCCGCCACCTACTTCGGCGGATTCCCGAAAGACCAGGTCAGCCCGATCTCCTGCCCGGACAACCTCGCCTTCGACCCCTCAGGCAACCTGTGGATCGCCACCGATGGCAACGCGCTGGGCTCCAACGACGGGCTGTTCGCGGTGCCGCTGGACGGCCCGCTGCGGGGGCAGGTCAAGCAGTTCCTCACCGTGCCCCGCGGTGCCGAGACGTGCGGACCGGTGATCGAGGACCGGCTGGCGCTGGTCTCCGTGCAGCACCCCGGCCAGCTCGACGGAACATCCGCCGACGCGCCCGCGTCAACCTGGCCGGACGGCCCGGGCAGCCAGCCGCGGCCCTCGGTGATATCGATCTGGAAGACCGGCGGCAACGCGCCCGGCCTGATCGGCACCTGATCCCGGCACGTCCGTTCCACCGTCCCCACGGACGTTGCAGCTACCCCGCCAGCGCCCTTTGGCCTTTGGCTGAGCCATTCCGGTGTGTGGACCTGCAGAAACCCCGACAATGCCCGGACGCCTTTCACCCGGTCGTGGTTCACGCCACGACTCGTGCGGTCTGGGCTGGCAGCCTGACAGTCGACCGCGGTCAGTATCCGCGCAGCCGTGAACAGGTCTGCCACGCTGCGTGCCGTTGTCTCCTCTTCTCCCCCGTGTGGTTTTCACGCTTCGGGGGGTTCGTCGACGGTCAGGGGGCCGAAACGGGCCGTGGGGCGGCGCCCGTAGGCTGCCCACAGCCGGTCACCCATGCTGAAGTGCCACCATTCGCCGGGATAGTTGATGAATCCGGCTTCGGTGAGGCAGCGGGTGAGTAGTTGCCGGCGCCCGCCCACTGTGTCGGTGACCTTGGCGCGGGCCGGTGTAGCGGCGGTGAATTCTCCAACACCTGTTCCCATCCACAACTCGGTCCCCGCTGCATCGGCGAGTGTGATGTCCACGGCCGCGCCGGTCTGGTGCCCGCCGCCTTCTCTGCTCGGGCGCGCCACGACCAGCCTGGTGAGGCGATCAATCTCGGACGGTGTGGCCCGTGGGTGCGTTCCGGCAATCTCTTCACGGGCTGCTGACCACAATTGTTGCTGTAGCGCCGGGCTGCGGTAGCCCTCCACGACCAGGAATTGGATATCGTCGGGTAGTAGTCCGGCGCAGCGCACCCGCGACCGAACGTCGGGCCAGGTGCGGCCGACTGAGCCGGGGGTCGAGCAGGAGGCGGCCCGGCACAGCCGGGATCAGCTCAAGAGGCTCGCCGCACTCCGTGACCGGGATGCGGTGGACGTAGTATCCGGGCAGGACATCGCGCAGCCCGCACCGCCATAGCACGCGGTTGGCGACCACCCGTAGTGATGTCATCTCCCTACCTACTGCCTAGTGAGGTACTGTTCACAAGCCTCGTACAGTGGCTCGTCGAGCGGGTAACTCCACTCACCGAGGTATGCGGCCACGTGGCCGCCGCTGCCGATCTTGAACCGGGTTACCCCGAACAGCGGGTCGGCGGGATCGAGGGTGTCACTGACGCCGCGCAGGTCGTAGACCGCCGCCCCGGCGGCATGCGCGTCGGAGAGCATACGCCACTGAATCGCGTTCGAGGCACGCACCTCCCGTTTGTGCTCCGCTGATCCGGCGTAGGCCGACCAGACGTGCTCGCCGACCGTCACCGTGATGGTCGCGGCCAGCACTTCGCCGTCGTGACGCGCTAAATACAGCCGGAACCTATTCGGGTCCTCAGCGGCCATGAGGGTCGCCATCCGCTGGAAGTATTCCAGCGAGCGTTGGGTGAACCGTTTCCGCCCGGCGGTCTCACCGCACAAGCGGTGAAAGACGCCCAGATCCTCATACGAGCCCCGGGATACCTCCACCCCCGCCCGCTGGGCCTTGCGGATATTGCGCTGCCACGACGTCTTGCCGCACCCGGCGAAGACCTCATCGAGAATACGACCGGTCAGCGGCACCTGAACGCGATGGCGAGGCTAGATGCGCCCCATGCCGCGCTGGGACCGGTCTGGCCGCCAGCCAGCCGCACGCAGCCTCGCGGCAAGATCGAGAGCCTGCGGATCCTCGGCGGTCGACGGGACGTCGCACAGCCGCTTGGTGTCGCCCGCGGTGATCGCTTTCCTGATCGCTTCGGCCGCCCAGTGACGGACGACCACCGGGGGACCCATTCTGACCATGAACGGGTCCCCCGACCTCAGGTGCTCCACCATGGGGTCCAACCAGGACGCTGTTACGTCGGCGTGCCAGTCCAGCACCGGCCCCTCGGGCAAGTAGGCAAAACAGCGCTCGAACCCCGGCGGCCGTCGGTAGAGCACAAGGCCAGCGCCGACTAACTCGCATCCCTCGATCCAGCCGATCGACTCGGCACGCCAGTCGACCTTCAACTCTCGGATTCAGGAGGTTTGGCGCGTGTCCGCAGGATGCAGAAGAGGGTCCCTGCAGGGTGTATGGGCTGCTCAATGAGGGGAAGCGGGCGTGGGGAGACAGCGGGGAAATCTCCCCGGCATCCCCAGTGCCTCCCCCACCGACTCCCCGTGTTCCTTCGTCACTGTAAGTATCCAGTCCGCCGCTGCGTACGATCGGGTGTGGGAGCAAGGCGGGTCGGCCGGGACCGGGCGTAGAGCTGTTACACGAGTCACTGTGACAGAAAGGCATTAGGCATGATTGTCGCTTTCTCTGTTACCCCACTTGGTGTTGGTGAAGCTGCCGGAGAGCTGGTAGCCGATGCGGTGCGAGTTGTTAGAGCAAGCGGCCTGCCCAACCACACTGACGCGATGTTCACCAGCATCGAAGGTGAATGGGATGAGGTAATGGCCGTCATAAAGGAGGCGGTGGAAGTTGTGGCGCAGAAAACTAATCGAGTTAGTGTTGTCTTGAAGGCCGATATCAGGGCGGGGGTCACCAACGGTCTCACCACGAAGGTGGAGGACCTTGAGCGGTATCTTGCGAAAGGCTAGACATCTCACATCCAATGGCTTGGTATGACTCGGTCATTACGCCCGATACTGGTTCACAGATCTACGGTTGGAATATTTCTTGGGCACGGCGGCGAGGATCTTTTTGCCGTACCCGAGAAATATCGAAGCATAGTGTTCGGGTGGCAAGCTTGACAAGGTGTCGGCAGCCAGTTCACATCCCGCGTCGATCTCATTCTTTCGAACTAGGCAAAGAGCGCGATCCAGTCGAATTATGGTGGGATCACCCACCACATCGGTCGGGTATAGCTCCAATGCGTGGTCCTGCGCTTCCCAGGCTTCGTCAAACTTGCCGAGCTCGGCGAAAGTCCGTGCCCGATAGAAGCGCCAGCGACGTTCCGAGGCCGGCTGCGACGACGGCTCGTTCTCCGTGGAGCCAGACGGCACGGTCCTGGGCTTCTTCGACCGTGCAGCACCGACCGAGCAGGATGCCGTGATCTCCGCCATCGTCGACGTCGAGCAGGCTGGCATCGGCGCCCGGGTGCTGCGGGTCCAGGCCGACGACGACTGGCTGACTGCCAGCGAGATCGCAGAGCGGGCCGGCCGCAGTCGTCAGAGCGTTGCCCTGCTGGCACGTGGCGAGCGTGGTCCCGGAGACTTCCCAGCCCCCGTCGCCCGCCAGCGTTCATCGAACCCACTCTGAAGCTGGTCGCAGGTCGAAGCATGGTTCGAGCGCTACGAACCTGAAGCCTTGCCAGCGCACGGGCCAAGGCTCTCACCCGACTTCCTCGCCGAGGTCAATGACCGGCTTGACCTGCGGGAACGTCTTCGACACTCGCCTCATGCCCCATGGCGGCAAAAGCTGAACGAAGCACTGCCACTCGGAGCCTGACGTTGGGCTAGCGCCTATTCGTTCATCCACGTCGGACCGTGGCGCCGGTCTCGTCGACGAACCGGCGATCCCCCCGGGGTGTGCCTGTGGCAGGATGCCGCGGATGCGTTTCCATGCCGATCTGCATATTCACTCGAAGTACTCCCGGGCGTGCAGCAAAGACTGCGATCTGGAGCATCTGAGCTGGTGGGCGCGGCGCAAGGGCATCACGCTGGTGGGCACCGGCGACTTCACCCACCCGGCCTGGTTCGAGCATCTGCGCGAGAACCTCGGGTCGGCCGAACCAGGGCTGTTCCGGCTGCGCGAGGATCTGGACCGGGACATCACCCGCAGGCTGCCGCCCAGCGTGGCCGCAGCCGACGTGCGATTCATGCTGTCCGTGGAGATCTCCACGATCTACAAGCGCGGTGAGCTCACCCGTAAGGTGCACCACCTGGTGTATGTGCCCGACTTCGACGCGGCTGCGGAGTTCAACCGCAGGCTCGGCCGGATCGGCAACCTGGGCTCGGACGGGCGCCCCATTCTCGGCCTGGACTCCCGCGATCTGCTGGAGATCACCCTGGAATGCGGCGACGGTGCCTATCTGGTGCCGGCCCATGTGTGGACGCCGTGGTTCGCCGTGCTGGGCTCGAAGTCCGGGTTCGATGCGATCGAGGACTGCTACGCCGACCTCGCCGACCACATCTTCGCGCTGGAAACAGGACTGTCCAGCGACCCGCTCATGAACTGGCGGATCTCCGGTCTTGACCGCTACCGGCTGGTGAGCAACTCCGACGCGCATTCGCCGCCCATGCTCGGCCGCGAGGCCACGGTGTTCGACACCGACCTCGATTACTTCGCGATCCGGCGGGCACTCGAAACCGGCATCGGGCACGCGGGATCGGTCGAGTTCTTCCCCGAGGAAGGCAAGTACCACGTCGACGGGCATCGCAAGTGCGGCGTCCGGATGGAACCGCAGGAGACCCGCGAGCACGGCGGGACCTGTCCCGAATGCGGCAAGCCGCTCACGGTCGGCGTGCTGAGCCGGGTCGAGGAACTGGCCGACCGGCCAGAAGGCATCCGGCCCGACGGCGCCGCCGACTTCCGCAGCCTCGTCCCCTTACCGGAGATCATGAGCGAGATCCTCGGGGCGGGACCGAAGAGCAAGAAGGTGCTCGGGCAGATCGACAAGCTCACCGCCGCATTGGGGCCTGAGCTGGTGATCCTTCAGGACGTGCCACTCGACGACATCGAGGCCCACTCGCCACTGCTTGCGGAGGCCGTGGCCCGGCTCCGCCGCGGTGCGGTGACCCGCGAGGCCGGATACGACGGCGAGTACGGCGTGATCAGGCTCTTCGAACCCGGTGAGCTGAAGCGGATCAGCGCGGTCACCGCCCCGGCACTGTTCGGCGACGCCCTGTCCGGCGCGAGCGAGCCCCCATCGGACCCACCGACCCGCAAGGCCGCGGTTGCGCCGGAGCCGATCCCGCCCGCCGAGACCGAATCGCCACCCCAGACGCCGGTGCGCGCCGCGGGGTCGCTACTCGACGGACTCGATCCCGAGCAGCGAGCCGCCGCGGAGATCACCGAAGGGCCGTTGCTGATCATCGCTGGCCCGGGAACCGGCAAGACCCGCACGCTGACGCACCGCATCGCGCACCTGGTGACGGCGCACGGCGTGGCACCGCAGCACTGCCTGGCGATCACCTTCACCCGCCGCGCGGCCGAGGAAATGGCGGCCCGGCTCGCCACGCTGACCCCCGAGCATGCACCCAAGCTGACCATTGCCACCTTTCACTCCCTCGGCGTGCGTATCCTGCGCGAGCAGCATGCGAGGGTAGGGCTAGGCCCGGACTTCGGTATCGCTGATCAGGCCCAGCAGATGGCCATCGCGACCGAGATCACCGGCGACGAGAAGCAAGCCCGGCGCCTGCTCACCGGCCTGTCCCGGCAACGCCGAACCGGCGGGCCTGAAATGGAGTGTGCCGGCACCGCGGACCAATACACGAAGGCGCTGCGCCAGCGGGATCTGGTCGATTTCGATGATCTCGTTGCGCTGCCGGTCACGCTCTTGGAGTCCGACCCGGACCTGGCTGCTGCCTACCGTGATCGGTACCGGTGGATCTCGGTCGATGAGTACCAGGATGTCGACGAGCAGCAATACCGGTTGTTGAGCCAACTCGCCAGCCCGCACGGCAACCTCACCGCGATCGGTGACCCGGACCAGGCGATCTACCGGTTCCGGGGCGCCGACGTCGGGTTCTTCCTGCGTTTCCAGCAGGATTTCCCGGGTGCGCACACGGTGGCGCTCACCCGCAACTACCGGTCCGGCGCGAAGATCCTGACCGCGGCCCTGCGGGTGATCTCGCCGACGACCCTGGTCCCGGGCCGCGTGCTGCGGCCGATGAGTGCCCACGGGGACTCCCTGGTCGGGATGCATCATGCGCCCACCGAGCAGGCCGAGGCGTCGTTCGTCGTGCACACGATCGAGCAGCTGCTGGGCGGGGTGTCATTCCACTCGTTCGACAGTGGGCGAGTCGACTCCGACGGCACGGGGAAATTGGGTTTCTCCGACTTTGCCGTGCTGTACCGGACCGACCGGCAGGCCTGCGCCGTGCTGGACGCGCTGGCCAGGGCGGGCCTGCCGGTTCAGAAACGCTCGCACGACCGGCTGGCCGATCGGCCGGGGGTGGAGCGGATTCTCGGTGAACTGACGTACGCACCGGCTAGTGATACGGAGAAGATGCCGGTCCTGGAACGTCTGGGACACGCCGCACGCGCTGTCCTGGACCGCCTCCCGGTCGTTGAACGACAAGACGCCGAGATTCATGCCGCTGTCGATTTGCTCAGGCCGCTGGCCGACCGCTGCGGCGACGACCTGGAGCGGTTTCGCACCGAGTTGTCGCTCGGCGTCGAGGTCGACACCTGGGATCCCCGGGCCGACCGGGTCTCGCTGCTGACGCTGCACGCCGCCAAGGGACTCGAGTTTCCGGTGGTGTTCGTCGTGGGCTGCGCGGACGGGCTGCTGCCATTGCGCTGGCCGGGAATGGCGCCCGACGATGCCGACACCGAGCAGGTGTGCGAGGAGCGCCGGCTGCTATTCGTCGGCATGACTCGTGCGCAGCAGCACCTCTACCTCAGTCACGCCGCCGAACGGGTTCGCCACGGCACCTCCTGGACAACCAGCAGATCACCGTTCCTGGCCGATCTCGATGCTGCCGTGTGCGAGCAGATCGGTGCGGCCTTGCCGCGCCAGAAGCCCCGAGACACCCAACTCCGCCTATTGTAGGTCCCACCGCGACGCCGCGTGGCCAGCGTCCGGTAACAGGACGATCCGCTGGGCCGGGGGTGAAAGCTCGCCACGACCCGTGCGGGCACTGCTGAAGTACTTTATGGTAACGAGGTGAGGGTGACGACGACTTGCTCGTCATCGAAAGTGAACGCCTCGTACCGGAACGCTATCCCGGTGCGCTCCACGTACTCGGTCCACGCCCGGTATTCGTGCTCCTGCCAGCCGGGATAGTTGAAGAACTCGTCGAAGACAACAACGCTCCCCTGCCGGAGGCGCGGGCCGACCAGATTGAGCACGGTTGCGGCTGAGGAGTACAGGTCGGCATCGATGTGGAGGAAGTCGACTGGGCCGGGATGGGTCTCCATGAACCCAGGAAGGACCTCGTCGAACCATCCCGCCACCAACTCCGCCCCGGGAACCTCGGGCACCGTCTCGGTTGCGAACGTCCCGGCGGCGAAGCCGGCCCGCCAGTGCTCCGGGAGGCCCTTGAACGAGTCAAATCCGTAGACTTTCCCGCCCTGCCGTGCCGTGGCGATGATTTTGAGCGTGGTGCCGGTGTAGACGCCGAACTCCAGCGCCATGCCACCTCTGGGAGCGAGAGACAGCGCGTACTCCAGCGTGGCGTGGGGATGACCGAATTGGCGCGCGCCGGCCAGGTGGTCCCGGGCGAACTCGGCGCTCTCTCGGGCCGCCTGGGCATCCCCGGCGTAGCAGATGTCTCGTCGGCTGCGGATCTCGAAGGCGTTCGTCTGGTCGATGACCCGTTCAGCGATCGACTGGACTAGCGCCCGCTCGTGAGCGAGCTGGCCGCGGAGCTTGCTCACCTCCTGCCGCAGGCTTTCCAGCTCGCGCATCTGCGCGGCGTGCAGAGGTCCGACCACCTCCTGGATGGCCCGTTGGAGCTTGGTCCGCAACGCCCTGCGCAGCCGTTGGGCCCGGAAGGATGGCACGCAGCTGTCCCTCCTCCCCTCAACTCGGCTCTGACGACACAGTGGTCACTCACGCTGTGGTCTCTCCTGCAGTATTTCACCATTCACCGCATCCGGCGGAGGCTACCGGCTCAGCCAGATGTGACCGACACCCCGCCCGACCCTGCGCCACCCCGGGCCCTCGCCCTGCGCGTACTCGAGCTGGTGGTCAATCCGCGTCGGTGGCGAGTACGTGGTGGCTGCTCGTAAGAAACTCGACCACCAAGCTCGGACATCGCCACTGTGCGGGACTGATGCGTGGTGGATGACGGCCTCCGGCAGGCTGAGCTGATGCATCCTCGCTACCTTCGAGTACCTCTGCTGACCCTGCAAGACATCTGTTCTGCCTCTGGCCCCGGTGATAGCCACCCGATCCGCCTAGTCGATCCTATCGTCACCACGCCTGCGAGGCCATGGCGTCGTTCGTCATGGAAGGCGCAATAGAAGAGCCGCTTATCCCACGACGATGTTCACCAACCGGCCCGGCACGACTACCACTCGCTTGACCGAGCCGCCGCCCACCGCCTGCGCAACCTCGTCCAAGCGAAGCGCGGCCGCGCGGATAGCGTCCTCGGATGCCTCCTGGGGAACACTGATACGGCCGCGAACCTTGCCGTTGACCTGACAGGCCAGCTCGATCGTCTCGGTCCGCAACAGGGCCTCGTCGGGTTCGGGCCACGGCTGCTTCCACACGTGCGCGCCGGTGAGCTGGTGGTAGCACTCGCTGGCGATGTGCGGCGCGAAGGGGAACAAGAGTGAGGCGGCCGTGCTCAGGGCGAACGTCGCCGTGTCACGGTCGATACCGTCTTGCAGTGACCGGCTGCATTCGTTGGTCAGCTCCATCAACGCTGCGATCGCGGTGTTGAAGGCGAACCCCCCCGACAGGTCGTCGGTCACTTTCTTGACCGCCCACGCGACCTTCCGCCGCAGCGCGACATCTCGCTCTGGATCAACAGCACCGCCGATGGTGGCGCGATCGGAGGTCGCTACCTGAGTCGTGAAGCGTGATAGCCGCCGCAGGAAGCGGTACACGCCTTCGACGCCGGTGTCCGACCAGTCGGCACCTTGTTCCGGCGGCCCCATGAACAGGACGTAGCACCGTGCCGTGTCGGCACCGTACTTCCCGATGATTGTCCGAGCGGAGACCGCGTTTCCCTTGGACTTCGACATCTTGACGCCATTCCTGGTGATCATCCCCTGGGCAAAAAGGGCACCGAAGGGTTCTTGCACCGGCAGGTGTCCAAGGTCGGCCAGCGCCTTGCAGAGAAACCGCGAGTACAGGAGGTGCAAGATCGCGTGCTCGATGCCGCCGATGTACTGGCTGATCGGCATCCAGCGACGAGCCGCGGCCATCCCCCACGGCGCCGTGTCGTTGTGCGGATCGCAGTAGCGCAGGTAGTACCAGGACGAGTCCACGAAGGTGTCCATCGTGTCGGTCTCGCGCCGGGCAGGTCCGTCGCAGCGTGGGCAGCGCGTCGCCACCCAGTCCTCCGCAGCGGCCAACGGAGACTTGCCTTTCGGCGTGTAGTCCTCGATGTCCGGAAGCTCCACGGGCAACTGCTCTGCTGGCACCGGCACCAGGCCGCACGAGTCGCAGTAGACGATCGGTATCGGGCATCCCCAGTACCGCTGTCGAGACAGCAACCAGTCGCGCAGCTTGTACTGCACCGTGGCGTTGCCGTGTCCGTGCTGCTCCAGCCACGCGATGATCGTCTTCTTGGCCTCGCCAATGCCCAGCCCGTTCAGGAAGCCCGAGTTGATCGCCGGACCCTCGCCCGGGTACGCCTCGTCGAAACCCTCGCTCGGCTCGACGGTCCGAATGATCGGCAGGCCGAACGCGGTCGCGAAGTCCCAGTCCCGCTGGTCCTGGCCAGGCACGGCTATGATCGCTCCCGTGCCATAACCCATCAGCACGTAGTCGGCGATGAACACCGGCGTCTGCTCGCCGTTGACCGGGTTGGTGGCGTATCCGCCGGTGAACACGCCGGTCTTGTCCTTGCTCTCCTGGCGGTCCAGTTCGGACTTGAGACCAGTGGCCATGCGGTAAGCGGCGACCGCCTCCGCTGGTGTTGCCGCGCCGGCCGTCCACCGGCTGTCAACCCCGGACGGCCAGGAGTCAGTGACGATCTCGTCGACCAGTGGGTGCTCAGGAGCGAGCACCAGGTACGTGGCGCCGAATACCGTGTCCGGCCGGGTCGTGAAGACCTCGACGTCCGTGCCCGCCGCGGAGAACCGGATCGTGGCGCCCTCCGAGCGGCCGATCCAGTTCCGCTGCATCAGCTTGACGTGCGGGGGCCAGTCAAGCTCGTCCAGGTCATTCAGCAGTCGTTCGGCGTACTGAGTGATGCGGAAGAACCACTGCTCCAACTGCCGCTGCTCGACCAGGCTGCCGCAGCGTTCACAACGCCCATCCACGACCTGCTCGTTCGCCAGAACCGTCGCATCCTTCGGGCACCAGTTGACAGCTGCCTGCCTGCGGTAGGCCAGTCCGGCGTGGAACAATTGCAGGAAGATCCACTGAGTCCAGCGGTAATACTCCGGGAGATGCGTGCTGATTTCGCGGGTCCAGTCGATCGAGATTCCCCACTGCGTGAACTGCTCCCGGAAGGAAGCGATCGACTCGTTCGTCGAGATGCGCGGGTGCTTCCCCGTTCGGATCGCGTGGTTCTCGGCGGGCAGGCCGAACGCGTCATACCCCATGGGGTGCAGCACGTAGTAGCCGCGACGCCGCAGAAAGTGCGCGACAGCGTCCCCGACGGCGTAGTTCTTGAGGTGTCCAACATGAGGCTCGCCGCTGGTGTACGGCAGCATCTCAAGCACGTACGCGATCCTGCTCGCGGGCGCGGTGTTGGACACCTCCCACGACCGCTCCGCACGCCACACGCGCTGCCAGCGCTCATCAATGGCGCGAGGGTCGAAGTCTTCGTCTTTGCTGGAGCGCGGGACAACTCCGGTCACGCCTTCTGACCCTTCACCCACCATGGTCGTCGCCACCTCGGTTGCGTCGTTGGTCGACGGCTGGCGCCAGCAGCCGCAAACATGAAAAACCCCTCGCTTGCGAGGGGTCGCCGTGCTGTTGCTGTCGCCTCAGCACGGCTCGATAAGAAGCAGGAAGGCTCTGTTCATGCCAGCAGCGTAGCGCCAGGTGACGGCGGTCCGGCGCCGGTACCCTGTCGGCCATGTCTGCGTCCACACTGCTCGGTGTGGTGCTGCTGGTCGCTGCCGCGGCGCTGCTCACCGTGGGTCTGCTCAGCTGGCGGCGACGGTTGCCGCGCAACCGATTCGCCGGTGTCCGCACCCCCGCGACACTGCGCTCCGACGCGGCCTTCATCGCCGCCAATCGGGTGGCGGCGCCACCGGTGCTCGCGGCAGGCACGATCTGCGCGGCGGGAGGGGTGCTCGCTTTCGGCACGGGTGGCCCCGCCCTCGCCATGATCGTCGGCATAGCCGGCACCGGCGCCGTCGGCCTGCTGCTCGCCGGCGGCCTACTAGGTCACCGCGTAGCCACCGCCATACCGCCCCCGGCGGGTGGCTGCGCCGGGTGCACCTGCCGCGAATAACCGCGTTCTGCATCCAGACTGCACCCGTAGCCGGCCTGTTTGCCGCGTTCTGCATCCAGACTGCGCCGAGTAGGTGAGCTACCAGGCCGAGCTGCCGGGGACGCCTTTGAAGGGGCCTGCGACGTCTGGGGTGATCCAGCCGCCGTAGAACTCGCCGGGCTGGGGGGTCACCTGGTCGCCGTCTAGGGTCACCTCGTCGAATCGGGCGGCGTAGACCGCGACCCGGTCGGTGAGCTGCGGGTAGCGCAGGCCGGGCTGCGGGTACCACCACCCGGCCTCGCGCAGCGCCGCGACGCCCGGCACCTCCAGGTCGACGTAGCACGCCTCACCCTTCCACTCGCACATCGTCAGACGCGGCGAAGCGAGCAGCGGCACCCGGAACTCCGCGCGCGGCAGGTAATAGGTCGGCGGATGGGACGTCTCCAGCACCCGCACCACGTCATTGGTGTCGAGCACCAGCGTCCCACCGTGCACGATCCGGGCATGGCGGCGTACCCGCTCGGCTCGGGGCGGGCGCGGATAATCCCACACCGACTCCTGCTCGGGTCCTGCTGACCAGCGGCGCACCGGTTCAGACTTGCCCTGATCTGACCTTGTGGCATTCAGCCAGTTACGCGGCATATCGCAAGTTTACCGCCGCGCCGCCGGCCGCCTGACGCGTCGCTCAACTCAGCGAGTCAGGGACCGCCTCGACAAGACTAAACGGGCCGGTACTCGGCACGATGCGGGTCAGCCGAAACCCTGCCCGGCCAAGCAATGTGCGGAACTCCGCCTCAGTACGCTGGCGACCACCAGCGGTCAGGACCAGCATCCCCAAATGCATTAACTTGACCCTTGACGATGCTGCGCCCTCCGGCAGCACGACCTCAGCGAGCAGCACGCAGGCGGTCTCAGTCATCGCAGCCCGGCACGTGCTCAGGATTTCCGCTGCGCGATTGTCGTCCCAGTTGTGGATGATGTTGCTCAGCAGGTAGGCATCGCCCCCCTCCGGCACCGAGTCGAAGAAGTTCCCGCTCACCACCTTGCAGCGGTCGGCGACCTCGGCGCCGGAAATTTCTTCCCCAGCACCGGCCACGACTGCCGGCACGTCGAACAGCACGCCCTGAAGGTGCGGGTTAGCGGCCAGGATCGCGGCGAGCAGGCCGCCACGCCCACCACCAACATCCACTATCGTGCCGAAACGGGTAAAATCGTACGCTTTGATGATGCTGGCAATATCCATCGTGGAGATCGAGGTCATGGCCGCATCAAAGATCGCCGCATCCTCGGGGTGCTCCGCCAAGTAGCCGAAGAGGCTGGTGCCGTGGACCCGATCAAATGCTGATTCCCCGGTCCGGATAGTCTCGTACAGATCGGCCCACGGATAACGGTAGAACGGCATCCCGACCACCGTCGACCAGCTCCGCAACGAACCCGGGACGTCACTGCGCAGCACCTCACCGAGCGGGGTCAGGGCGAACCGCCGATTCTCCAGCTCCGTGACGACTCCGACATCACTGACCACTCGCAGCAGCCGGTGCAACGCCGGGCCGTGCGCGCCTACCAGTTCCGCGATCTCGTCAACGTCCCGCGGGCCGGCCGCCAGCGCGTCCGCAACTCCGAGCCTGGCGAACACGCTGACCGCCTGAGAGACAGAGGATCCAATGATCAGCTGAAATATCGCGACCGCAGGTGGCGGCTCCGTTGGTGAGCCCGTCGGGACTGGTATCTCGTCCACTGTTGTCATCGTGACCCCCGTAATCATTACGCGCGACTGCACCGAATACTTGCCGGATTGTCACCCCGGTGACACGATAGTGGCGAGGCCAGCCATCGGGAAGTCCTGCCACCCGCACTATCGCCGCCCTGCTGGCCCTCCGCGACCACGTCATCCGCCCCACCCTCGCAGAAGTCCGCAGCCCACGCAACCCGCCCCTGGTCATCCACAACGCACAGTGCCGATAACCCCTAACGGCCCCTGCTTTCGGGACAGCAACCCCTACTGGGGGGCGGCAAGGCTGCTGCCGATCCAACCGAATCCAGGAAGCGTGCACGCTGTCCCCTGGTACTGAGCTCGCGTCGACCCGGAGATGTCTTGCGGGTCGTTGACAGGCACCCGGGGGCGACGTCAGATTAAGAGCAGCCGCCAACCGGGCCACCGGTGCTCTTACCAGCGGGCGTAACGATGACCACCGACCGAATGTCGGGGCGGCAAGTGGTAAAGAATAAAGTAGGAGGCCATCAGTGAGTGATCAGCATAATGCCATCGTCAGCGGCGGAGGCCCCGCCGGCAGCACAGTGTCGGGACTCCTGTCCAAATGGGGACGACGCGCACTCTTGCCAGCGAAAGAGAAGGAGAAATTTCCCCGATACGACATTGACGAGTCCCTCGTTCCGGGTGTTCTGACGGCCATTGATGAGCTCGGCACCGCCCAGGTCTTGGAGGAACGTTGATGCCTCCGGTCAGGCCAAGATCATGGCTCGGCGCTTCGCGGACCCGATGGAGCACTTGAAAGCTCGTGAGGACTTCGTTACCCTCATCTACGCGATGCGCCCGATCATGGACCCCATCCCCGACCGACGTTCCTGTTATGCCATCTCCTGTCGCTTAGTCGATGAATCACGCCCCAGCGCATGGGTCTTGGTGGAGGCAGCGGGAGATCATGCCCGCGGTGGATGGGCCACAAACGCCCAACTCAACCAGGCCAGTGAATGGACACGTCCCGACCGGTAGTGACCACCCGCCAGATCGTGCACGTCGACGGGCACCTTACCGGTCAGCCACACCGGCCGTACAAACAACTCGGCCATCAGCTCGGCGGGAGCATCGGCGACGATCGCGGTGAACGACCGCATCCCTCCCGCCACTGCCGGCGCGTTGAAGCGTTCCTGTTCGGTGACGTCGTTGGACAGTCACCGTTGGCCTGCCTTCGGATCGGTCCTTCCACAGAAAGGAACATCATGCGCACCTACAGTGCGATCATCCAGGCGTCATATGCCGCGTTCGCCCGCGGTGACATCGACGCAGCGTTGGAACTGTTCTCTCCGGATATCGAGTGGACCCATCCCGATGGGATGAACGACTATGGACTTGGCGGAACCGAGAAAGGGCTGGACCAGGTTCGTGATTTTATGAAACGGGCTCGTGGAGTTTTCAGTGAGTTTCGGTCAACACACGAAGAGTTTGTGGAATCAGGTGACCGTGTGATGGTGATCGGAGTGCACCACATGCGGGTCGCACACAGTGGACAGGTCTGCAAGGTACGGTTTGTCCACTCCTGGCGGCTGGCCGATGGGAAAGCCACTCACTTCGAGGACTACCACGACACGGCTGCTGTTCGAGCACTGCTGCGGGAGCCAACGAGGCAGGGATGACCTCGCGGGAGCAGATTCTTCAGCTTGGGCTCGGTTTCTGGAGTGCGAAGGTGCTCCTCGTTGCGGTGGAACTCGGCGTGTTCACCGAACTGGCGGTGCAACCATTGGCTGCGGAGACCCTTCGGGTAAAACTTGGTCTACATGATCGCAGCACGCGGGATTTCTTCGATGCGCTGGTTGCGTTGAAGTTGCTCGTTGAGGATGCTATGCAGGATCCTTGTGAGGGCAGCGGCTGGCGTCGTGGCGCAGTCGGTTAAGGACCCGGTCGAAGATGGAGATGAGGGTGTCGATCTCGCCGGGTTGCAGGAGGTCGAGGAAGAAGTGTCGCACGCTCCGGACGTGGCCGGGTGCGGCTGATTCGATGACCTTTCGGCCGTGGTCGGTGAGGACGACGAACGCGCCGCGTGCGTCTGTGCAGCATTCTTCGCGGCGGACGAGTCCCCGTTCCTGCATCCGGGTGATCTGGTGGGAGAGGCGGCTGCGGTCCCAGTCGACCTGGCGAGCGAGGTCGACTGGGCGCATTCGGCCGTCGGATGCCTCGGACAGCGGGGCGAGCAGCTCGTAGTCGGCTCCGGAGAGGCCCGCGTCGCGGGTGAGCTGGCGGTTGAGCTCGGCCAGAAGCTCCCGGCGTACGTCGAGGAATGCCCGCCACGCTTGTTGTTCCCGGGTGTTCAGCCACAGCGGTTCGGCCATTGCTGGACACCTCCTGGTGGTGGGAAACACCGTTTTCGGGGCTGAGCCGGACCTGCCCGAGACTGGGCTTGCTGGGTGTTGTGCGCTCGTGGCGGGGCTGACTGAGCCGACACCGCTGCGCTTGCTTATCGGGTCTCGGGCAGGTTCTCGGCTGTGTGGCTCACTTAGCCTTGATCGCGGAGATGTCGAGCTCGAGGGTGATCTTGTTCGACACCAGCACACCGCCGGTGTCCAAGGTGGAGTTGAAGGTGATGCCGAAGTCGGTGCGGTCGATGGTGGAGCTGCCCTCGAAGCCGGCTCGGGTGTTGCCGTAGGGGTCGAGCGCCTGGCCGGTGTAGCCGAAGTTGATGGTGACGGGCCTGGTGGTGCCTTTGATCGTCAGGTCGCCGGTGACCGCGAAGGTGTCCTCGGCGGTCTGCTCGACCCGGGTGCTGGTGAAGATGATCTGCGGGTAGTTCGGGGCGTCGAAGAAGTCGCTGGTGCGCAGATGCCCGTTGCGCTGCTCGTTGCCGGTGTCGACGCTGGATACCTGGATGGTGACCTGCGCGGTGGATGCGGGCCAGTTCGACGCGTCGAGATCGAAGGACCCGGCGAACTCAGCGAAGGATCCTCGCACCTTGGTAACCATGGCGTGGCGTGCGACGAATCCGAGGCGGCTGTGCACGACGTCGAGGTCGTAGTGGCCCGACAGGTCATCGAGCGTGGTACTGGCGGCCGAATCGGCCGCAGGGCTGGACACGGTGAGTGCTCCTTCGGGTGGTGTCG
The DNA here is from genome assembly GCA_050699815.1 of Pseudonocardiaceae bacterium. GTDB lineage: Bacteria > Actinomycetota > Actinomycetes > Mycobacteriales > Pseudonocardiaceae. Next base: position 52,572 of record JBOHFT010000001.1, on the reverse strand, counting down.
AGCCAGCGAGTTGCTGACACGTCAACATTATATGCCTGATGCTGTCGCGTCAGCAAAGTCGGACCGGGCCACTGAAGGGCGGGCGGCGCGGCCGGCATCAGCCTGGCGCTTAACGATTTCAGCCCCGACGGCACGCCGCGGCCGGATCGGCCGAGCGGTCCCGCGCGTTCGTAGCGCTCGTGCATCGTGGCTGGCGACGTCGCGTAAACGCTAGCCGGAATATCGACCTGTCGGTCTCGGCGGCCAGATGTGGGTACGACGTGGCCTGTCGGCATGCCACCGTTTCGGCACTTCACCAGCTCCGACGCACGTCTTCCTGTCCCCCACCTGCGCATCTAGTGCGCTTTCTCCCGCTCGCTCCCACGAACCTGTCCCCGGTCATCCAGCAGCGTACAGTGCTGGCAACCTCTAGCGCCCCCTACCTGAGGGGACAGCAACCCTTATTTGGAAGGTCGCAAGCTGCTGGGGGATCTGACCGAACCCCGGAAGCGTGCACACTATCCCCTGGCACTGCGCTGGAATCGACCCGAAGATGTCGTGCGGGTCGTTGACAGGCACCCGGGGATGGCGTCAGATTAAGAGTGGCAACCAACCGGGCCACCGGTGCTCTTACCACTACCACCAGCGGGCGCAACGACAACCGACAACCACCGACCGAATGTCGGGGGTGGTGCGCAGGGGAAAAAGAAAAAATAGGAGGCCACTCAGTGCATGATCAACGTGATCAATATGATGTCATCGTCGTTGGCGGAGGCCCCGCCGGCAGCACAGTGTCGGGGCTCTTGTCCAAATGGGGACGACGCGTACTCTTGCTAGAGAAGGAGAAATTTCCCCGATACCACATTGGCGAATCCCTCCTTCCGGGCATCATGCCGGTCATCGAGCAACTCGGCGCCACTCAGGTCTTGGAGGAACTTGGTGCGATCAGGAAGTATGGAGTATCGCTGCTCTGGGGGGCAAACCCAGAACCGTGGGACGTTCGTTTCGATGAGGTTGATGGGGCTCCGTACCACTACGCCTATGAGGTCAAGCGGGCCGAGTTCGACAACTTGCTGCTGACTCATACGCGACGGCTGGGCACAACTGTGATCGAGGAAGCGAACGTCCGCGAGGCCCTGTTCGAGGGCGACCGCTGCACAGGTGTACGCTACAGCCCGGTTCACTCCGATGACGTGATCGACGTTCACGCTCCGTTCATCGTTGATGCCTCCGGTCAAGCCAAGCTCATGGGTCGGCGCTTCGACACAGTCAGCTGGCACTCAGACCTGAAGAATCTGGCCGCCTGGACATACTTCCAAGGCGGTATCCGCTATCCCGGGCAGAAGGCCGGCAACGTTGTGATCGAAAACAGGCCACCAGGCTGGTTCTGGCTGATCCCATTCAGCGACAATACATGCAGCGTCGGGTACGTCGCGCCAATCAAGGAGTACGCCGCATCCGGCGTGAAGCCCGCAGCAATGCTCTACCAGCGCATCGACGAGTCACAGGAGATCAAGCGCCTGTTGACCGGTGCCGTTGAGGTGTCCCAGGTTCGCACGGCCAAGGACTGGTCCTATACCTGCGAACGGATGAGCGGTCCCGGCTTCGTACAGGTCGGCGACGCGGCGGCGTTCATCGACCCGTTGTTCTCCACTGGCGTCGTGCTTGCCATGGCAAGTGCCTCGTCAGCAGCGAGCGCTATCAACCAAATTCTCGACAAGCCGGACCTGGATGCCTCGATTCGTCAATCGTACGAGGACGGATACCGCGCTTTCCTCAACAACGTGGTCTCGTTTGTGCGTTTCTTCTACGACCCGAGCAGGAAAGTTGTGGAGTACTTCGAAAAGGCTCGCAAACTGGTCGACCCGAATGAGCACTTCAAGGCTCGTGATGACTTCATTATCCTCATCTCCGGCGTCCAGATCAGGTGCCCGGTCATGGATTCCGTCCCCGACGCTTTTGTTAACTTATCTCCTGCCGTTTAGCCGAATCACGCCCCAGCACATGGGCCGTGGCGCGGGCAGAGGATCGTGTCCGCGATGGACGGGTCATAAACACCCCAGCTCAGCCAGACCAATGAATGGACACGTCCCGGCCGGCAGTTCACAAACTCCTCTAGGAGAATCAATGGATACTTCTACGGCGCAGCAGAGTCACGTGCAGAAATTCGGCGAACTCGCCGCTGACACGGACATCACCTGGTCGAAACGGATAGGCGAGTTTAAGAGCATAGCCGATCTACTCTTCCATGCCGCCGACATTGCGCCGAACGCCGGTGTTCACTACCTGGACGGCGACGTGATCGGCGATTCCGTTTTCCAGGACTACGGGTCGGTCTTGGACTTGGCCCGCCGAGTGTTGGGCGGACTGCGCGCACGAAAGCTGCCGACCGGGACGAATATCGTGCTCCTGCTGGAACGATCCACCGAGTTCATACCTGCTTTTTGGGCTTGCGTGCTCGGCGGCTACGTACCCTGCCCGCTGTTACCCATAAGGGTCGACACAACTCGCTGGGCCGCCCAACTCAGACACGTCAACGACGTACTGGACAGCCCCCTGTGGCTGACCACGACCGACATCAATGCCGAGATGCCTACCTTCGAGCATGCGAAGGTAACGATTTTTGACGAGCTATCGGACAGCGAACCTGAGTCACGCATTCACGATGCCTACCTGAGCGATCTGGCCCTACTCATGCTCACGTCTGGCTCTACCGGAAACTCCAAGGCTGTGATGCTTAGCCACGGCAACCTCCTCTCCGCCTTGGCCGGCAAGACCGATCGGCTAGAACTTGCTTTCGGCGAGAAAACGATGAACTGGATATCTTTCGACCACATCGCCGCAATCGAGGGACATCTGTTGCCGCTGGCGATCGGAGCAACGCAGGTCCAGATCAAACCTGAGGTCATCCTCACCGAGCCCCTCCGTTTTCTTCGGCTGATCGAGGCTTACCAGGTCGGTCTCACATTCACGCCGAACTTCCTGCTCGGTCAGATCAACGCGGCGCTCGATGAACAGCCGGATGGTTTCTCGGTGGACCTCGGGTCAGTCCGGTACATCATCTCAGGCGGCGAAGCCGTTGTGTGCGCAACAGCACGGCGCTACCTTGAACTTCTCAAGGATTTCGGGCTGCGCCAAAACGTGATTGTTCCGGCGTTCGGAATGACTGAGACTTGCGCTGGAAGCATCTTTTCGCGGGAGTTTCCTGACACCGAATCAGAAGGAGAATTCGCCTCGGTAGGGCTGCCGGTAGACGGCTTGGAGATCCGCATCGTCGGTGGCAACGGCGTGCCACTGACGGACCATCGGACTGGTGAGGTCCAGCTGCGTGGACCTATGGTCACGAGCGGTTACTTCAACAACTACCGGGCAACCGCGGACGCGTTCACGGCTGACGGTTGGTTCCGTACCGGTGATCGAGGTTTCCTTGACAATGGGCGGCTCACCCTCACGGGGCGAAGCAAGGACAGTATCATCGTCAATGGAGTCAACTACTTCAGCCACGACATCGAGACCGCCCTTGAGCAGCTTGACGGCGTGGAGAAGTCCTATGTCGCGGCCTTTCCCACCCGACCCGTCGGCAGCGACACCGAGGAGCTGGTCATCACTGTCGTTCCCAGCCCCAGTTTCGAAGGTGAAGCCGACTTGCATCGATTACTTGTTGCGATCCGTAGTACCGTGGTGATGCATTGGGGATTCCGGCCAGCCCTCATCTTGCCGCTGCCCAAGTCCGAAATACCTAAGACCAGCCTCGGGAAGATCCAGAGATCCGTGCTGCGCAGAAGACTCGAGGCAGGCGATTTCGCTGATTGTGTTCAATCAGTGGCCGATCTGACGCTGCGTCAGATCGGCGGGTACAGTGCGCCCAATGGCTCCGCCGAGGTGTCGCTGGCCGAGATTTACGCCGGGATGTTTGACCTGGAGCCGGCGGCGGTGAGCGCCACTGCCAGCTTCTTCGACCTCGGGGGGACATCTCTGGAAATACTGCGACTGAAGAAGGAGGTCGAATCCCGTTTCAGTATCGTTGACCTGCCCGTCGTCGCGCTACTGCGGGCACCCACCGTACGACAGCTGGCTGGCGTGCTCGCCGCGCTCGGTCAAGAATCCCCCTGCTACGACCCTCTTGTACCACTTCAACAGACCGGCACCAAGACACCACTGTTTTGCGTCCATCCCGGTGTCGGTGAAGTCCTGGTCTTTGTTAACCTTGCCAAATACTTCCTCAACGAACGGCCTTTCTATGCATTGCGGGCCCGTGGTTTTGGCGCCAACGAAGATTACTTCCGCACCTTCGACGAGATGGTACAGTGCTATGTGCAGGCCATTCGCAGCAAGCAGCCAAATGGGCCGTACGCGGTCGCAGGTTATTCCTACGGCGGTGTCGTCGCGTTTGAGATCGCCAAGGCTCTCGAGGCGGCCGGCGAGCGCGTCGAGTTCGTGGGAATCTTCAATCTTCCGCCGCATATACAGAGCCGCATGCATGAACTTGACTTCGTCGAGGGCGCGGTGAACCTGGCGTTCTTCTTGTCACTGGTCACCAAAGACCAGATGGTGAAACTGCCGAAACTGCTGCGAAACGAGAACCTGTCCAAGGATGAAACGTGTGAGCACCTCGTCAGTATGGCTTCACAAGCACGCCTTGCCGAGCTGGATCTCAATGTTGCCAAATTCGCCGCATGGGTGGACCTCGCGCAGTCGATGGTGGAGCTCGGCCGCACTTATGAACCCTCGGGCACCGTGAAATCGGTCAGTGTATTCTACGCCATTCCACTCCATGGTACGAAAGAATCCTGGCTGAAGGACCAGCTCAGGGAGTGGGACAACTTCACCCGCGGTCCGAACCGTTATATCGACGTCGCAGGAGAGCACTACACGCTGATGGGCCCGCAACACGTGGCAAGTTTTCAAGCTACCCTTCGGAAAGAACTAGACCGGGCGTTGGGATGCGACTGATCACAGACGCAGACAACCGGACCGGCTAGTGGCGGGCCACCGCCGACGACTAGCAATGGAGAGGAAACCGTGCTTACCGGAAAAAAAATTCTCATCACTGGCGCCACCGGTCAGGTTGCCCGTCCGGTGGCCGAAGCTCTTGCGAAAGACAACGAGGTCTGGTGTCTGGGCCGGTTCGGCGACGCCCAGGCACGACAGGGACTGCTCTCGCACGGGATACGGACCTGGCGCTGGGACATGGGAACCGAGGGCCTCGACGGTGTGCCGGACGACTTCACGCATATCATGCACTCGGCGTGCCACAGGGGAAACGGTAGTGACTTCGATGAGACCGTCGACATCAATTGTGGAGCGATCGGCAGGCTGATGATGCACTGCCGGCGCGCTGAAGCGTTCCTGTTCGTCTCGACCGGTGCGGTCTACGCACATCAGGGCCTCGATCACCGCTATACCGAAACGGACGCGCTTAGCGGGCAGGCGTTGTGGTTTCCCACCTATCCGATCGGCAAGATTGCAAGTGAGGGAGCGGTGCGTGCCCTGGCCACGGCACTGTCTTTGCCTACGACGATCGCCCGGCTCAACATCGCATACGGGCCATATGGTCACGGGGGCGTGCCGATACTGTTCTTGCGGAGAATTCTCGCCGGCCAGCCGATTGAGGTTCCCCGGGTTGGACAGAATTTGTGCAACCCGATCCATACTGACGACATCGCCCGGCAGGTCCCACTTCTGTGGAATGTGGCGACGGTGCCAGCACGTGTCGTGAATTGGGGTGGTGACGATGTCGTTGGAATCACGGATGCGATGAATTACCTAGCACAGCTCAGCGGCACGGTCGCCACGTACGCGCAAAATGACGTGACACGAGAGACACACGCGTTTGACAATACCTTACGAAAATCACTTATAGGGAACTGCACGGTGGGCTGGCGGGACGGCCTTCGCAGGACGCTAGAAGTTCATCTACCCGACTTAGTGAGCACTGCCTCGACCCGTCCGTAGCGGGCCAAACGCGGACGTCCAGCGGTAACGTCATTGAACAGTCACCGTTGGCTCCCTTCGGATCAGCCCTTCCACGGAAAGGAAGAACGTGCCTACTAACACTGAGATCATCCACGAATCATACGCCGCGTTTGCCCGCGGCGACATCGACGCCGCAATGGAACTGTTCTCTCCCACCATCGAGTGGACCCATCCCCAGGGGATGAACGACTATGGACTCGGCGGAATCAAGAAAGGGCACAAGCAGGTTCGGGATTTTATGACACGAGCTCGCAGAATCTTCAGCGAACTTCGGCCAGCACCTCAAGAGTTTGTCGAATCAGGTGACCGTGTGATGGTGACCGGAACGCACCACATGCGGGTCGCGCACAGTGGACAAGCCTGCACGGTGCCGTTTGTCCACTCCTGGCGACTAGCCGATGGGAAAGCCACCAATTTCGAAGACTACCACGACACGGCTGGCATTCGAACACTGCTGGGAACCAACGAGGCAGGGATGCCCTCGCAGAAGGAGCATATTTTTCAGCTTGGGCACGGCTTCTGGCATGCGAAGGCGCTCCTCGTTGCGGTGGAACTCGGCGTGTTCACCGAACTGGCGGCGCAACCACTGGATGCGGAGACCCTTCGGGTAAAACTTGGTCTACACGATCGCAGCGCACGAGATTTCTTCGATGCACTGGTTGCGTTAAAATTACTCGATCGAGAGAACGGCTTGTACCGTAACACGCCGATAAGCGCTGCAGTATTAAACGAATCGGATCCTGAACAATACTTGGGCGATTTGCTCAAGCGTGTTAATAGTCAGTATTACTTATTGTGGGGAAATCTGGAATCTGCCTTGCGGACCGGGTTGCCGCAACACGATGCGGCGGTCAGCAAAACTGAGTTATTCGACGTTCTGTACACGCAGCCGGAACACCTGCGAAAGTTCCTGCGGGCGATGGCCGCTGGTACTCTGGGCACCGTTCTCGCGCTTGCGGAGCGTTTCCCCTGGGAGAAGCGCACGACCGTCACCGATGTCGGCTGCGCACAGGGATCGTTGTTGTCCCGAGTGCTGCGCCGCCATCCCCACCTCAGCGGGATTGGCTTCGATCTACCGCCAGTCGGCCCGATCTTCGCCGAAACAGTGGAGCAGTTCGGACTCACTGACCGGATGAAGTTCGTGAGCGGCAGTTTCTTTACCGACCCGCTACCCAGTGCCGACGTTATCGTGTTCGGGAATGTGCTGCACGACTGGGACTTGGAGACCAGGCGGATGCTGCTGGGAAAGGCCTACGAATCGCTGCCTGACGGCGGGACCGTCGTTGTCTACGAATGCCTTATTGACGACGACCGCAAGCATGACGCTTTCGGCCTGCTCATGAGCCTGCATATGCTGCTGTTAACCTTAGGGGGCTCCAATTGCACGGGAGCGGACTGCGTTGGTTGGTTGTCCGATGCCGGATTTCGTGACTGCTACGTCGAGCACCTGGGGGGTGCGGACTCGATGGCCGTCGGTACGAAGTAAAATCTGCAGCAACACCCGACCTGCGGCGTCAAAGCCGCGATCAATTCATGGATCTGGCATCGGCCGGGCCACCGCAGTATTCACTTTCCTACGTGATGGGCGATGAACCGTATTTTGATCATCGGGGCTGGCTTGGCCGGACTCGCACTCGCGTCCGGCCTCCCCGTCCGCGGCGTCGAGCCCGTCCTGGTCGAGCAGGCACCGGTCATCTCAATCCGACGGTCATCGCCGAGTTTCGCGCCAACGCGGGACAGGTCGACGGCCAGTTTGGCGGTCCGCTGCTGTTGCTGACCAGCATCGGAGCCAAAAGCGGCAAACCTCGCGTCAACCCCCTGAATATACCACACCGACGGTGACCGCTTGATCGTGTTCGCTTCCGATCAGGGCGCACCCACCCACCCTGACTGGTAGCACAACCTGGTGGCACACCCCAAGGTCACTGTGGAGGTCGGTGCCGAGTCTTGGGCGGCCACCGCCCATGTGGCGGTGGGGCAGGAACGCGACCGGCTGTGGGCGGACGCCGTGGAGAACTATCCCTTCCTTGCCGGACTTCAAGCCAAGATCACCCGCCAAATCCCGCTGGTCATCCTCCAGCGCCGCCAGTAGGGACACCGCCGGCGACCGCGTCTAGCGCCACCGCGCGATCCACCGACCGCGCCCCAGTGGTGTCCAGACCAGCTCGAAGTGCGCGCAGCACGGTGCGGCACCCAGATCCTTGGACTGGGGATGATCTGGTGAGTGATACGCCTCGCACCGCCAGCCTCGGCCGACCACGACACGGTGATCGCGGCGATCGATCGGCGATCAGCGCCCGCACCGACATCGGCGCCCGTCCGCCGGAGCGGGGCGGGGAGTGCAGATCCTGTCGGGCACCAACGACCGGCTGTGCCATGTCTCCTCCGCATTCGCTGTCGATGACCTGGACTGTCACGTCACCGGGACATGGCACCACGTGAGAGCATGCGCACATTACGGGTTGATTGCGGTCTTGCGCTAGCTTCCTTGTCGTACCGTACTGGCCAACCGGTCAGTATTTTTGCGATGTTGCCGTGTGACCCGCCCGGGAGCCCGAGACGTCGTTTAACGATGTTTGAGTGGACGTGGTTGAACACGACGCAGCGAAGGGCTGGGGTGGTGATGCATTTACACGGGTCCAATTTTTGGGCAATCCGCCTGAACGCGCGAGTTCAGTATTTGTCAGATTTGGTGATCCGCCTGGTAGTCAGCTGTGCCACTTCTGCTCGCCATCGAGCCCTGCTGCCCTCGTAGGTGGACACGGTTGTTGCGGCCTTGGCGGTGTGTGCCGTGACAGAGTCGGTGAGCACTGGGAGAAGTTAGAGCGCGGCGAGGACGTACGATCTGCTGCGAGGCGCGAAATCACGGGCGGTGCAAGCGGGATGGGAACCGCGGGATGGGAACCGGGGAGTTCAATTCTGAACCTCGGCGCTAACTGGAGAGTACGCGCCCAGAGGAGTGGGCTCGTCCTGCCCAGCGAGCTGTCCTTCGAAGTGTGGCGCCAGATCGGATCACAAGTATTTGCAGTCGCAAACTCATGTGCGTGGTGGGTGGGAGACTGGCTATCGTACGGTGAGAACTATTTCGGAGATCGTTACGAGCAAGCTATCACGGGCACATCGCTGGACTATCAAACCCTGCGGAACTACGCATGGGTCGCGAAAAAGTTCAGGCTGTCCCGCCGGCGGGACAGCCTGAGCTTCGGGCACCACGCCGAGGTTGCGGCACTTACCGAGGCAGAGCAGGACGAGTGGTTGACCCGAGCTGAGCGATTTAATTGGTCGCGCAATGAGCTGCGTCGACGGATTCGCGCTACCCGTTCTGCCAATCGGCCGAAACCACTCCAAGAAAGCGCAACGAAGACCACAATTCTGAAGATCGAAGTTCCGGTGGAACGTCTTGACCGCTGGCAGCATGCCGCCGAGCGGATGGACTGCAGCGTCGCAGAATGGGTAATTACCGAACTGGACAGGGCGGCCACTCCGGAGTTCTAACGTGTCATTATGAATACTGTGCCATTATGATACTGTGCCATGAGGAATATCACCCGGACCATACTCAAAACATATCGTGCATATCGTTCGGTCCGAGTCTGGCAGGTAATTCTGCGCGGCGGTTTATTTTGAGTTTACGGTAGGTCCTACTCAAGTGTTGCTCGACCGTACTAACCGAGATGTACAGTTTCTGCGCCACCTCACGGTTGGTGAATCCCTGTGCAACGAGCACGGCCACCCTTCGCTCTGAGACTGTCAACTCCGTCACCTGCCCGACGGTCCCCTGTTGGGCCCCGAGGAATCTTGCAAAATTCTTGCTTGTGCGTTTTTTCGTATATCTAGCTTGCATGTGCTCAATCTCGCGGTCACCGGCAACGTGCCTGGCTCGGCGAATCGTCATCCGCGCCTTAGCGGATTCCCCAAGTATGTGATACACACTGCTGAGGTCAGCCAGCGAGCGGGCGAGTTCGAGCCTGTCGCCACATTCTCCCAAAACATCAATAGATTCCTTGAGCAGCTGGAGCTGATGTTGGAGATCGGTCGTCGCCGCCAGTACTCGCAGTGATATACCGTATGCCCGAGAACGTTCCGCTCCAATTCGTGCTAGTTGCTCTAATACGAGCTTCCTCGCCCGGTCCTTCTCACCCAAGTGCAGTAGCGCTTGGGCCATGTCAGTCCGCCACGGCACCAACGACGGCTGGTCGATACCCCATCGCTGCATCAGCTCACCACAAACCCGGAAGTCGGCAAGAGCAGCACGCCCGTTGTTCGTCGCCAAGTAGTAATGCCCGCGAGCATGCTGGTAGTAGAGACCGAATCGGCTCTGGAACATTTCCTTTGGTACCGGTTGATTGAGATACTCAGCCGCCTCCTGGTATTTTCCCATCACCGTTGCGGCTAACAATATACTGGCTAATGGAGCACCGATCCCAAGTCCCCAGCTTTGAGTAGAAATATACTTAAGCGCCCGCTGGGAAAACTGTTCCGCCGAGGGCGGGTCGCCAGATCTGACGGCGATTTCCGCTTGAAGGCTGGAAATCAAAGCTTGCCCGGTCACGTCGCGGCGGCTCGCAGCTTTATTGAGGATGGACACGCACCAGGTGCTGGCTGAATCCAGTTCTCCTGCATATACCAAAACGGCGAGTGCGGAGGTCAGCGGCTCATCCACAGCTTCATGCGGTCGACAACTCCGCAAAAACTGCTCGGCGTTGAGGACGGCATTTTCTCGCGAACCGCCAGTAAGCAGGTCAGCAAGCAACGTGGTGCCCTGCAGGCTCGGATAAATTGTCTCCGGTGATAAGGAAATGCTGCGTTTCGTCTCACCGCCCGATACAGCCGAGATACGTTGGGAAAATTCAGGATATGAGCAGGAGAGCCACAGGCTGAATTCGTTGAGCTCAGTGGCTGCCTCCTTGGCACCGGCCGTTCTGGCTGCAGCGTACAGGCTGTTCACCGCCTGTTCCGCTTGATGGAGTTTGCCGTGCCAGAGTAGGTACCTAATTATCATCGTGGCTCCCCGGCCGTCCAGGTGACCCTCGCGGATTGCCTCGGTCAGCTGCGGTAAATGGCGCAACGCAGTGAAGGGATTGAGCCGCCATGCGACCTTCACAAGCGCGGTCGCAATAGGCACCCACTCTCGTTCGTCAGAGCAATCTTGATACGCTAAGTTGAGACATTCGAACGCCATGCCAATCTGACCGTCATCGGCCACCTGCTCCGCCGCCTTCAGCAACACTTCCAGAGCCCATTGGCCCTGAGTTCGCCGCGCCGCGATGAGATGCCCGGCGACAGTAGTCGCGGGCGCACCGCCGTCATGCAGCAGCTCGGCGATTCTAAGATGGAGATCAGCACGCTCTTCGGAGACCATATCCGCGAGTATGATTGATCGGACCGCTTGATGCCGAAATTGTCCTGAGTCGAGCAGGCCGGCAATGTCTAGTTCCTGGATAGCCTGCGTAGTCGATTCAGCCGCCATGTCAAGGATCTTGCCGAGCAGAGTGGGCGAGACAAGGTCGCCGAGCACCGCGACTGCCTGCGCAATCCGCAGAACCTGCGTGTCGAACCGCTGCAGGCTGGTGCGCACAGCCTCGCTAAATGCGTCGCCTAGGAAGACATCTAGGAAGACATGCTGGGCGCGCCGCGCTGGAATCGTCTCAACCAATGAACGAAAGTCGTCCATTAACGCACATATCAGGCGCAGGTTCCCTCCGCTGATAGCATGGCAAGTAGCAGCGAGCTGGGCTGCATCATCATCGATTCCCTGGGAGAGTATTCGACCTACCTCATCGTGGGACAGTGGAGCAAGACGGAAACACCGGGTATATGGTGGACGTAAAAGTTCCGTGCTGAGCATTGGGTAAGCTGGCCTGCAACTTGCCAATACGGTGACCACCACCAGGACCCGGGCGGTTTTGAGCCGGTTGACGAAATATATCAGGAGCTGCAATGAAAGACCGTCAGCATGATGCAGATCATCAATCACAATTACGAGCGGACTATTTTTGGCAAGTTCAAGCAGAAGCGTTGAAAGAGCTTTCGTCAAGCCCGTATCAATGCGATTAATGACTTCCCGGTCAGGCTCGGTCAAAACGTGAGCACCCGCTCTGTCGTTGAGAAATAAAGATACCTTCTCGGCATGCTCCGGATCAAGTTCAACGCTGTGGAAAAGCTGAGTGACCAAGCTAAGTGGGAGTGCTCGCTCCACCGGTGAGCAGTTGGCGGCGAGCACTAGCGAGCCGGATTCCGTAGCCCATTCTTCAATGGCACGTAGTAATTCAGTTTTTCCAGATCCGACAGCACCGCTCACCACCGCCACGCTGCCTCTACCGTCGAGGCTGTCAACGTACATCTTCTGCAGCGTACTAAAATCTTGCTCTCGCGCAATTAATTTCATCATTGCTGCTCCTGTTTTAACCATGGCCCATGGCCGGACAGTTTCACTTTTCGCTTCTGCTCGTCAATGAGAAAGAAGCTACCCGGGCCCGAGACGCACTGGCAGCCGAGCGCCGACAGCTGCCGATGGTCCCGGGTTGGGTAAGGAGTACGCCTTTGCCGGGGCGGTCTCAAGCGGTCAGTGCATGAGACGCTTCCATTAGCGCCTTCTCCAGCATCTCTGGCGGAGTTTTGAACCCCAGCGTTTCCCCCGCTTTTCTCGATGATCAGATCCCCCTCCCAGCGGATCGGCACTGCTCGGTACTGCGCCTCGGCCGGACGCTCGCTGATGTTGACCATGCCGGCGACCCTTGGTCTGCTTCGGACGGGTCGACCGCACGGTACCCGCTGGGCCCGGCCGCTCCGCAGGGCCAGCTTCAGCTGTGTCCGCAGCTCCCCTCTCGCCTGCAGGAACAGCGCTTGATGGATCGTCTCGTGGGACATACGCATCCCCGGGATAGTCCTCTTTCAGTCTGCCCGAGATCCGCTCCGGTGAGAAGTCGTTCCGTAGTTTTTCCGTGACAGCATCATGCAATCGCTCATTACTTCTCCAGTTTCCGCTCTTTCGGCGAGATTTCAGCGTTTTGTACCGTTCCTGCGCGGCGTGCACCCGGTAGCTGTCGCGGCCGCCGTTTCGGATGATCTCTCGGGTGATGACCGACTGGCTCCGTCCCAGCCGGGCGGAGATCGTCCGATCCGACGGATTCGCGCATATCCCGCGGAGAGCATCGTCCCGTTCCTCGACCGTCAGTACTTACCGCGCACCCAAGCCTCCGTTCATCACATAAGATCATCTCATGTGATGAACTGACCTTGAATCCGCCGGGTTCAGGCGGCGAGGCGAGCCTGCTCGACCTGGTCGACGGCCGCCAGCTCATCGTCTACCACCACATGCTCAAGCCGGGCGACGACGGTCCCTGTTCGGGTTGCTCGACGGTCGTCGACAACATCGGCCACCTGCGACACCTCCCTGGCTCTGGTGTCGCGAGCGCCGTCGGCCGAGATCGAGGCGTTCAAGAAGCACATGGACGCGAAGATCCCCCTGTTTTCCTCGGCAAGCAGCGGCTTCGGCGTCACAACGGGCTTCAGGCGCAACGTCTTCCTCCACGACTGCGACGAGGTCTTCAGCGCCTACTTCACGACCGGGCGAGGCGTCGAGGGCGCTGGCCAGCAACTGGCCCTTCCCCGACCTGACGCCACTCGGGCGGCAAAAGGACTGGGAGGATTCACCCGAGGCTGTCTCGCACGGCGCGGTGCCCGACCGTCCCCGATCCGGCAGCGAACAACGCCAGCCAATCGGCCCTACCGGTCAAGTTCACACCTCCTTGGCGCCCCGCTCACGTGGCACCGTTAGTCTGACCGCTCGTGACCTCGTCGCAGTCCACTGCCCAGGCCAGCCCGCCCGACCGGCTAGGGGTGCGACGACTGCTCGGCACCCACGGGTTCGGCCGGTTGCTGGGTTCCCGATTCGCCGCGCAGTGGGGCGACGGGGTGTTCCAGGCCGCGTTGGGCGGCGCCGTGCTGTTCAACCCGGAACGCCAGGCCGACCCGATGGCGATCGCGGCCGGGCTGGCCGTGCTGCTGCTGCCGTACTCGCTGGTGGGGCCGTTCGCCGGGGCGCTGCTGGACCGCTGGGATCGCCGGGCGGTCCTGGTGGTGGCGAACCTGCTGCGCGGCGTGCTGATCGTGCTGGTGGCGCTGGCAGTCGGGACCGGGGTGGGTGGGACACCGCTGTTCCTCGGAGCGCTGCTGGTTACCGGGGTGAGCCGGTTCGTGCTGGCCGGGCTGTCCGCGGGGTTGCCGCACGTGGCGCCACCACGGCACCTGGTGGAAGCCAACGCGCTGGCCGCCACCGTCGGCTCAGCCTGCACCATCTTCGGCGGGGTGTGCGCGATCGGACTGCGCGAGGTGGTCGGGTCAGGCGACACTGGGTCGGCCTGGGTGACGGCGGGTGCGGTGCTGGGCTCGCTGCTCGCAGCGGCGATCGCGGCCAGCCTTCGGCCCGGCCAGCTCGGGCCGGACTCCACCGATGAGCCCGCCAAGGCAACCCGGGCGGTGGCCAGCGGGCTGCGCGACGGCCTGACCGCCGCGATCCGGGTGCCCAGCGTCGCCGCGGGCATGGTGGCGCTCGCCGCGCACCGGCTGTCGTTCGGCATCGCGACCCTGGTGACGCTGCTGCTGTACAGCAACACCTTCACCTCCCACGGGCTGCTGCTGACCGGGCTCCCCGGGGTCGGGCAGGTGCTCGTCGCCGGGGCGGCCGGGTTGCTGCTCGCGGCGGTGCTCACGCCGCTGCTGGTGGCCAGGTTCGGTCGGCGGCACACGGTCCGCGGTGCCCTGCTGGCCGCCGGGATACTGATCGTCGCGCTCGGCCTGCCGATGATCATGCCGACGATGCTGGCCGCCGCGTTCGCACTGTCCACAGCGGGGCAGGTGGTAAAGCTGAGCCTGGACGCCACGGTGCAGGGCGACGTCGGGGACGAGGTGCGCGGCCGGGTCTTCGCGCTGTATGACACGGTATTCAACGTCGGCTACGTCCTCGCCGCTGCACTAGCCGCCACGGTAGTACCGCCAGATGGCCACGCCCCCGAACTCCTCCTCCTAGCCGCTGCCGCCTACCTCACCGCAGCAGCCCTCTACGGCCGCATCGACCGGGCTCCTGCGCATTCAGCGGGCTCAGCGGGGCTATCGGACCCCTTATAGCCCCGCTGAGCCCGCTGAATGCGGAAGGCACCAGGCATTCGGAGTGCACCGGTTAGCGGCCCATCAGCCCACCGAGCAGTCCGCCGCCCTCGGACTCGTCGGTGCCGCTGTTGTCCGGCAACTCCTCCGAGGGCTGCACGATGACGAAGCCCTGCCCGGCGAAGCTCATCGTGAACGCCTCGCCGGTGGTGCGGCCGAGCAGCGTGCCCAGGCTCAGCTGGTCGGCCCGGTGGAACCCGGTCTGCAGCGAGGCCGACCAGGCGATCGCCGCCTGCGGGTCGGCGTAGGTGGGCTGATCGACGGTGAGCACTACCGGTGAACCCTTCGCGGTGATCGCGATGCGGCCCGGCCCGGAGAACACGCAGTTGTACAGGCCCGCCGCGGAGAGCATGCCTGCGCCGTCGACCCGGCGGATCTCGTATTTCAGGGTGGGCTCGAAAGCCAGCACGTTCTTGCCGTTGACAGTCAGCGCGTCGTGCGGACCCTCCAGGTCGATCAGATGCACGTCAGCCGCAAGGTCGGCGAGGAACACGTCGCCCTGGCCGGACACCTTCATCAGCGGGATGCCCTCGCCGGTCAGCTTCTGCTTGAGGAACTTGCCCACCCCGCCCGAGCCCAGCGCCGTGAACTGCACCTGGCCCTGGTAGGCGACCATCGAACCCCGCCGGGCGAGCACCTCACCGTCTAGCGCGACCTTGAGCATCTTCGAGTTCTGCCGCACCATGCCCCGCTGGGTGGGCTCGGTCTCCTGATGGCTGGGCGCGAACAGGTCACTGTGCATGGGGGATCCCTTCCGGTTCCGCGCGGTCGGTGGCCAGGATAGAGCGACAGAACTGGGTGGCGGAGCTGCCCTTGGTCCTATACCTCGAAGACCGCCCGGATAGCGTTGTCGACCTGCTCAAGCTCTTCGGGGGTGGCGCGGCCCAGGTGCTCGACGAGGCGGCGGGGTGGGCGATCGATCTCCAGAGCAAACGCCCAGCCGAACTCCCCGACCCGCACGGCCAGCAGCGAGCCGGGGTCGGAGTCCACGACGTGCATTGCGTAGACCGCAGGCAGGGCGTCGTTGGCGTTCACTGCGTCGGCGGAGACGATGAGCCTGGTGGTCGGCTGGCCGGGCCTGGCCAGCACTGGTTCGTAACGGTAGAGGTCCCCTCGCCTCACGCTGTCTGGTCCAGCGCCGCCCTGGTCTCGGCCGCGCTGTCAGCTGCGTAAGTCGGGTGCGCTGCGTACCAGCTGGCCGCTGATGCCGCCGCCGCCCGCAACGCGTCCTGACGGACCAGGTGCTCGAGATACGCAGAGGCGCCACCCCGGGTGCGTGCCCCGCACTGCCGCACCCACGCCACCGTCTGCGGTTCCATGCTCACAGTTAGCCGCTCTCGCTGCATACATAACAGCGTACAGACGAGCGTGCGCCGCACCGACAGGACGTTGCGGACGAGGCCCAGTCTGGGACAGCGACCCCTCAGCTCCATTGCACGTGCTGCAAGCAATAGCACGATCGAGTGATTTTGTTGGCGTCACGCATCGTGCATAGTGCGTCCTATGCCCGGAAACCCGCACACCTCGATCCGATCCCGCCAGGCCGCTGCTGCGCGACTCCAAGAACCCGGCCGGCAGCGTGCTGGCCGTCCCCCCGCCCGCCTGGACCGCCTTCACCACCGCCCTGCGCACCGGCGAACTCGGCTGCTGACCCGCGTCGGGTTCACGGGCTCGATCCACCGGCGGGGAGGTTGTCCTGGGCCCAGCGGCGCAGCTCGGCCTCGGCCTCGTCGCGGGATAGCGGGCCGCGGTCCAGGCGCACGTCCTTGAGGTGCCGCCAGGCCTGGCCGACCAGCGGGCCGGGCGCCAGCCCGAGCAGCTCCATGATCGCGTTACCGTCGAGGTCCGGGCGCACCCGGGCCAGGTCCTCCTCGGCGCGGATCCGCTCGATGCGCAGCTCCAGGCCGTCGTAGGTGCGCTGCAGCGCGGCCGCCTTGCGGCGGTTGCGGGTGGTGCAGTCGGCCCGGACGAGCTTGTGCAGCCGCGGCAGCAGATCCCCGGCGTCGGTGACATAGCGCCGCACCGCCGAGTCGGTCCACTCCCCGCCGCCGTAACCGTGGAACCGCAGGTGCAAGAACACCAGCGCCGCGACGTCGTCGACGACGTGCGTGGGGTAACGCAGGGCGCGCATCCTCTTGCGGACCAGCTTGGCCCCGACCACCTCGTGATGGTGGAAGCTCACCCCGCCGCCGGCCTCGTGCCTGCGGGTGGCCGGCTTGCCGATGTCATGCAGCAACGCCGCCAGCCGCAGCACCAGGTCAGGCTCGCCGTCCTCGAGCGCGATCACCTGGTCGAGCACCGTCAGCGAATGCACGTAGACGTCCTTGTGCTGGTGATGCTCATCTATCTCCAAGCGCATCGCGGGCACCTCGGGCAGCACATGGTCAGCCAGCCCGGTGTCCACCATCAGCTCCACGCCGGCCCGCGGATGCGCCCCGAGCAGCAGCTTGGACAGTTCCGCGCCGACCCGCTCGGCGGTGATCCGGCGGATCTCGGGTGCCATGTCGACCAGCGCGGCCCGCACCCGGGGGGCCAGGGTGAAACCGAGCTGGGAGACGAACCGGGCCGCGCGCAGCATCCGCAGCGGGTCGTCGGCGAAGGACTCCTGCGGTGTCGCGGGGGTGTCCAGCTCACGGCGGGCCAGCGCGGCCATCCCACCGTGCGGGTCGACGAACCGGCCGGCTCCTCGGTGTTGATGGCTCGACCCTGCAAGCAGGTCTCGCGACGGCAGCTGCACGGCCATCGCGTTCACGGTGAAATCACGCCGGGCCAGGTCGCCCTCGACGGTGTCGCCGAAGATCACATCGGGATTGCGGGAGACCCGGTCGTAGCGGTCAGCGCGGTAGGTGGTGATCTCGCAGTGGGTGCCGGCCCTGGTCGCGCCGACGGTGCCGAAGGCGATCCCGGTGTCCCACACCGCGTCGGCCCAGCCGTCCAGGATCCGCCGGGTGGCGTCCGGGCGGGCGTCGGTGGTGAAGTCCAGGTCGCTGCCCAGCCGGCCGAGCAGGGCGTCGCGCACGCTGCCGCCCACGAGATACAGCGAATGACCGGCCGCGCTGAACCGGGCGGCCAGCTCGTCTGCCACCGGCGCGATCCGGAGCAGTTCCACCACGGCATTGTGCTGTGCTGGGCTCACCGACGGCATGCGGTTTCCTACCGCGGAGGGCGAAGGGGACACGAGGAGCCAGCGTAACGGTCCGCCGCCGCCGCAGTAGGCCCACCGGCAACCCCACCCCGCGGATACCATCAGCCTCATGCCCCCGCCCGCCAACCGGTCCGGCCGTGACAAGGCCGCCCGAGATGCACCCCGCCAGGGCAGGAGCCGCCAACGCAGGGCGGGCCAGGGTAAGGGCACCAAGGGGAGCCGGGCTGATGGCGTCGGGGTCGGCAACAGCGACGAACCCAGCGGCAAGCGCCAAGCCGACCAGATGCGGACCGTGGACGAGACCTCGGCAGGCGGGCTGGTGGTCGACACCGACACCGGGCGGGCGGCCGTGATCGGCCGGCTGGATCGGCGCGGCCGGCTGCTGTGGTCACTGCCCAAAGGTCACGTCGAGCACGGCGAGACCGTGGAGCAGGCGGCCGTGCGCGAGGTCGCCGAAGAGACCGGGATCGACAGCGCGGTGGTCGCGGCCCTGGGCTGCATCGACTACTGGTTCGTCGCCGAGGACCGCCGGGTGCACAAAACAGTGCACCACTTCCTGCTGCGGGCGCTGGGTGGGGAGCTGTCCGACGCCGACGTGGAGGTCACCGAGGTGGCCTGGGTGCCACTGGCCGACCTGCCGCAGCGGCTGGCCTACGCCGACGAGCGCCGCCTGGTCCGTCGCGCCACCGAGATGCTCGCGGACTCTGCATGAGGGGCACCTGGGCATGAGGCACCTGGGCATGAGGCACCTGGGCATGAGGCACCTGGGCATGAGGCGCCCCGCGTGAGATGCCGGGTCCACCTGCTCGCCGCAGCCCTGCTGGTGGCGGTGCTGGCGTTGCTGGCACCCGGCGCCGCCCCGGTGGCGCTGTCCGCAACGCAACTCCACACTGATCAATCCCAGGCGAGCATGCTGGCGGTGCTCGAGTTGGCGGAGCTGTCCCCCCGGGTGGTCACCGCCGCCAGCCCGCCGGTGCTCAGGGTCACCGGCCGGGTGGTCAACGTCGGGGACCGGGTCATCACCAGGCTCGGGGTCCGGCTGCAGCGCGACGAGCCGGTGAACTCCGAGCAGGCCGCCGTCCGGGCCACCACCAGCGTTCCCGAAGCGCCTCATGTCACCCGGTTCCAGCCGGTGGAAGGCGACCTCGCACCGGGCCAGAGCAGCCCGTTCCAGCTGGAGGTTGCGCTGCGCGGTGGGGCCGAGCTGGAGTCGCTGCAGATCAACGAACCGGGCGTGTACCCGCTGCTGGTCAACCTCAACGGCAAACCGGACTTCGGTGACACCGCGCGGCTGGCGTCGGTCCCGCTGCTGCTGCCGGTGCTCGGGATACCGCCCGCCGCGCCCGGCGGGCCGGCTGGACCGGTGCTGGGCCAGCCGGTGCGGCCGGCTCCGCTGACCGTGGTGTGGCCACTGGCCGCGGAACCGGCGCGGCTGCCCACCGGTCCCGGTGAGCCGATCCTGATCCGCGGTGACCGCGCCGCAGCGGATCCGGTGGCCGCGGATATCGCGGCCGGCGGGCGGCTGGACGGGGTGCTCGGCGCGCTCGAGCAGGTGGTCCCGCCGGGATCGCCGCTGGCGGCGGCCGTCTGCGTGGCGATCGACCCGGCGCTGCTCGAGACGGTCGACGGGATGAGCCGCGGCTACCGGGTGGTGCACCCCGGCGGGCTGCGTGCGGGCACCGGCGCGCGGGACGCCCAGAGCTGGCTTGATCGGCTGCGCAGCGCTGTCCAGGGCCGCTGCGTGCTGGCGCTGCCCTACGCCGATCCCGACCTGGTGGCGCTGTCCCGGGCCGGGCTCACCGACCTGACGGCCCTGGCCATCAGCACCGGTGCCCGCCTGGTGAGCGACCTGCTCGGGGTGCAGCCACTGACCGGGGTGAGCTGGCCCGCGGGCGGGGTGCTCGACGAGCGCACCCTGACCGACCTCACCGCCCTGGAGATCCGCGCTGTCCTGCTGGACACCCGCGGGGTGTCCGCTGCGCCGCTCGCCGACGACGTCGTCAGCCTGCCAGCGGCCCGATCACCGGCACCCAGCCCCCAGGGCAGCCGCGGCGCCGGCCTGCTCATCGACCCCCTGCTGACCAGCGCGCTGGCTGCCGACCCGGAACAGCCCGGCCGCGACGCCGGCCCGCTGGCCGCCCAGGATGGGCTCGGTGCCCTGGTCTACCGCGCCGCGATCGACCCGGGCCGCCGGCCGGTGCTGCTGGTCCCGCCGCGCCGCTGGCAGGCGCGGGGCACTGAGGCCACCGCGCTGCTGAGCACCGCCCGGCAGCTGCTGGAAGCCGGCTTCGTCGTCCCGCGCGACCTGCCGACGCTGTCCGCCACCCGTCCCGCCGGTCCCGCTGCGGCGGTGGCTTACCCGCCGCAGGCCAGCGCGCAGGAGATCCCGCACACCATCACCGCCGACGTCGAGCGCGACCGTGACGTCCTGCGGGACCTGCAGATGGCCACCGTCGTGGATGCCACCACGAACCTCGAACCGGTCGATCTGCTTAATCCGCTGCGGCTGGGGCTGCTGCGGGGGGTGTCCTCGGCCTGGCGCACCCAGCCGGACCGGGCCGTGCTGGTGACCGGGGAGCTGCACAGCCGGCTCGACGAGCTGCGCCGCTCGGTGCGGATCGTGCAGTCGCCCGGCCCCTACAGCCTGGCGGCGTCGGACTCCCCGCTGCTGATCACCGTGAGCAACGAGCTGCCGGTCGGTGTGCAGGTCCGGCTGAGCCTGTCCGACACCGCCGGGCTGCGCACCGGGGCGGTCGGGCTGCAGCTGGTGCCGGCCCGCAGTACCCGCCAGTTCGTCATCCCAGCGCAGGTGAGCCGGACCGGTCAGTTCAGCGTCGATGCCCGGCTGGGCACCCCGGGTGGCACCCCGCTGGGCGAGCCGAGCACCCTGCAGTTGCGCTCCACCGCGTTCGGCACCGTTACTGTCGCGCTCACCACGGGCGCCGGTGCGGCGCTGATCCTGCTGGTGGCCCGCGGATTCGTGCGCCGACGGCGCAGAGCACGGGAAGCCAGGTGACGTTGGACACCGCGAACCACGCACACCCGCGGTCCCGGTACTCGGTGGCCGCGGCCACCCGCACGATGGCGGTCGCCACCCTGGTCAGCCGGTTCACCGGGTTCATCCGCCAGCTCGGGCTCGCCGCCGTGCTCGGGCTGGGCGTGGTCAACGACGCCTACACGGTCGCCAACACGCTGCCGGCGATGCTCTACGAGCTGCTGCTCGGCGGGGTGCTGACCAGCGTCGTGGTGCCGCTGCTGGTGCGCGCCGCCAAGGAGGACGCCGACCAGGGCGAGGCCTACCTGCAGCGGCTGGTCACCGTCGCCTGCGTGACCCTCGGGGTGGCCACGGTGGCCGCCGTCGCCGCGGCACCGTTTCTCGCCGCGCTGCTGCTCGGCGACAGCGCGGGTGCCAACCCGCAGCTGGCCGCGGTGCTCGGCTACCTGCTGCTGCCGCAGATCCTGTTCTACGGCCTGTCGGGGCTGTTCGGCGCCATCCTCAACGCCCGCAGCAGCTTCGGCCCGCCGACCTGGGCACCGGTGCTCAACAACGTCATCGTGCTGGTGTTCCTGGGGGTCTACGCCCTGGTGCCAGGCGAGATCACGATCAGCCCGGCCCGGATGAGTGACCCGAAACTGCTGGTCCTGGGCCTGGGCACGACCGCGGGCATCATCGCGCAGGCGCTGGTGCAGCTGCCCGGGCTACGCCGGGCCGGCTTTCACTTCGGCTGGCGCTGGGGCTGGGACCCCCGGCTGACCCAGGCCGGCGGGATGGCCGCCTGGTTCGTGCTCTACGTCCTGGTCGGCCAGCTCGGCTTCGTGATCACCACCCGGTCGGCGGCCCAGGGCGACCCGGGCGGGGTGGTGATCTACAGCCTGGTCTGGCTGCTGCTGCAGCTGCCCTACGGCGTACTCGGCTACTCCCTGCTCACCGCGATCATGCCGCGGATGAGCCGGGCGGCGGCCGACTCCGACTGGCGCGGGGTGGTGCACGACCTGTCACTGGGCAGCCGCTACCTCACCGTGCTGCTGGTGCCGATCGCCGTGATCTTCACCCTGGCCGGGGAGCAGATCGGGGTCGCGCTGTTCTCGCTGGGCAAAGCAGGCAGCGATGCCGAGCGCCTGGGTGCTGCGCTCGCGATCTCCGCCTTCGGCCTGGTGCCGTATGCGATCACGATGCTGCAGCTGCGGGTGTTCTACTCGATGGCCGACGCCCGCACCCCGACAATGATCAACGCGGTGATGGTGGCGGTGAAGCTGCCGCTGCTGCTGGCCTGCCCTGTCGTGCTCGACGGCGCCGATGTCGTGCTGGGGCTCACCGCCGTCCACTCGCTGTCCTGCGTGCTGGGCGCCATCGTCGGGCAGGCGTGGCTGCGCCGGCGGCTGGGCCGGGTGGAGACCAGGCGCACCCTGATCACCCTGGCACAGTGCCTGCTGGCGGCAGTGCCTGCGGTGGGCGCGGTGCTCGGGGTGCGGGCCCTGGTCGACCTCGGCGGAGTGGGTGGAGCCTGGCTGGACCTGGTGCTCACCACGGTGGCCGTCGGCGTGGTGATGGGGGGCGCCCTGCTTGCCCTGCGCACCCCAGAGCTCACCGAGGCGATCTCCAGCGCCCGTTCGACCCGTTCGACCCGCCGTGAACCGCCCGGATAGCCGCCGGATGGCGCCCGAGAGCCGTAGACTCGGTCATTGGCTTCTGTGTTGTGGTCTGGGCTGTTACTCCGTGGTGCTGCGCCGGGATGTTGCTCCGTGGTGTTACGTCGAGGGTGGGGCTTGATGGCGGAGCATGCGGGAGAGATGACAGGGCCGGTGAGCGCGGACTCGACGGGGAGAGGACCACACCCGCTGTGGCTGACCCCGGGTGCGATCGTCGAGCCGGGCCGGTACCGCCTGCTGGCCGAGGTCGGCCGCGACGACCGCTGCGCCGTCCGGCTGTGGCACGGCCGCGACCTGCTGCTAGACCGTGACGTCGCGCTGACCTTGTTCATCGCAGCACCGCACGATCCCGGGGGGGCCGAGCTGATCCGGTCGGCGGTCGGGCGGGCGCTGCGCTGCGCCCGGCTGGAGACTGCGGGTGCGGCGCGGGTGCTGGATGTGCTGGAGCCCGACAGCGGGGACGGCTCAGCCGTGGCGATCGTGGTCGCCGAGTGGACCCCGGGCCGTGCCCTCGTCGAGCTCCTCGGCGGCGGGCTGCCGCCGCCATCGGTGGCGGCCAGCGTCCTGGTCCCGCTGGCCGGCGCGGTCGACGCGGCACACAACGCCGGTCTGGTCCTCGGCTGCGACCACCCGGGCCGGATCAGGGTGACCCCGGATTGGCAGGCCCGATTCGCCTTCCCGGGCCCACCCCCCACGACCGGGTCCCGAGACGACGTCCGCGGCCTGGGCGCGATGCTGTACCTGCTGCTCACTGGGTACTGGCCACTGCCCGGTGGGCCGGGCGGCCTGCCCCCTGCGCCGCTGCGGCCCGACGGCTCCCCGATCAGCCCGGCGGCGCTGCGGCCCGGGGTTCCGGTGGAGCTGTCCACCCTGGCGCTGCGCAGCCTCGCCGGTCCCGGCACCAGCGGCGGCGTGCACACCGGCGCCGCCGTGCAACAAGTGCTTGAGCTCAACGCCTCGACCGCTGACCTCGACCTGCTCGGCGCGGCCGGCCGCCGTCGGCCGGCTGATCCGGCGCGGGCCCGACGGCGACGCCGGATCAAGCTGAGCGTCTCGATGACGGTGCTGGCCGCCACGACGCTGCTGATCCTCGGCTACGCCGGCCTGCAGGTCGTGTCGGTGTTCGCCAACGCCGGAGGCACCCCGCTGGTCGTCGCCGGTCCCTCGCCGGCGACGCAGTCGGCGCCACCGGTGGCACCGTCGGCGCTGTCCGCCTCGGTCCGGGTCAAGAACTCGGCGGTCTACGACCCCTCCGGGCTGGGCAGCCCCGACCATCAGAAGGACGTCGGCAAGCTCCTGGACGGCAACCCGAACACTGCGTGGTCCACCGACTCCTACCGCCAGCAGTTCCCCGTCTACAAAAAGGGGCTCGGCATCATGCTGAGCTTCGACCAGCCCACCGCGGCGGCCCTGGTGACCGTGATCTCGCCGAGCCCGGGCACCGTGGTCGAGATCCGCACCGCTGCGTCTCCGAATGCGTCACTGACCCAGACCACCCTGGTCGGCAAAGCCACCCTCGGCCGCGGCAGCACCCGCATCCCGCTGCGGGCCGGGCCGCCGACCCGGTACCTGCTGGTGTGGATCACCAGTCTGGGCGGCGGCAAGGACCGCAACCAGTCCAAGCTCAGCGAGGTCGGGGTCCAGCGCCGCGCCACCTGACCACTGATGACTGCTGACGTTGGGCGCCCTTGAAGGGCGGCCAACCCGGCTGGGGAACATCGGTCCGTAGGATCGTGTTGTGTCCGACGTGAGCGACAAGATCCGGGACGTCATCATCATCGGCTCCGGCCCGGCCGGCTACACGGCGGCGATCTACACCGGGCGTGCCCAGCTGGAGCCACTGGTCTTCGAGGGCAGCCAGTACGGCGGCGCCTTGATGACCACCACCGACGTGGAGAACTACCCGGGATTCCGGGACGGGATCATGGGCCCGGATCTGATGGAGCAGTTCCGCGCCCAGGCCGAGCGCTTCGGTGCGCAACTGCAGTCCAGAGACGTCACGTCGGTCGAGCTGACCGGCGACGTCAAGCGGGTCATGGTCGAGCAGACCGTCTACCTGGCCCGGTCGGTCGTGCTCGCGATGGGTGCGCAGGCCCGCTACCTGGGTGTGCCAGGAGAGCAGGAGCTGCTCGGCCGCGGCGTCAGCTCGTGCGCCACCTGTGACGGCTTCTTCTTCCGCGATCAGGACATCACCGTGATCGGTGGCGGGGACTCCGCGATGGAGGAGGCCACCTTCCTGACCCGGTTCGCGCGGTCGGTGACCGTGGTGCACCGACGCGACGAGTTCCGCGCCTCGAAGATCATGCTGGAGCGGGCCCGGAACAACGACAAGATCCGCTGGCGCACCGGGGTGACCGTCGACCGGGTGCTCGGCGACAGCGGGGTCACCGGCCTGGCGCTGTCCGACGGCTCGACGCTGGAGGCCACCGGGATGTTCGTCGCGGTCGGGCACGACCCACGCAGCGAACTGGTCCGCGGCCAGGTGCAGACCGATCCGGACGGCTATGTGCTGGTCAACGCACCGGGCACGGCGACCAGCGTGGACGGCGTCTTTGCCGCGGGAGACCTGGTGGACCGCACGTACCGGCAGGCGGTCACCGCCGCGGGCACCGGCTGCGCGGCCGCGATCGACGCCGAGCGCTGGCTCGCCGAGCATGCTGAAACCCCGAGCGCCCAGATGGCCGCCGAGCTCGTCGGTGGTGGCTACGGCATGCAGTCCTGAGACCTCCCTGACAGACCCCGACAGGAGCTGATATGGCAGACAAGTCGACCGTGATCGTGACCGACCAGTCTTTCGCCGACGACGTGCTCGGCAGCGACAAGCCCGTGCTGGTGGACTTCTGGGCGGCCTGGTGCGGCCCCTGCAAGATGGTGGCGCCGGTGCTGGAGGAGATCGCCTCGGAGCACGCGGAGATCACCATCGCGAAGATGGATATCGACGCCAACCCCAAGACCCCGCGCAACTACCAGATCATGTCAATCCCGACCATGATCCTGTTCTCCGGCGGCAAGCCGGTCAAGCAGATCGTGGGTGCCAAGCCCAAAGCGGCACTGCTGGAAGATCTGGCCGACTACCTCTGATCGCCGACGTCATTCAGCGCGAGTCACGAGTCCCCTCCTCGGCGCAGCAAGGAACGGCTGCCAGAAGCGATGCAGAATTCGATCCAGCGAGAAGCGCCAGGTGTCCGGCTCTTGCGCGGCTCGCTCCGCTGGAGCCGCGGGGGGTGTGGGCAGCCACTCGATCTCGTCGCCCGCACCGTCCAGCGCGGGCAGCACCCGTACGGCACCCGGCAGGTCATGCCCAACCTGCGCGAGCAGCTCCATCTCGCGCTGCGGAGACACTTTCCGATCAGCGGCGATCCACTCCCGTAGCCGACCCTCGGGAAGCAGGTTAGAAAACCAGCAGGGCAGGCGTAGCGCGGCCGCGTGCCGAGCGGAAAGGTCTTGCTCGAAAACCAATCCGAGGACCGGCCGGTCTGGGTCGGTGAGGTACTTCTCGGAGAACACGAAGCGGGTGTGGTCGCCGCGCTGGACCAGCGTGCCCACCCGATCGCTGCGCAGCCACACGGCGTGCTGGATCTCACGCAGCGTCATCGTCGCCCTCGCCATTGAGGTCTTCGATGAGCAGCTCGTGCAGCGGCGGGGTGTTCTCGAAACCCCACTCGCACTTACGCCGCAGGAAGGATTCGAGCACGTGCTGCAGGTCCGCCTGGCGGGACCGCAGGAACGCCACGGTGTCGCCAGCGGCCAGCTGGCTCCCGCTCTCAGTGCTGATCGAGTGAGAGTCAAGCACCTGCTGCCAGGTGTCCTCGGGCATGTCGAACGGGCGTTGCAGGAACGCCCCTGATACCTCAGTCGCGGGCTCGGTGAGCACCGGCACCAGCACGCGGTTCGCAGCCCAGAGGCGGTAGCGCTCAGGGACGAATCTCCGGGCGACGAAGACGGCCACCGCGTCCGCGGCGGTCCCGCGTTCGATCAATGCCTCGGCAAGCTGCGGTTGGTCGAACAGACCGCCGGTGTCCGGGCTGCGGGGGCCACGTTCCCACCAGGAGCAAAGGGTGATCTTCGCTGAGGCCTCGTTGGTCCGGAATCGGCGCAGGTCGGGAAGACTCATCTGGTGGTCGTCAAGCGCGTCGAGGAGGTCCCTTACCGATCCGCTGAGGTCGCCGGGATCGACCTTCGTGCACAGGATGCGCACGGCACCAGTAGTGCTGCCCTTGAAGATCTCCGGACCGAGCACGGCCGCGCGCCAGTACCAGCGACCCAGCAGCCTGAGATTCGCCGGACCAGGTTCGGGATGGTGGGCGAACACCCTGGTCAGCACCACGAGGAGGTAGCGGTAGGCCAGCAGAGCGACATGGGGAACTCCCATCGACTGCAGCAAGCGCACGGCCCGGACCAGCGCCTCCTCGCCGGCGGCGAACGCGGAGTCACGGTCCTCGTTGCGGAATTCGAGGTCACCACGCCGGTTGTCGTCGTCGAACTCGAGCCGAATCTCGCGATGCACATCTGGCCCGCGACGAGCGAGAATGGCCCGCAACACCGTGTCGGCATCGACCCGGCCAAAGCCGAGCTGCTCGCCCACGTGATCAGCGATCTGGTCGATGGTCAGGATGTGCTCGGCGTCGGACTCGCGGCCGGCAGTGAGCGCGGAGAAGATCTCCGCGCGGCTCAGCCGCTTGCCGTAGTTGTTCATCCGGTCGAAGATGTCGCGCAGCACGAGCGTGTCGTCCTGCACCACCTGGTACGCCGGAATCGTAAACTGGCGTAAGTGCTTGGCGAGCTCGAATGCCTTGCCTCGGTAATCGCCGACCTCGGGGTGGGTGGCGAACCAGTCCAGCACCTTGGCCAGGTCGAAAAGGGTGGGCAACGGGATCACGTACGGGTCGTCGGTGCCGGGCCGGTTCACGATCCGGTCGTCCCGCACGTCGTAGCCGAGGTCGAACCGGGGATCCCGCGCCCCGTCCGGGTGCAGCGCGTTGGCAAGGCTCGTGACCCGCTGCTGGCCATCGACCACCCATAATGCCTGATCGACCTGCGGTGCATTGATCCGAAGTGCACCGAGGGTAAGCCGCTGGGCCAGCGCCGACTGCCGCCAGAGCAGCAGGCTGCCGACCGGATACCGCTTGACGACGCTGTCGAAGAGGCGGATGACGTCTTGGCGCGTCCAGCGGAAATCTCGCTGGAAGTGCGGGACCCGGATCTGCCCGCTCCAGGCCAGCTCCACCAGGTCGTCGAGATCGAGCGTGGTGGCGCCTGGCCGGGTCTCAAGTCCGCTGCTCATCGTGCCTCCCGTGGTAGCACGCTCATGGTGCCGTACCACCCCGACAGCCACGGTCAGCGGACGTCCGGTACGCGGATCAGGCCAGACTAGTGACCGTGCTGGCCGGGTCATCCAGCCAGACCCATTGCCGTTGTGGTGGGGATCGGTGCGTGCTCGTGACGGGACGCCCTCTACCACGACGAGTTCGGGTAGCGCATCATGGCCATGCGTCAGGCGGCGACTTCGACCGTTCGCCCCCGGCTTGTCGACGGTGGCACGGGCTCGCCGACCTCGCGCAGGCCCTCGATGTGGAAGGCGATCGCGTCACGCATCTCGGCCGCACACTCGTCGATGCTGTCACCGGTCGCCGCGACGCCCGGCAGGTCGGGGCAGTAGGCCGAGTAGTTGGTCGAGCCGTCACCCTCGATGATGATCAGATAGCTGATCATGTTTTCCCTCCTTCCGAAGCCGCACCGGTTCTGCCAGTGTCGTTCCTGAGCCCAGCCTGCTTCAAGATGCTGCTCAGTGTCTTCGGGTGCAGTTCGTCGCTCGGCTTCCCTGGGACCGTCACCAGGCCGGGCTTCGTCGGATGCTGGTATTGACGGTGCGATCCGCGGGTTCGGGCGAGCCGCCAGCCGTCGCCTTCGATCAGCTTGAGCACCGCTGAGACCTTCATCGTCGAGGGAGGCTAACAGGAGGTGCTGATGTGTAGACCCAAGACCACCGGCAGGGCATCAGCAGTGTTGATCTCAAGGACGGGGCGGTGGCGCCAGATCTTGCCCCGGCGATCGGCCGAATGGCCCGCAGAGCCCAGAGCCGGATCCCACTGCTCGGCAACCGAGGCCACCACCGTCGTCCGACTCGACACCCGGTAACCCACCGTCAGACGCCTGTTCAACACCAGCGATGTCCCCTTGGAGTTCATGCTGTTGCACGGCGAGGTCGCCGAGAGTTTCCA
The DNA here is from genome assembly GCA_050699815.1 of Pseudonocardiaceae bacterium. Lineage (GTDB taxonomy): Bacteria > Actinomycetota > Actinomycetes > Mycobacteriales > Pseudonocardiaceae. The sequence continues at coordinate 23,433 of JBOHFT010000001.1, read as the reverse complement.
GGCATGGCGTCGGGCCCGGCCCGATCTCGGCGAGGAGCTGGCCGACGTGGCCCTTTATCTGTTCGCGCTGGCCGAGATGAATGGTGTCGATCTCGACGGCGAGATCGAGCAGAAGATCACCAAAAATGCGCGCCGCCGGTACACCCACGACAGCAACGGTGTGCTGTTCCGGGTGTCCGAAGGGTCCGCGTAACGGCGCCACACTGACGGACTGCTGCAGCCCGGGCCAGCGGCGGCCGTGTGGTGACCAGTCTTCGGCCAGGGGCATCCACTGGCCGGTCGTTGTTGGGTGGGTCAGTCGAACTTGCCGGTGCGGAGGCTGGTGGTGAAGGCGGTCCATTCGGCTGCGGTGACGGTGAGGGCGGGGCCGGCGGGGTGTTTGCTGTCGCGGACGGCGCGGTGGCCGCCGGGGAGGGCGGCGACCTCCACGCAGCTGCCAGCGGCTGAGCTGCGGGTGGACTTCCGGTAGGTGGCGTCGGCCAGTGCCGCGAGGGGCGTGTCGTTCATGGTCACAGCTCCTTCATCACGGTGTGGATCAGGTCGAGAGACTCCCGGGGTGGGAGCGCTTGGGCCTTCGCAGAGGCGAAGGCGTGCACATACTGGCGGATGACGCCGTCGCGCTCATAGACAGTGAAACTGGTCTCGCCGTCGACGTAGACGGCTTCGGCGTCGTGCTCGTCGGGCCACTGGATGATGACGAAGGAAGCGGCCAGCGCGGCGTGCGCGTCAGCGGTGAAGGGCACCACCTGAACGGTGACATCGAACTCCCGGGTGACCCGGGTGATGTGGCGCAACTGATCGCGCAGCACCTCCGGGCCACCGACCTGCTGGCGGATCACCGCCTCCGACAGCACAGTCGTGAACCGCATCCCCTCGGCGAGGCGCTGCTGACGGCGCATCCGCAACTCCAGGTAACGGTCGATATCGGCCACCCGGATGTGCATGGAACCCGCGGTCATAACCCGCTCGGCGTAGTCCCGGGTCTGCAGCAGGCCGGGGATCACATGCCCCTCATAGCTGCGGATCCAGGACGCCTCCACCTCCAGCTCAATGAGCATTTCCACCGGCTCACTGAGAATGTCCCCGTAGTCCTGCCACCAGCCCGGCTCAGCTGAGCGCCGACGCAACTCATCAAGCCTGCGGGCATCGCCCTCGGGGATGCCCAGCACCTCCACCAAGCGGGCCAGTGCCGCCGGGGTGACCTTCGCCTTGCCAGTCTCCAGCCGGGACATCTGCGGCTGGCCGATGCCGAGCTCGGCGGCCAGCGTCGTGCCGGACATGTCGCGCTCGTTGCGGTACCGGCTCAGCCGAGTCTGCGGGCACCGCATGCTGTGGTCGGTGCCCACCAGCGCCCAGCCCGCCGGGCCCAGCTGCCCGACATGCGAGGCGCTGGCAACCTTGCGGACACCCGCTGCGCAGTTCCGCAATTCCCCAGACTCCGGACGGCCGTCGGCTGAGACAGCTCCCGGCGGCCGACCGGACACCACAGCGCCGGTCGAGCCGACCCGACCTGGTGGGTGCGGCTCGTGAACTCGACGCCACGGACGTTTCGGCCTTACCGGGACGTCGGTGGCGTCGAGTTCACGGCGGTGACGCGGCGCTACGGTTCGGGCAGCTCCTCGATCTCCACGTCCGGGTGGATCGCGCGCAGCGGGCCGGGTTCTGCGGTCAGGATGGCCAGCCCGCGGGCCATCGCCACGTCTACCGCGTGGGCAGCGGCCACATCGAAGCACCCGGCCTGGTGCGCCGGGTGGGCGCGCACGCCGGCCCGGCCGGCCACGGGCCCAGTGAGGTCCTCGACGACGACTGCTGGGGCGTCCAGGAACAGCTCCAGCAGCGCCCGTGCCTGCGGCGGGACGGCAGCCCAGGCCTGCAGGAGCGCGGTCGAGGGGGTCGGTAAGATCATCCCAAGTTCGACGGCGGCCACCAGGAACGCCCGGCCGTACACCGAGCGGCCAGTGGCGATGTCCACGATGGCGGAGCAGGTCAGGACCCTGCCGCTCACGACGCCTGCGGACGATGCTGCTCGACCCGCTCACCGAGCAGGGCACGGCGGGCGTAGGCCAGCGCCTCAGGATCGGCTTCCCCGGCCGCATCCCGCCAGCGAGCCAGCCAGTGATCGCGAACCATCCGGGCATCGAGGGCGCCTTCGACGTACTCCGACACGCTGGCCGCGCCGGCCCGCTCAGCGGCAGCCTTGAGCCTCGCGGCGATGCCGGGATCCAGGCTGACGGTGATCCGCTCCTTCTTACCGCTCATACGCTGAAGGTACAGAACTCATACGGTGCTCACTCGACCGTCGTCAGGCCGGGCGCAGGGTGGGCTCGGCGGTGTGGATCGTCACCGACGTCAGCAGCCGTTCCAGGGCCGCCTCGACGTCTTCCTTCCAGGTCAGCGCGGTGCGCAGTTCCAGGCGCAGCCGGGGCCAGCGCGGGTGCGCGTGCACCGTCTTGAACCCGACCTGCTGCAGGAACTCGGCCGGGATCACGCAACTGGACTCCTCGCCGGGCTGGGCGTCACCGAAGGCCTCGACGGCCTTCACGCCGCGCCGGATGAGGTCCTTGGCGACCGCCTGCACCAGCATCCGGCCCAGGCCACCGCCGCCGAACTCCGGCAGCACCGTCAGCGCCGTGAGCAGCACGGCATCGGCGCTGACCGGTGCGGTGGGAAACGCCGCGGCCCGCGGCACCGCGGCCGGCGGGGCGTACAGCGCGTAACCGGCCGGCACGTCACCGCACATCACGATCCGCCCGCAGGAACCCCACTCCAGCAACACGCTGGAGACCCAGGCCTCCTTCTCCACCTCGGTCTGGCCGAAGTCCTCGGCCTGCTCCCGGATGTGGGGAGCGAGCTCCCAGAACACGCAATGCCGGCACTTCTTGGGCAAAAGACCGAGATTGTCTAAGGTGACGCCGACCGCTCGACGTGACACCGGGCCTCCCGCAATGGTCGTGCCAGCGCGCCTGCGGGTGCCCGCGACCGGGCGCAGAACGCCTCGGGAGCATATGCCGCTGACCACCCGGAGTGAAGACAGCGGGTCCAGCTGTGGCGAGCTTTACACTTCCAGAGGACATGACCAGAACAAAGGTGCCCCACATGACCCTCGGAGCGACCCCTCAGCCAGCCCAGCCGCCCACCCGGCGCGACCTCGATCCGCACCTGCACCGCTACGCGCAGCGCACCGCGGGCATGACCGCATCGGAGATCCGCGCACTGTTCGCGGTGGCCAGCCGCCCTGAGGTGGTCTCCCTGGCCGGCGGCATGCCCTACCTGCCGGCGTTGCCGCTGGACGAGCTGGCCGGTGACCTCGCCCAGCTCGTCGCCACCGAGGGGATGACGGCTTTGCAGTACGGCTCGGCGCAGGGCACCGCGCAGCTTCGCGGGCAGATCTGCGAGGTGATGGCCCTGGAGGGGATCCGGGCGCACGCCGACGACGTCACGGTCACCGTCGGTTCGCAGATGGCGCTGGACATGGTGACCCGGATCTTCTGCGACCCGGGCGATGTGGTGCTCGCCGAGGCCCCGTCCTATGTCGGGGCGCTGGCCACCTTCACCTCCTTCCAGGCGCAGGTGGTGCACGTGCCGATGGACGACGACGGGTTGATCCCGGCCGAGCTGGACGCCGCGCTGCGGTCGCTGCGCGCCCAGGGCCGGTCCGCGAAATTCCTGTACACCATCCCGAACTTCCACAACCCGGCCGGCGTCACACTGGCCGCGCCGCGCCGCGCCGACGTGCTCGAGCTGTGCGCCGAGCACCGGGTGCTGATCGTCGAGGACAACCCCTACGGGCTGCTGGGTTTTGATGGCCAGACCTACCCGGCGATGCGGGCCGCTGACCCGGGCAACGTCGTCTATCTGGGGTCGTTCTCCAAGACCTTCGCGCCCGGCCTGCGGGTCGGCTGGGCACTGGCCCCGCACGCGGTGCGGGAGAAGCTGGTGCTGGCCATGGAGTCGGCAACCCTGTGCCCCCCGGCGTTCACTCAGGCCGTGGTGTCCCGCTATCTGGCCCAGCACGACTGGAAGGGCCAGATCAAGACCTACCAGGAGGCCTACCGGGACCGCCGGGATGCCATGCTGGCGGCGCTGCGGCAGTACCTGCCGCCGGGGTGCCGGTGGACCCAGCCCGCGGGCGGGTTCTACGTCTGGCTGACGGTGCCTGATGGCCTGGACACCAAGGCGATGTTGCCCCGGGCGGTGACCCAGCGGGTGGCCTACGTTCCCGGTACCGCGTTCTACACCGACTCCGACCGGTCCCACGCCAGCAGGCTGATGCGGCTGTCGTTCTGCTACCCGACCCCGGAGCGGATCACCGAAGGTGTGCGCCGGCTGGCCACCGTGCTCAACGGCGAGCTCGAACTGCAGCGCACGTTCGGTACCGTGCGCCCGCGCGCGGCGTCGGGCCCGCAGTCCCCGGCACCGGACACCGCCTGAAACACAGTGGGGAGTCCCCGGGTGACCGATCGCACCGTGGCTGTGCTGGCTGGCGGGCTGTCGCACGAGCGCGACGTGTCGTTGCGCTCGGGGCGCAGGCTGTCCAGCGCGCTGCGGGATGTCGGGCTGCACGTCGAGGAATGGGACGTCGACGCCGCCCTGGTCGGCCAGCTCACCGCCAGCCGGCCCGACGCCGTGGTGGTGGCGCTGCACGGCGGGGCGGGGGAGAACGGCGCCGTGCAGTCGGTGCTGGAGATGCTGCGGGTCCCCTATGTGGGCACTGGCCCGAGGGCCTGCCGCCGGGCCTGGGACAAGCCGACCGCCAAGGACGAACTGGCCCGCGCCGGGCTGGCCACCCCGGACTGGATGGCTCTGCCGCACGCCACCTTCCGTGATCTCGGGGCGCAAGCCGTGCTCGGCGCGCTGGTCGACCGGCTCGGCCTGCCGCTGGTCCTCAAACCCGACCAGGGTGGCTCCGCGCTGGGCGTTCACGTGGTGCGCGAGGTCGCCGAGCTGCCGGGCGCCATGGTGAGCTGCCTGGCCTACGGGGACACGGTCCTCGCCGAGAGGTTCGTGGCGGGCATCGAGGTCGCGGTCACGGTGGTGGACGAGCCGGACGGCCCGCGGGCGCTGCCGGCGGTGGAGATCGAGGCCGAGTCCGGCTGCTACGACTATTCCGCCCGCTACACCGCCGGGCTGGCCACGTTCCACGCCCCGGCCCGGCTAGCCGGCCCGGCGGCCGCCGCGGCCGCCGACCTCGCGGTGAGCGCGCACCGGCTGCTCGGGCTGCGCGATCTGTCCCGGACCGACGCGGTGGTCACCCCGGACGGGGTGGCGCACTTCCTGGAGGTCAACGTGGCTCCGGGGCTCACTGAGACGTCACTGCTGCCGATGGCGATCGAATCCGACGGCGGTGAGCTGGGCGCGGTGTTCGCCGGCCTGATCGAGCGGGCGGTGGCCCGCGGCTGACCCCGTCACGCCCGTGCGGAGCTGATGGATCAACGGCCTGCGCAGGTATCCTGGTAGCTGACACCGGGGGCGTAGAGCTCCCAGGTTGGTTTGTCGAGCGGTCCGCCGACCCGGAGGCAGGCTTCTCGCGCCTCACCGCCGGCGAACCTGTCGAGGCGGGGCAGCTCCCACAACCGGACGGTCTGGTCGGCGCTGGTGGTCGTTGAGGTGCAGCATTCCCGCGACTTGCAGCGCGTCCGGCTCATCCAGATGCCCGCTCAGGTGGTCGATACCGCGCACCGACAGGAAGTACTGGTACGCACGATCCAGCGCGCCCCCGTACGTGTCATACCGGCAGGCTAGAAGGCCGCCTGCCCGCCGTGCGGCAGGCGTCGCTACGCCGAACGTGTGGCTCCTGGCGGAGGTTGTACGTGACTGGTGACTCCTCGGCCCAAGTCGACGATCTGAATGGGTTCACCGTGCACTGATGCCTGACTGTGTGGGTCGAAGTCCGGGGCGACGCTGGGAAGTGCGACGACGAGGTCACGTTGTTCGCGCAACGGATCCTCATAGAGGCACTGACCAGCGTGCTGCGCCACGCCGACCCACGTCCGGCTCGACCAGCAGGCCGACGCGGTGACGATCGAGGTGACCGATGCCAGGCCGGTGGTGGGCACCGGCCTGGTCGGCATGCGGGAACGGGCCGAGCTGCTCTCGCCCACCTCACACAGCGGCGACTGTCACAACCTACCGATGAACGCGATGAGAATGCGACCGGTCTCGTCGTGGTGCCAGAGGATCGCCCAGTCGTCGGTCTCACGGGGTACACGAACGGTCACGCGCCACACCGTAGTGCCGGCGGTGGTGCGGAGGGCGTCTCGCCGTGCCGGGGCGCTGTCGAGATGGTCGATGATGAGGTCGAGCGCGTCGCAGAGCGCGTTCCACAACTCGACGGCCCCAGGGTCGGCCTCGACCTTGTCGAGTGCGTCGGCAGCTTGCCCGGAGTAGTAGACGGCCGACTCGGGACCGGTCACCCGCGACGCTGTGGTCTCGGCCGAGTTGTACCGTGCCGTTCGGGCTCGGCGACGAACGCGTCGATGTCGGCCATGACGTCAGGCCGGGCGAGCAGGCGTGCTTGGGCCTCGGTCATCACGGCGGCCGGGGTGAGCACGAGCGTGCCGTCGGGCTCTTCGTGTGCAAGGTAGCGCCGGTGACGTCCGAGCTTGCCGAGTGAGGCGCGGCGTCGGTCGTCAAGCTCGATGAGCATGTCGGTCATGGAGCCAGGGTACACCCCATTGCCCGAAATGGGAAAGTGGGTAAGAGCAGCGCTGGGCTTCGGCTAACGGTGACGGTTCGATCCGATACAGACGTCGCTGTGCGAGGACCGGACCCGCCGCCGTAGCGTCGGTGCCCATGAGCGAGCTGGCCGTGCGTGCCCCGGAAACGACCGGGCGAACCGTTCCGGTGCTGGAGATCGACCGGGTGTTCAAGCGCTACGGCGACGTCGTCGCACTCCGGGAGCTGAGCTTCCAGATCCGCTGCGCGAGCTGTTCGGTTTCGTCGGCAGCAACGGGGCCGGGAAGACTACCGCGATGCGCATCGTCCTCGGCGTGCTCGCCGCCGATTCCGGGCAGGTGCGCTGGCGGGGCACACCGAAGAGGCCACCTGCGGGCGGCGGCCGAGCGTCACCTGAACCACCGGGACTCACTAATAAAGACCGGACCGTCCCGGCTGGAAGGTCTGCGCTCCATCCGTGGACCAACCCAGCGCTCCTCGGTCACCGGAGGGGCTGCTGAGGCATCGCTGCCGTCCAGTCCAGTGACTCGTCACCCGTCCGGTACCGCCGGGTGGTCATCGGGGCGCAGTCATCAGCGCGACGATGCGCTCAAGGTCATCGACGGATCCGAACTCCACCACAATCCGGCCCTTGCGGCGGCCCAGCTCCACCTTGACCCGGGTGTCGAAGGCGTCGGAAAGGTTCTCGGCAAGATCCTGCAGCCCGGGTGCCTGCATCGGGCGGGGGGCCGGCGCCTTCGGGGCGGCCGGGGCGGGTTCGCGGCGGCTCAGGGTCACTGCTTCCTCGGTGGCCCGCACCGACAGCCCCTCGGCAACAATGCGCGCCGCCAAGGTCTCCTGGGCAGCTGGCTCGTCCAGACCGAGCAGTGCCCGGGCGTGCCCGGCGGACAGCACGCCGACGGCGACCCGCCGCTGCACCGCAACCGGCAGCTTGAGCAGCCTGATGGTGTTGGTGATGACCGGGCGGCTGCGCCCGATCCGCGACGCCAGCTGCTCGTGCGTCACACCGAAGTCCTCCAGCAGCTGCTGGTAAGCGGCCCCCTCCTCAAGCGGGTTGAGCTGGGCCCGGTGGATGTTCTCCAGCAACGCGTCGCGGAGCATCGCGTCGTCCGCGGTGCTCCGCACGATTGCCGGGATGCGATCCAGCCCGGCCTGCTGCGCCGCCCGCCACCGCCGCTCACCCATGACCAGCTCGTAGGACACGGTGGGCAGTTGCCCGATCGCCGGCCCAGCCGGCCGCTGCCCGATCGCCGACTCAGCCGGCCGCTGCCCGATCGCCGACTCAGCCGGCAGTGGGCGGACGACGATGGGCTGCATCAGCCCGAACTCACGGATCGAATGCGCAAGCTCAGCCAGGGACTCCTCATCGAAGGCCTGCCGAGGCTGCCGCGGATTGGGCACGATCGCCCCGATAGGTACCTCCTGGTAGACCGCACCCGCCACCCGGCCGCTCGGGGCATCCGGGCGGCCGTCTCGGCGCTCGAACGGCACCGAGTCGCTGGCCGGCCCAGTAGGGATCAATGCGGCCAGACCGCGGCCGAGCCCACCCTTACGCTGGGGGATTGCACTGCTGGCGGGCATTGCACTGCTGGTGGCCATCAGCGACGCACCTCCCGGGCGCCCAGACAGCCATGGCCCAGGGCGATCTCCCGGGCGGCGTCCAGGTAGCTCAGCGCCCCGCGGGAGCCGGGGTCGTAGGCCAGCACGGTCTGCCCGAAGCCCGGCGCCTCGGAGACCTTCACGCTGCGCGGGATCACCGTGCGCAGCACCTGGTCGCCGAAGTGCTTGCGGACCTCGGCGGTGACCTGGTCAGCCAGCTTCGTGCGCCCGTCGTACATGGTCAGCAGGATCGTCGACACCGTCAGCGCGGGGTTGAGGTGCGCCTGCACCAGCTCGATATTGCGGAGCAGCTGCCCGAGCCCCTCCAGCGCGTAGTACTCACACTGAATCGGGATCAGCACTTCGGGCGCGGCGACGAGCGCGTTCACGGTGAGCAGTCCCAGCGACGGGGGGCAGTCGATGAAGACGTAGTCGACGTCCAGCGCGTCGAGTGCGAGGCCAGACAGCGCCCTGATCAGACGGGACTCCCTGGCCACCATGCTCACCAGCTCGATCTCGGAGCCCGCGAGGTCGATGGTCGCGGGAATGCAGAGCAGGTTCGGCGACTGCGGACTCACCACAACGGCGTCCACGAGCCCGATCTCCCCCAGCAGCACCTCATACACCGACCGGACGCCCGCGCAGTGGTCGATTCCCAGTGCGGTGGAGGCGTTGCCCTGCGGGTCCAGGTCGACCACGAGCGTGCGCAGCCCCTGCAGCGCCAGGGCAGCCGCAAGGTTGACCGTGCTGGTGGTCTTGCCCACGCCGCCCTTCTGGTTGGCCACCGCGAGTACCCGGCGCCGGGCCGGACGGGGCAGCCGGTCAGTGGGGTGCTGCACCCGGGCGGCGCGCTCGGCCTCGTCCCCGATCGGTGTCCACCCGATGTCGGGGTGCGACAGGGCCGACGGGGTCACCGGGGCCGACGGGGTCACCGTTTCACGTGAAACAGCCGCACGGGAAACAGCCGCGCGGGGCAAGAGGTCGTCCCGCCTGGACGGCTCCCGCTGGAGACGATCCTGCCCTGCACTGCCCAGCGTTGCACCGTCCTGCCACCTACGGAAGCTCACGCTCACCGGTCCTTCCTCCTTCGTGCCCTCGTGGTACGGGTGACACGCTGCGCCAGCCGACGCACCACGATGACCGTTGTCGGCGGCCGCACGATGGTGGCACCACACTGCACGACCTCCGCCGCCCCCCCTCCAGCGGCCCGCACCGCAATGGCATCCCGCGTGACCTCCTCAGGCGCAGTGGCACCCTTGACTGCGAGCAGCCGCCCGCCCGACGCCACCAGCGGAAGGCACCAGCCTGCCAACCTTCCCAACGGTGCAACGGCCCTGGCCGTCACGACATCGTTGCCCCCAAGCTCGGCACGCACCCGCGGGTCTTCGGCGCGGCCGCGATACACCGACACCGCCAGGCCGAGTTCAGCCACCACCTCCTGCAGCCACGCCACCCGCCGGGACATCGGCTCCAGCAGGACGACGGCGAGATCCGGCCGAGCAAGCGCGAGCGGTATTCCCGGCAGGCCCGCGCCGGAGCCAACGTCGAGCACCCGACAGCCTTCGGGGACGAGCTCCCCCAGCACCGCCGAGTTGAGCAGGTGGCGTTCCCACAGCCGCCCCGCCTCCCTCGGGCCGATGAGACCTCTGCTGACCCCAGGCCCGGCGAGCAATCCGGCGTAGCGCTGGGCCAGCGCGTACCGATCACCGAAAACCGCCTCCGCGACGTCGCGCTGGGTATGCGGTTTCACGTGAAACCCGCCGGAGAGATCAGGTCCCCGACGACATCGCGCGCTGGAGGAATCAAGCCGAGCGGGACACCACGACGCAGCGGCGGGGCTCCTCGCCCTCGCTCTCGCTCTGCACGCCAGCCACCGCCGCGATCGCATCGTGCACGATCTTGCGCTCAAACGGGGTCATCGGCTGCAGCCGGGCCGGCTCACCGTCAGCGCGTACCCGTTCTGCCGTCGATCGGGCCAGCTCGCTGAGATCACTGCGCCGGGCGGATCGCCACTGCGCGATATCGAGCATCAGCCGACTGCGGGCCCCGGTCTGTTGCTGAACCGCCAGCCGGGTCAGCTCCTGCAGCGCCTCGAGTACCGCACCGTGCGGGCCGACCAGCTTCTCCAGGTCCCCCCCGCCGTCGACGCACACCATGGCACGGCCAGCCTCGACGTCCAGATCGATGTCACCGTCGTAGTCCACAAGATCGAGCAGCCGTTCGAGGTAGTCTCCCGCGACATCGCCCTCCTGAACGAGCAGGTCTTCGCTCACCGGCACGGTGCGCACCGGCCGCGCGGTCTCAGTGTCCGCCTCGTGATCAGCAGCACCGGGCGAGACCCCCGATGACGACACCGGCGACTGTTCCTCCGTAACCGCAGCTTCCGTAACCGCAGCCTCGGTTTCCCCCACCTCGGTCGCCAGCGTCTCGGCCACAACTGTCTCCTCTCCGGGGACTACGCCGTCAGCGGCGCTTCCGGTTGGTCTTCTTCCGCGCTCGCGGGCGCTGCCGGATCATGCCGGGCAGTGCCACGCTGTCCGTGCCCTCGCCGTTGGAGGACCCTACTGCCCCGTCCCGGCTCGACCCCGTCGATTCTGCCCCATTCGGCGTAATCTCGGCATTCGGTGTAGTTCCCCCATTAGGCTCAACTATCTCGGGATCGTCATCGGCCGGATCACCGGAGGTACCGGTGGTCTCCTTCCTGGGACGGACCGGCTTCTGGCCGGGCCGGGGGGCGAGCGATTGCCGCTGCGCGATCGCAGCCTCCTTCTTCTCCACCTCTTCCGCGTCGATCCGCCGGTAGACCAGCCACTGCTGGCCCAGCGTCCACAGGTTGTTGGACAGCCAGTAGATCAGGATCGCCAGCGGGAAGAACGGGCCACCGGCCACGACACCGAGCGGGAACAGGTACAGCATCAGCTTGTTCATCATCGCCGCCTGCGGGTTGGCGGCCTGCGCTTCGTTCTGCCGCTCCACCGAGTGCTTGGCGGTGAAGTGGGTGAGGATGCCGGCCGCGATCGTCAGCGGCACGGCCACCACGGCGATCTCCCACCGGGTGATGTCCCCGTACCGCGCCAGCAACGCCGCGGGCTCGGTGATGTAGGACGACAGCGGCACCCCGAACAGGTCGGCGCCCAGGAACAGCCGCACATCGGCCGCGCTGAACACGTAGTTGCCGATCTGCTCGTTCTGCTCGGGGGTGAGGAAATCCCGGTTGAACGACCGCAGCACCTGGAACAGGCCGATGAACACCGGGATCTGCACCAGCATCGGCAGGCAGCCACCGAGTGGGTTGACGCCGTGCTGCGTCTGCAGCTTCTGCATCTCGGCGGCCATCTTCTGGCGGTCGTCGCCGTACTTCTTCTTCAGCTTCTGGATCTCCGGCGTGAACTCCTGCATCTTGCGCATGGAGCGGACCTGGCTGACGAACGGCCTGTACAGCAGCGCACGCAGGGTGAACACCAGGAACACCACGGCCAGCGCCCAGCCGACGCCGTTGCCCCGACCCAGCAGGTAGCCGAACGCCTCGTGCCAGAACCACAGGATGGCCGACACCGGGTAGTAGATGAAGTTCAGCACGAGGACTCGCTCTCGGCATGGGGGCGGGCGGCATCGGAACGGGGTGAGCTCGGGGGAGGAACCGGGTCCACCCCTCCAGGGTGCCAGGGTGCGCAGCGCAACAGCCGCCGCCCGGTCAACCACGACCCGCGCAGGGCCCCGTGAACGGTCAGCGCCTCGACGGCGTACGCGCTGCACGAGGGGTGGAACCGGCACGTGGGCGGCAGGGCTGGCGAGATCCACCGGCGGTAGCACCGCAGGATGTGCACCAGCACCCGAGCTGCCGGGCCAGGCCGGTGACCGAGGGGAGTCACCCGCATCGCCGACTGCCGGAGCGGGAGCCGGCACCGGTGAGCCGCCGCAGCGCCCCCCCCAGGTCATCATCCAGCGCCGCGCTACTCGCGCCGGCCGAGGCCGGCAGTGCACGCACCACCACCAGCGCCCCGCCGGGCAGCTCCGGCAGCCGCCCTTGCATCAGATGGCGCAACCGGCGCTGCACCCGGTGCCGGACCACGGCGCCACCGACCGTGCGGCCGACCACGAAACCCACCCGCGGCGCGGCATCGGCGTCATCGCGGCGGGCCAGGTGCACCACGATGGCGCCGCACACCGCCCGGCGGCCCCGCCGCACCGCCGTCGCGAAGTCGTCGCGGCGGGTCAGTCGGGAGGCAGCGGGCAGCAACGGAGGAAATCCGGCAGGCGGGGGGATCAGGCTGACAATTCGCTGCGGCCCTTGCGGCGCCGCGCAGCGAGGATGGCGCGCCCCGCCCGGGTGCGCATCCGCAACCGGAACCCGTGAGTCCTCGCACGGCGACGGTTGTTCGGCTGGAACGTGCGCTTACCCTTGGTCACGGCTGTCGTTCTCCCGGTGCTCGTTGCGCGGCCGCCGGGGCTGTGGACGGCCGGGTCACTCCCCGGCCGGTACCGGCAGCACTACCGCGAGCGGATCCCCAGTGCCCGGCCCGAGCGGGCCATGGACCAGAGCGCACAGGAATGCCCGCCGGTGGGCAGGAGACTCCCCCGAGCCTAGGCGGCCGGGACCGGCGCCGTCAAAACGGCCGTCTCCCGTCACCGCGAGGACGACACGCCGTTACGTCCATGATGCTTGCTCTCGCGGGGTTCTTGTGGCAGCACCCGACGCCTGTCGGCGTGCCTGCCCGTGAGGTGCGGGACGACGACGAGTGGAGACCGGCCCGCTGGCTGACGTATCGGGGATCCGGCCAGGACGCCGTCCGTTGCCGTTGACCGTCATACACAGCTGTGGACAACCTTGTGGACGCGCAGCGCTCCTGGCGTCCACCACCGGCAAGTCCACCACCGGCCGAAGGGGAGTCAGCAGGTGTCAGAGCGGCAAACCGACCTCGGCCAGGTGTGGGCCAAGGTCGTCCGGGAGCTCTCTGCTGGGACGCTGTCGCCCCAGCAGCGCGCCTGGATGCGCGTCACCCGCCCGATCGGCCTGCTGGATGGCACTGCCCTGCTGGCCGCGCCCAGCGACTTCGCCAAAGACGCCATCGAGCGCGCGCTGCGCGAGCCCATCAGTGCGGCGCTGTCGCGGCACCTGGGCCGACCGGTCTCGCTGGCGGTGAAGGTGGACCACCCGCTGCCGGTGCCCCCGGAACTGCCGCTGGCGACCCAGCCTTTCGGCGGTGCCGAGCAGCCCGACACCGCGGACCCCAGCACCACCAGGCTCGGCCACTCCAGCCCCGCCACCACGCCGCCAGCGGGGAACTCCACCATCCACCCTGGCGGGCAGACTGAAGAGGAAGCCGCGTTGGCCACCGTGCACGAGATCTGGCCCACCTCCACCCGCTCGGCCGCGGCACCGACGCGGCCACCGAGCTCCCAGACCAAGCTCAATGAGAAGTACACCTTCGACACCTTCGTCATCGGCGCGTCCAACCGGTTCGCGCACGCTGCTGCGGTGGCCGTGTCGGAGGCACCAGCACGCGCCTACAACCCGCTGTTCGTCTGGGGCGAGTCAGGGCTGGGCAAGACGCACCTGCTGCACGCCGTCGGGCACTACGCGCAGCGGCTGTTCCCCGGCATGCGGGTGCGGTACATCTCCACCGAGGAGTTCACCAACGACTTCATCAACTCCCTGCGCGACGACCGCAAGGTGGCCTTCCAGCGCCGCTACCGCGACGTCGACGTGCTGCTGGTCGACGACATCCAGTTCCTGGAGGGCAAGGAAGGCACCCAGGAGGAGTTTTTCCACACCTTCAACACCCTGCACAACGCGAACAAGCAGATCGTGATCTCCTCCGACCGCCCGCCCAAGGGGCTGGGCACCCTGGAGGACCGGTTGCGCACCCGTTTCGAGTGGGGCCTGATCACCGACATCCAGCCGCCCGAGCTGGAGACCCGGATCGCCATCCTGCGCAAGAAGGCCGCCGGCGACCGGCTGGCCGCGCCGGACGAGGTGCTGGAGTTCATCGCCGCCCGGATCGAGCGCAACATCCGCGAGCTGGAGGGGGCGCTGATCCGGGTCACCGCGTTCGCCTCACTGAACCGGCAGCCGGTCGACAGCCAGCTCGCCGAGATCGTGCTGCGCGACCTCATCCCGGACGCCCAGGCGCACGAGATCGGCGCGCCCCACATCATGGCAGTGGTCGCCGAGTTCTTCGGTGTCACCATGGAAGACCTGTGCGGGCCGACCAAGACCAAGCACCTCGCGCAGTCCCGGCAGATCGCCATGTACCTGTGCCGGGAGCTGACTGATCTGTCGCTGCCCCGGATCGGGCAGATCTTCGGCGGCCGCGACCACACCACCGTGATGCACGCGGAAAAGAAAATCCGCAAGGAGATGGCCGAACGCCGCCGCACCTACGATCAGGTGCAGGAGCTCACCTCCCGGATCAAACAGCGCGCCCGCTCCTGACCATGGCTCCAACCGGTGTGCTACCGCCTGTACTACCATATCGTCATGGCACAGCGGCAGAAACGTTCGATCTCGCTCCCGGCTGAGCTGGCAGATGCCATCGAGCGCGCAGCCAGCTCCGAGGGCACCACCGTGAGCGGCTGGCTGGCCGACACAGCGGCCCACCGGCTGCGCTTAGACGCCGGACGGCAGGCTATCGCCGAATGGGAAGCTGACAACGGCGCGCTGACGGCAGCGGAGCTCGCCGAGGGCTTGGCCCGCGCCCGCGCACTGCTGGGGGGGTCCGGCGCGGGCCAGCCGGCGAGGCGATCGGCATAGATGGTCGGCGTCACATACGACACCGGGGCACTGATCGCTGCGGAGCGCAACGACCGACGGATGTGGGCACTGCACGCCGGTTTACTAGCCGAGGAAGTCGCTCCCGTCGTTCCGGCGCCGGTGCTAGCGCAGGCATGGCGAGGAGGTCCGCGGCAGGCGAACCTCGTCCGGCTACTCACGATGTGCACCGTGGAGTGGCTGACGGAAGATCAGGCTCGCACAGTTGGCGTCCTCGTCGGCCGCTCAGGCCATGACGACATCGTGGATGTGACCGTGGTGGAAGGAGCCCTCCGCCGGGGCCATGCCGTTGTCACGTCGAACCGGGAGCACATCGAGAAGGTGGGGCAGGCGGTCGGCGCCACACTGCGCATCGAAGACGTGTGACGGGCACCGATCCACCCACACCTGGGGACAACCCTGTGGACAGGTGCGCGGCGCTGTGCATCACGCCGGACCACCCGGCCTCGGTCCACCGCCGGGTGCTGCGGTCCACGGGCTGAGCACCGGCGCTGTCCACACCGCGCCGCACCGGCCGAGCTGTGCAGACGTCGTCCGCCCCCACCATCCACAGCACTTACTACTACTACTGGTGTTCTCTTTATCCAGGAAGACCCTCACTACCAGCGCGGTGGATGAATCAGCCCGCACCGACCCGGCGCGCACGGCACCATCACCCAGCACCTACGGTGGAGCCACGCACCACCGGAAGGACTCACCGTGCAGCTCGGACTCGTCGGACTTGGCAAGATGGGCGCCAACATGCGCGAGCGGCTGCGTGCCGCTGGCATCGGGGTTGTCGGCTACGCCCACAACCCCGGCAACCGCGACGTCGACTCGCTGGCGGAGCTGGTCGGGCAGCTCCCCGCACCCCGGGCAGTGTGGATCATGATACCGGCTGGCGACCCGACCCGGGACACCGTGACCCAGCTCGCCGGGCTGCTGGCCGAGGGCGACCTCGTGGTCGACGGCGGCAACTCGCGCTACACCGAAGACAAGGTGCACGCCGAGTTGCTCGCCCGCACCGGCATCGGCTACCTGGACTGCGGGGTCTCGGGCGGGGTGTGGGGCCGGGACAACGGCTACGGGCTGATGGTCGGCGGTGCCGCTGAGCACGTCGAGCGGCTGATGCCGGTGTTCGACGCACTGCGCCCGGAAGGCCCCCGGGACGAGGGCTTCGTCCATGCCGGTGGCGTGGGAGCCGGGCATTTCGCCAAAATGGTGCACAACGGTGTCGAGTACGGCCTGATGCAGGCCTACGCCGAGGGCTTCGAGCTGCTCGAGGCGGCCGAGGTGGTCACCGACGTGCCTGCGGTGCTCAAGGCCTGGCGGCGCGGCACGGTGGTCCGCTCCTGGCTGCTCGACCTGCTGGTGGCGGCCCTGGACGGGGACCCGAAGCTGGCGCAGCTGCGGGGCTGGGTGCAGGACTCCGGTGAGGGGCGCTGGACGGTCGAGGAAGCGATCAACCACGCGGTGCCCGCACCGGTGATCTCCGCGGCGCTGTTCGCCCGGTTCGCCTCCCGGCAGCCCGACTCCCCGGCGATGCGCGCGGTGGCCGCGCTGCGCCAGCAGTTCGGCGGGCACGCGGTGCAGGCGGTCAGGCTCGATCCAGCCCTGGAAGATCCCCAGTAGCTCCGGTGTATGTGAGACAGCTAGCGGTCACCGACTTCCGCTCCTGGGCGCACGCCGAGCTGGACCTGCAGCCCGGCGTCGCGGTGCTGGTCGGGGCGAACGGGCAGGGCAAGACGAACCTGATCGAGGCGCTGGGTTACCTGTCCACCCTGGGCTCGCACCGGTGCGCCACCGATGCGCCACTAGTGCGCCACGGCGCCCAGCGGGCCATCGTGCGCACCGCGGTGGTGCACGCCGGCCGGGAGCTGACCGTCGAGCTGGAGATCTCCCCCGGGCGGGCCAACCGGGCCCGGCTCAACCGCTGCCCGGTGCCCCGGCCCCGGGAGGTGCTCGGGGTGCTGCGCAGTGTGCTGTTCGCACCGGAGGACCTGGCGCTGGTGCGCGGCGACCCGGGGGAGCGCCGCCGGTTCCTCGACGACCTGCTGGTCCTGCGGGCGCCCCGGCTGGCCGGCGTGCGATCCGACTACGACAAGGTGCTGCGCCAGCGCGTCGCGTTGCTCAAATCCGCCGGACCGACGCGCCGGTCCGGCGGACCGGGTGATCTGCGCACGCTGGACGTCTGGGACGGTCATCTGGCCCGGCATGGCGCGGAGCTGCTCGGGGCCCGGCTGGACCTGCTCGTCGAGCTGGCCCCCAAGGTCGCCGCGGCCTACCGTGCGGTGGCCCCAGAGTCCGCTGCGATCCAGCTCGACTACCGCAGCAGCCTGGGTGCCGCGCTGCCGGAGGATGGCAAAGCCGACATCGGCCTGCTGGAGGTGGCGATGCTCACCGAGCTGGCCCGGGTGCGCCCGGCCGAGGTCGAGCGCGGGGTCTGCCTGGTCGGGCCGCACCGTGACGACCTGGAGCTGGGCCTGGGGGGCAGGCCAGCCAAGGGGTATGCCAGCCACGGCGAGTCGTGGTCGTTCGCGCTGGCGTTGCGGCTGGGCAGCTACCAGCTGCTGCGCTGCGGCGGGGCTGAGCCGGTGCTGCTGCTCGACGACGTCTTCGCCGAGCTGGACACTCATCGCCGGGCCCGGCTGGCCGAGGTCGCCCTGGCCGCTGAGCAGGTGGTGGTCACCGCGGCGGTGCCAGCCGATGTGCCCGACGAGCTCGAGGGCGTGCGGTTCGACGTGCACGACGGGCAGGTGCGCCGTGTCTGATGATCACTCCCCAGCTGGGGATAAACCTGTGGACAGTGTGGACAAGCCGGTACTGGGCCCCCCTGGCAGGCCCCGGGGTGCCGATATCGCCCGCGCTGCCCTCGACGCCGCCCGCGCCGCCGGGTCTCGTTCCGGGGGACCGGCGCGTCGCAGATCAGCTGGTCGGGGCTCGGCGCCTGGTCGGCGTCGGGGCTGGTCCGGGGCCCGGCCCGACGACCGGGATCCGCAGCCGCTGGGCCGGCTGGCGTCGCGGCTGGTGGCCGATCGCGGCTGGGTGGACCGGGTGTCGTCAGGTGTGGTGTTCGCCAAGTGGGCCACGCTGGTGGGCCCGGAGGTCGCCGAGCACGCCCAGCCGGTGTCGTTGCAGGACGGGGAGCTGACCGTGCAGGCCAGCTCCACGGCGTGGGCCACCCAGCTCCGGTTGCTGCAACGCCAGCTGATCGCGCGGATCACCGTCGGCGTCGGCCCGGGTGTGGTGACCCGGCTGCGGGTGCAGGCCCCGGCGGCGCCGAACTGGCACCGCGGCCCCCGGCACGTCCGCGGCCGTGGTCCCCGGGACACCTACGGCTGACCCCATGCTCGGCGTGTCGGGCTCTCGTGCACGGTGTGTCAGGCTCTGGTGCGCACCTGACCGCACCGAAACGGGCCGCTCAGGCTGCGCTACGCAGCGCAGCACTGCCTCTCGGCCGTCCGGACGTACGTTGGTGCGAGATAATCGCTCTACGAGCGTGTCAGGGCCCCCCGTGACCGTCTTACATCTGGGGGACCAGTAGAATCATAGTCGATACCGCCGCGGCGACCGGTGCTTCTACCGGGCGTGCCGTGGGGTCCCGGCGGTCGAGTCACCGCATCGCACCCTGAGGAGAGACCGAGGACCGTGGCCGCCAAGAAGAACGACTACAGCGCGTCTTCCATTACCGTCCTCGAGGGGCTCGAAGCCGTCCGCAAGCGCCCCGGCATGTACATCGGGTCCACCGGAGAACGCGGCCTGCACCAGCTGATCTGGGAAGTGGTGGACAACGCCGTCGATGAGGCGATGGCGGGCCACGCGACCAGGGTCGACGTCACCCTGCTCGCCGACGGCGGGGTGCGGGTCTCCGACGACGGCCGGGGTATCCCGGTGGACATGCACCCGGTGGAGAAGCGGCCCGCGTTGGAGGTCGTGCTGACCACGTTGCACGCCGGTGGCAAGTTCGACGGCAAGTCCTATGCGGTCTCCGGTGGCCTGCACGGCGTCGGTGTCAGCGTGGTCAACGCGCTGGCCAGCGTGCTGGAGGTGGAGATCCAGCGGGACGGGTTCGTGTGGCGGCAGCGTTACGAGGACTCCAAGCCGGCGCACCCGCTGCGCAAGGGCGAGCCGACCCGCAAGACCAGCACGACCCTGACCTACTGGGCTGACCCGCGGGTCTTCGAGACCACCATCTACAACGCCGAGACGGTGGCCCGTCGGCTGCAGGAGATGGCCTTCCTCAACAAGGGCCTGACCATCGTGCTGCGCGACCAGCGGGTCAACGGCAGCAACGAGACCGAGGACGCCGAAGGCCACACCGCCCAGATCAAGGAGCGCACCTTCCACTACCCCGGTGGCCTGGAGGACTTCGTCAAGCACCTCAACAACTCCAAGGACCCGATCCACCGCAAGGTGATCGGTTTCGAGGCCGGTGGCGAGGGCATGCAGATCGAGGTCGCGATGCAGTGGAACGCCGGGTACACCGAATCGGTCTACACCTTCGCCAACACGATCAACACCCACGAGGGCGGCACCCACGAGGAGGGCTTCCGCTCCGCGCTGACCACGGTGATCAACCGCTACGCGCGGGACAAGAAGCTGCTCAAGGACAAGGACCCCGCGCTCACCGGCGACGACGTGCGCGAGGGCCTCGCCGCGATCGTGTCGGTCAAGCTCGCCGAACCGCAGTTCGAAGGCCAGACCAAGACCAAGCTGGGCAACACCGAGGCCAAGTCGTTCGTGCTGCGCACCTGCAACGAATGGCTGATCGACTGGCTGGAGCGCAACCCCGCCGAAGCCAAGACGATCATCAACAAGGCGGTCTCGTCGTCGCAGGCGCGGCTGGCGGCCCGGCGGGCCCGCGAGCTGGTGCGCCGCAAGTCGGCAGGGGATCTGGGCGGCCTGCCCGGCAAGCTGTCCGACTGCCGCTCCACCGACCCGTCCCGCAGCGAGGTGTTCATCGTGGAGGGCGACTCGGCGGGCGGCTCGGCGAAGTCCGGCCGGGATTCGCTGTACCAGGCGATCCTGCCGATCCGCGGCAAGATCATCAACGTGGAGAAGGCGCGGCTGGACCGGGTGCTGAAGAACACCGAGGTGCAGGCACTGATCACCGCGCTGGGCACCGGGATCCACGACGAGTTCGACCTCACCAAGCTGCGCTACCACAAGATCGTGCTGATGGCCGACGCTGACGTGGACGGCCAGCACATCCGCACCCTGCTGCTGACGTTGCTGTTCCGGTTCATGCGCCCGCTCGTCGAGCACGGGAACGTGTTCCTCGCCCAGCCGCCGCTGTACAAAATCAAGTGGCCGCGGGTCGAGCCGCAGTACGCCTACTCCGACCGGGAACGCGATGGGCTCATCGAGGCCGGTATCGCAGAAGGCCGCAAGCTGCCTAAGGATGACGCGATCCAGCGCTACAAGGGCCTCGGTGAGATGAGCGCCAAGGAACTGTGGGAGACCACCATGGACCCGGCTAACCGCGTCCTGATGCAGGTAACGCTCGATGACGCGGCCACGGCAGACGAACTCTTCAGCGTCCTGATGGGCGAGGACGTGGAGTCCCGCCGCTCCTTCATCACCCGCAACGCCAAAGACGTCCGCTTCCTGGACGTCTAGCCCCGCGTTTTGCCGCGTTCTGGATGCAGACTGCTGCAAACGGTGCCCGAATTACCGCAGTCTGCATCCAGAACGCGGCAACAGCGTCCAGCTCGGAGGGCGGTCGGTATGGGTAAAGACCAGTGGCGCCTCTCCCTGTGCCCGCAATGCAGCGGTGCCCAGGTGATCATGAAGTGGAAGCGTGCGAACCTCGACGGCCACCCTGAGGTACAGGAGATTCAGACGATGGAGAACTGCCCGGCCTGTGACGGATCTGGGCAGCTCCTCGGGGCTACGGCATATCCGGTTACCTAGAATAGCCGTATGCCGCGTACCGCAATCCTCTACGCTCGATCACAACGCCGTGATGCGCTCGACCGGCAGATTCGGGAGCTGCAGGACTGGTGCGATCGAGTCGGCGTGGTGCCGGTTGACACGGTTGCGGAGGTCGCCCTCGGCATCCGCGCCTCGAAGCGGTGTCGTGCGGTTCTTGCTGAGGTGGCGGCCGGCCGGGCGGACCTCGTGGTGATCCGAGACGTCTCCCGCCTGTCCGAGAACCCCGACCAACTCCGGCACATCATCAACGAGCACCGGCATCGGATCGCCATCAGCCGAGACGACGCGGACCACTCCCATTAACCTGGCGTCGCGCGGGCCGACCAGGCGGTCGAGATCGCTGATCAGCGCGTCATTGAGTGAGCGCAAGCGGGCGTGTGTCGGCGCCGCGTCCCGTGAACTCGACGAGACCGACATGTGCAAGGGACTTGTGACGTCGGCTATGTCGAGTTCACGGACAGGGCCCCGGGCAAGCCAGCCAGGTGCACGCCTTCTGGCATGGGGCGCAGCCCCGTTAGTTCCGGGGTCACAGGCCGACGGCCAGCCGCTCGACGAGGGCTGCCGAGTCGGGTGAGTTCAGTGCCTCTGCACTGATCGAGGGAAGAAACGACCAGATGAACACGCGGAGCCGCGCCGCAACCCACGCTGAGCGTCGCCGCGGTGGCGGCGCTACGGTGAGCTATGCCATCGACCCGGCTGTTCACCACCGACGATCTTGACGACATCGGCTGCTCGTTCAGCGTTCAGCCGTTTGAGGTGGCTGCGGAGTTGGTCGACGCGGTCGATCGTGGGCGGGTGGCCGACCCGGCCGATACGGGGTATGCGCTGATGCTGGCTGCCGAGCTCACCCACCGCGCCGGGGACCTGCAGGCCACCCAGGTGCTGGCCGTCGAGGCGCACCGTGCCCATGGTGATCCGGACGGCTACTCGCAAGCTTTTCATGCCGAACTGCCGCTGCGGCTTGGCCGTGAGGACGAGGGGATGGCCGAGCTGGCGTCCCTGCGCCCGTTGCTGTCCGACGATTCCGGCGCCGTGTCCTACATCAGCGAGGCGCTGGAGAGGGGCGGGCATGCCGAAATCGCCGAGCAGTGGCTGACCGAGGCACTGCACACTGAGTTGCGGCGTCGGCAGGCGCTGGATTCCCGGCGCGGGGAGCCAGCCTACGAGGAGGCCACGGAGGTGGTGTCCAGGCTGGTGCGGGAACGGCACCGGGTACGCCGCGACCTGGGCCTGCCGCGCGATGAACACGATTACCTCGCCGAGGTCCTGCAGGATGAGGTGCGCGATGTGCTCGGTATTGGCGAGCCGGACTACGAGGGGACCGCGCTGCTGTTCTGGCCGCGGCCGGAGTTCGACCGCCTGCTCCTGCGCTGGCCAGTGCTCGCCGGGGAATACGGCCAGACCTGGGACGGATACCTGGCCACGGTGCAGCGGAGTCTGGTGCTGTGGTCGGAGTCCGGTCATTCCCGGTTGGTGCTGCTCGCCGGTGCCGTCGACCACCTGGCCTACTACGCCGAGCACGAGGGCAGCGACCCCACCGATCCACAGGTCCGCCAGGGCTACGCGCAGCATCTGGCTGAGCATTCCCGGGAGACCGCCTGGCCATCACCATGAGTGCTGGTGGGGCCACCATTCGGCTCCGAATAGCGCCCAGCAGGATGCCCGTCACCGCGATTCGGAGCTGAATCGCGGTGACGGTCCGGGAGATTGATCGAGGACGTGAAGAGACCGGGTTCGCTCTGGGTTCTGGGGCGATATTATTGCCACCACTTCCGTCTCGCCTTGGCCTTGGCCTTAGCAGCCTTGGCCATTGCCTTGGAGCACTTATGGCATACATTGAGCTTCCCGCTCCATGAGGCAACCTGCATGCTGCGGCACACGCCGCAGAGTCTCGAACCAGTCGCCCAACCCATTTCGCCTCCCTATCCGTGGCCGCCTCTGGCCCAAGGGTCGGTAGTTGTATTCCTACGGTACGCTCGCAGCGATCCAATCGGCAATCCGCAGAGCGAAGCGTGGTCAGCAAACTGTGTATAGTGAGAAGAGTCCCGACCTCTCCGTATCCAAACCCGACGAACCTTTCTCTGGTGTCCTTACCCTAGCGGGACCTTCCGGGCTAGTTCGATCTTGAGTGTTGGTGGGGCAGAGTAGCATGGTCTCCTGAATGCCGGTCAGGGTGGCGAGCAGCTCGCGCACGCTCATGGCTAACGGGGTTACACCCCAGCCCGACGAGCCATGCCGTGGTCGGCTTCCGCTTTCAGGCCAGGCTCACGCAGGGACTCGCGGTCAGAGCGACCGACCGCCGCCACTCGCTTCGCCTAGATGTGTTGACCATGACGCGAAGTGCGTATGTGCAGGTCAGATGCGCTGTCGTCGCGCTGTGGAGCGAGCGCCATCTACGCTACGCCCATCGGATCCGACCCGCGAGCACCAAACTTGACTCGATCTTACCGACTTTGCCGGTCCTAGCCAGCTAG